>DATJQW010000091.1:0-19547 GCA_035505395.1 Acidobacteriaceae bacterium
CGCCCCCTTCATCGTCTCGCGCGCCCGCCCGCGGTACACTTGTGCCACCTGATCTCAGCTCCTCCTCAGGAATCGAGGCTGATGCTCCATCGCCGCGCCCTACGTCTGCTCTGCCTGCTCGCCGCCGCGTCCTCGCTTCTCCTCCTCCGCGCCGCTCCGGCGGAACAGACCAGGCCCATCGCGGAAATGCGCGCCGCCCACGCTTTCGACCAGGCCCGCCAGGAGGGCCCGCCGGCGCTCTACGCCTTCTTCTTTCGCATGCCCAAGGGCGCCGATCTGCACGTCCACCTCACCGGCGCGGTCTACGCGGAAACCTGGATCCGCGAAGCCGCCGAGGATAACATCTGCGTCAACGCGGTCCAACTCCGCCTGGACGCCGATCACCACCCCCCGGATTGCCCCGCGGGCGAGTCCGCCGCCAGCGCCGTGCCCTCCGATCAGCACCTCTACGACGAGCTGATTGACGCCTTCTCCATGCGCAGCTTCGTCCCCGTCACCGGCGACTCCGGCCACGACCACTTTTTCGACACCTTCGATCGTTTCGGCGACGATGATCGCTTCATCGGCAACTGGATCGACGAGGTTGCTTCGCGCGCCGCCGCCCAGAACGAGCAATATCTCGAGCTGATGCAGACCGGCGACTACGCCGGCGCCAAAGCCGCCGCCGCCCGCATCGGCTGGGACCCCGATCTCACGAGGTCCCGCCAGGAACTGCTCGCCGATCCCGAATTTCGCGCCAATATTCAGAGCGCCGGCTCCGCGTTCGATGCGGCCCTGCGCCAGCGCGACGCCATCGAGCGCTGTGGCACAGCCGATGCTGCACCCGGCTGCCAGGTCACCGTGCGCTTCCTCTACCAGGTCCTGCGCGACCATCCACCGCAGCAGGTCTTTGCCCAAACCCTCCTCGGCTTCGAGATTGCCTCGGCCGACCCGAACGTCGTCGGCATCAACTTTGTCCAGCCGGAAGACGCCTACTTCTCCATGCGCGACTATCGTCTGCAGATGCACATGCTCGACTATCTGCACGGGATTTACCCGAAGGTGCACATCAGCCTGCATGCCGGCGAACTCGCGCCAGGACTCGTCCCGCCCGAGGGTCTCACCTTCCACATCCGCGCCGCCGTCGAGCAGGGCCATGCCGAGCGCATCGGCCATGGCGTCGACGTCCTGTATGAGGATCATCCCTGGCAGCTGATGCAGGAGATGGCCGAGCGCCATGTGATGGTCGAAATCAACCTCACCAGCAACGCCGTCATCCTCAACGTCGCAGGCAGCGACCACCCCTTCATGCTCTATCGCAAAATGGGCGTGCCCGTCGCGCTCTCTACCGACGACGAGGGCGTTTCGCGCATCGATCTGACTCACGAGTATGTGCGTGCGGCGGTTACCTATCCTCTTACCTATATGGATTTCAAGCTGATGGCTCGCACCTCCATCGAGCACGCCTTCCTCCCCGGCGCCAGCCTCTGGCAGCGCTTCACGCCGGAGCATCTCGATACCCCGGTCGCCGCCTGCCGCGGCCAGCTCGGCAACGAAACGCCGACGGCGCTGTGTGCAACTTTGGTTCACTCCAGCGAAAAAGCCCGCCAGGAGTGGGATCTCGAGCGCAGATTTCACGCGTTTGAGACAAGTTTCTGAGACAATCCCGAATCGATTGCCGATGAAAATCGTCTTCTCTACCTTTGGAACCTTCGGCGATGTCAATCCCCTTATCGCCCTGTCCCTCGAGCTCAAGCGCCGCGGCCACCAACCCGTGCTCGCCATCCCGGAGATGTTTCGCCCCAAAGTCGAGCCGCTCGGCATCGGCTTCGCCGGCATGCGCCCCGAGCAGGATCCCACCGACACGCGCCTGATCGCGATGATCTACGACATCAAGCACGGCACCGAGACCGGCCTGTGCGAGTTTCTCTTTCCGTCGCTCCGCGAGAGTTATCAGGACCTGCTCGCCGCTGTCGAAGCCGATGGTGGCGCCGATCTCCTCGTCACCGGCGAGCTCGCCTACGCAGGCCCCATCGTTGCAGAGAAGACCGGCGTGCCCTGGGCCTCCTACGTGCTCGCACCCTTCTCCTTTTTCTCCGCCTACGATCCCCCCGTGCTCCCGCCTTACCCCATGTTGGCGCGCGCGCAGGAGGCCTTCCCGCCGCTCGGTCACGTGGTCGCCCATTTTGCACGCTTCGTCACGCGCAAATGGCCGGAGCCCGTCTATGCGCTGCGCCGCGAGCTGGGTCTGCCGCCGGGTAAAGATCCCATCTTCGACGCCAAGCACTCCGAGCGCCTGGCCCTCGCGCTCTACTCGCGCGTCATGGGCGAGCCGCAGCCGGACTGGCCGCCCTCCGTAAAGATCACCGGCTTCGCCTTCCACGATGGCGCGGGCGACGAGGGCGAGTTGCCGCGTGAGCTGGCCGCGTTTCTCGACGCGGGTCCGCCGCCGCTGGTTTTTACCCTGGGCTCCGCCGCCGTGATGAACGCCGGCGATTTCTACGAGCAGAGCGCTGAGGCTGCGGAGATTCTCGGCCAGCGCGCCGTGCTGCTGATCGGCGCCGACGATCGCAATCTCCCCAAACGGCGCCTGCCGGACACCATCTGCGTCACGCGCTACGCCCCGTACTCGAAGATTTTTCCCCGCGCCTCAGTCCTCATTCACCAGGGCGGCATCGGCACCACCGCCCAGGCTTTACGCGCCGGCAAACCGATGCTGGTGATGCCCTACAGCCACGACCAGCCCGACAACGCGCGCCACGTGCGGCTCCTCGGTGTTGCCGAAGTGCTTGGGCGCAAACATTACAAAGCCGCAGCTGCCGCGCGGCTCATCGCGAAGCTGCTTTCGGATACAACGTATGAGGCGCAGGCTCGTTCCGTCGCAGCGAAGGTCGTTGCCGACAATGGAGCCGTCGCCGCCTGCGACGCCCTGGAAGCGATGGTCCGCGGCCGATAGCGGCGCTACTGCGCCGACCACACCGCGGCCTTCACGCTGTTGCCGTCCAGATAGAAGGTCGAAAGCCCCAGCAGGTCCGTTCGATACGTGCGCACATGCGCCGACTGCAGCTCCTCCAGCACCTCGCGCCGCGGATGCCCGTAGAAATTTCGGTGTCCCACCGAAATTCCAGCCCACGATGGCGCGACCGCCGCAAGAAACGCCGGCGTCGTCGAGGTCCGGCTGCCGTGATGTCCCACCTTCAGGAAATCCGAATGCAGCCCGCCGCGCGCCAGCATGTTCTCTTCGCTCGGCGACTCCGCATCGCCCTCCAGCAGCGCCGTCGTGTTCTCATACCGCATCTGCACCACCAGCGAATCGTTATTGGAGGGGATCGGCCCCGGCTGATAATCCGCCTCCGGTGCGAGCACCCGCACCTGCACGCCGTCGAAATCGAACGTCTCTCCGGCCACGTGGCGAACGATGCGCGCATGCACCGCGCCCGCTTCGCCGAGCACCGCATCGTAGAGCGCCGAGTGCGGATTGATGCCGATCCACAGCGCGCGCGGCCGAAAATTCGCCAGCACCGCCGGCATCCCGCCGATGTGATCGGCGTGCGCATGCGTGATGGCCACCGCGTCCAGCCGCCGGATGCCCCGCGACCACAGCACCGGTGACACGACGTCCTCGCCCACATCGAAATTCGAGTCTCGCGCTCCGGGTGCGCTCCCCGTTAGCCCACCCGCTCCCACAATCCCGCCCGCGTCGATCAGCAGCGTCTTCCCGTTGGGCGTGATCACCAGCACGGAATCGCCCTGCCCCACGTCGATCGTCGAGATCTCCAGCGACCCGGCGCGATGCGTCACCGGCCGCGGCAGCGTCGCCGCCACAGCGGCCAAAGCCAGCGCCCCGGTGCACGCGACGATCGCGAAGCGCTTCATCCGGATCAGCAGCAGTGCGCCTGCCGTCAGCAGCAGCGTGGCGGCGATCGCCATCCCCGTCGGCGCCGGAATCCGCCAATCCCCCAATCGCATCGCACCGAACGCATGCACCAAACCGCTGACGCCATGCAGCAGCAGTGCCAGCGCCATGGCCGGCGCTATCGCCATCTTTGGAACCGTCAGCACCAGTCCCAGCGTCGCGAGCGCCAGAGGCAGCAGAATGCCGAGCAACGGAACGATCAGAAAATTCACCGGCAGCGCCACGGCAGTGATGCGATGGAAATACACGGCCATCGGCAGCGTCATCATCAGTTCGATCGCCAGCGACGTCGTCAGCAACTCCACGATGAGAAGCGCAGCTCGGATCCCGCGGGGGAATAACTCGTACGCAATCCGCCTGCCCGTCAGCGGCCGCAGCAATTCCGCCCACGTGCGCAGGCCCACCCGGAACTGCGCGGCCATCGGCGGCAATGACGGATCCATGGGCAGCAGCCACAGACTCCGCGTGGCCCGCAAATAGGTCCCGAACGTCCGCTCCGCAACCGGCACCGCAATCCCGGCAACCGCGAACACCGAGAGCAGCGTCATCTGCAGACCGGCATCGAACAGCGCCGCCGGATTCACCGCCAGCATCACCAGCGCCGCAAAACCGATCGCGTTCATCGGCCGCCGCTCGCGCCATAACAAGCGCCCGGCCAGATACAGCGTCACCATCCAGAACGCGCGCTGCACCGGCTGGCCGAATCCCGTGAACAGTGCGTAGCAGAGCGACAGCAGAATTGTTGCCAGCGACGCACCGGCGCGCGGCAGCCGCAATCGCCGCGCAACCCAGAAGACCAGGCCGGAAAAAATCGCCAGATGCATCCCGGAAACGACGAGCAGGTGAAACGATCCGGTCCGCTCGAACCCCACTCGCAGCCGCCGCCCCAGCAGCGTGCGATCTCCGGTCAGCATGGCCGTCAGCATCGCGGCATCGTCGTGCGTCAGCCGCAGACCCGCGGGAACCCACGACGGCGCGGGCTCGTCCGCGAAACTCGTCAGCCGCTCGCTCGCGGCTTGTTGCAGGCTGTGCAGCCGGCACCAGAAGCCCGGCCGCTCATTTGTCGCAGTTGCTGTCACAGTTTCCAGGTGCGCGCTGCCCAGCGCGCTGATCCCCTGCTGCCGCAGCCACGCCCCCGCATCCCACACGCCCGGATCGAGAAACCGTTCCTCCGTGTGCATCTCCGCGTCGCCGCGCAGCCGTTCGCCGCAGCGCAGATCCGGAAATTCCGTTCCCGCTCCCGCATACAGTGTCAGGCGAAGACCCTCCGCTGCGGGCAAACGCTCCCCATCCACGGCCGTCACGCGCACATCGAGCTGCTGGCTCTGCTCCTCGCGTTTCTCATCGGAGTATGGCGCGAGCGTCTCCATCCGGCGCACCGGAGAAACCCTCACGATCGTGCCGTCAATCGCATGCGTCGTTGCAATTCCCTCACGCCGCGTTGCCGGGGTCGGCGTTGGTGTCGCCCATGCAATCCGCGAAAGAGGGGTGTTTTCGGGCGGATGCGGCTGCGTCTCCGCGCAGAATCCCCCCAGCAGCGCGCAAAGCACAGCCGCCGCGCCAAGGGCCACGCGTTCGGCGCGAAATGTCGCAAGCAACGCTGTCGCAAACAGCAACAGAATCGCAATCAGCAATCGCCCCGGCTGCACCCAGAAGAACTTCGCCGCCAGCACACCCGCCGCAAAGCTGATGGCCGCAAACAGCGCCGGCGCACGCAAATTCAAGTTCCAGCGCGGCGACATTCTTGCCTGCGCTGGTGCCGATGCCTCAGTGCTTTGCGGGATGGTTGCAGCGGCCATGGCCTCGTCGCCCGGCCCGCTCAGGAATCGCTAACCCAGTGTCAGATGCGCGACAGTCTCCAGATGAAAAGTCTGCGGAAACAGGTCCACCAGATGCACAGTGCCGAGACGATAGCCGGATTCTAGCAACGCAGCGAGGTCGCGGCTCAGCGTAGACGGATCGCACGAAACGTAAGTAATGCGCGGCGGCCGCAGCTTTCCCAAAAGCGATGTAACCCCCACTCCCAGCCCGTCCCGCGGCGGGTCCACCACCACCAGGTCGGGCGCCGCTTCCCGCTGCTCCACCGCCCGTTGCAGAAATGCCGACGCCTCCGCAGCCACCACCAGAGACCGATGCTCCTGTCCCACGCCGCGCAGGTTCTCGCGCAGGTCGCGCACCGAGCTCGCCGCCACTTCCACCGCGGTCACCTCGTTGAACTTCTCAGCCAGCGGCACAGAAAACAGCCCCACCCCCGCGTACAAGTCCCACGCTCGCCCGCCGCCTTCGCCACCGACCGCAAGCTGCACCAGCGACTCCAGCGCGAACCGGCTGGCCTGGAAAAACGACCCCAGGCTCACGCGATACACATGCTCGCCGACCCTGTATCGCAGCGACTCTTCGCCGACACTAGCCAGTAACCGGCTCGCCCGCGGACGCCGCTCCACCGAGAAGGCTCCCGCCCCCGCGACCTCCGGCAGCAGACCGCGCAGCTTAGGCCACGTCGCGGTCAGCGCCCGTTTCGCATCGCCGGCATCGCGCTCCGTCCACAGCGCCACCAGCACCGCCGACTCATCCTCATTCGTAAACAGCTCGATCGATCGCGCCCACTCCGCCAACCCAGATCCTTCGCCCTCCCCATGCACCTTCGTCATCGCGCGCTGCAGCACCGGTGCCGCAATCGGACACTCCGTCACCGGCAGATTCACATTCGAGTTGCGCCGCTTGTAGCAGAGCGCGAACGGATCTCGCTGCACGTGCAGCCGCACCCGGTTTCGGTAGCCAAACGGTTCGCTCGTCACCGCCGCAATCTCCGGAATCTCGCGGATCCGCGCCCGCTCCAGCGTCTCGCGCAGGATCGCCCTCTTCATCTCCACCTGCGCGGCATAGTTCGCGTGCTGATACTGGCAGCCGCCGCACGCCCCGAAGTACCGGCACGTCGCCGGAACCCGCTCCGCGCTCGCTTCCGTTACCGCCTCGATCTCCGCCGTCGCATAGCCGCGCTTCTCTTCCGACACGCGAGCCTCGACCGTCTCGCCCGGCAGCGCGAAGGGTACAAACACCGCCTTCCCCTCGGCGCGCGCCAGCCCAGCGCCGCCATAAATCATCTTCTCGATGCGCAGCTTCACTCCTGCCTCATATAGAACAGGCTCAGTCGCGGCAGGTCGTGCTGCTCCAGCAGCCGCTTATGCAGAAACTGCTGCTCGATCTGCCTGATCTGCAGCGCCTGCATCCGCCGCCGGTACGGCGCAAGTTCCCGCTCGCTCTGCTCGCGCAGCGCCGCCAGCTCCGCCTCAGGAGCCGTCGCCACCAGCGCCGTCAGCAGCTTTTCTTCCAGCACCGTCAGCGTGCGCTCCAGCTCTTCCAGATTCAGAGTTTCGCCCGTCGCCTGCTCGCTCCCCGACTTCGCCAGCGTCTCCAGCCGCTCCGCAGTCTCCGCCGCCGTCTGCGCCGCCAGCCCCGTCAGCTTCGCCGCCTGCAGCCTGGCCGCCGCCTCCTGCAGATGCGCGGCCACGCGTTCCTGCTCCAGACCCGCTCGTGCCGCATCGGCTTGCGGCTTCGCCGTGCCCACCATCGCTTCGGCCATCTCTTCGGCCGCGGTCATCACTTCCTGCGCGCACCACGCCAGGCCGTTGATGCGCCGCACGTGCGACTTCGCTCTGCGCGCATCGTAGCGATCGAACGCCGCGTCGATTCCCCGCAGCACCGCCTCCAGCGGAATGCCCGCCTCGCGCCACGTCTCGATCAGCGCCCAATCCAGCGTCGAGAGCAGCAAAATCGATCCCCTTCGCTGCTGGAAGCGTTCCTCGATCTCCGTAAAGTAATTGAAGTAGTTTTCCACTGGTTTTACGCGTGTGGCTTCGCGGTTTCTGCCTGGCTGCGCGCGGTCCGATTGCGATCGTAGATCAGCCGCAGCCCCTCGAGCGTGAGCATCTCGTTCACTTCCGTGATGTACTTCGACTCGCGCGCGATCAGGTGCGCCAGCCCGCCCGTCGCCACGCACTTCGTCTCCGTGCCCAGCTCCGCAATCATGCGCTCCAGAATCGAATCCACCAGCCCGATGTGTCCCCAGAACAATCCGATCTGCAGATTATCCACGGTGTTCGTGCCGATGATCTTCGCCGGCCGCCGAATCTCCACCCGCGGCAGCCGCGCCGCCCGCGCAAACAGCGCCTCTGCCGAGATGCTCAGCCCCGGCGCAATCGCTCCGCCCAGAAACTCCCCTTTGCGCGAAACCACGTCGAAATTCGTCGCCGTGCCCAGATCCACCACGATCGTCGGACCGCCATACAGATGGAACGCGCCCACGCAGTTCGCCACGCGATCCGCTCCCACCTCGCCTGGATTGTCGGTCAGAATCGGCAGCCCCGTCTTCACTCCCGGCTCGATGAACAGCGGCTTCTGGTTGAAATACCGCTCGCAGAACTGCCGCAGAATCCAGTCAATCGGCGGCACCACCGACGCCACCACGATTCCGCGGATCGTGCTGCTTTCCACGCCCTCGCTCTCGAGCAGGCTGCGAATCAGGATCCCGTATTCGTCGGCCGTCTGCCCCTGCCTCGTGCTGATGCGCCACGTCGCGCGCAGCCCATCGGTCGTGGCCTCCGGCGTCAGCGCGTACAGCGCGATCACCGTATTGGTGTTGTTTACGTTCAGCACCAGCAGCATGGCTTCTCCACTCCTTCAGGCTTCCCGCACGCCGCCGGAAAGCACCGTGCGCAGCCCCTCGGCCGTACGCACCCGCAGAAAGCCGCGCGCGTCCAGGCCCTCCGTCACCCCGGCAAATCCGCCATTTTCGTCCACCCGCACGCGCTTTCCGCGAATCCACGAGGACCCCGCTTCCAGCCGCTCGCGAACGCTCTGCGCTGCGCGTTCCGCTGATTCGGCCAGCGCGGCCGCCTCGTCACCCAGCGATTGTAGCAAGGCCGCCAGCAGCTCCTGCCGCGGCCACGCCCGCCCGGTTTCGATCAGCAGCGACGTCGCAATCCCATCGAGCTCGCCGGGAAACTGCGCCTGAAGCACGTTGATGCCGATCCCCACCACGGCATGCCGCACCCGCGTGACTTCGGCGTTCAATTCCGTCAGGATCCCGCAGAATTTCTTCCGCCCCAGCAGCAGATCATTCGGCCAGCGCAGATCGGCTTCGAGCGTTGTCACCGCGCGCACTGCACGCTGCACCGCCAGCCCTGCCGCCAGCGAAAGCCACAGAATGTCCGCGGGTGCAATCTGCGGCCGCAGCAGGATGCTCACGTACAGCCCCGAACCCGCCTGCGACTCCCACGTGTGCGCGCTGCGCCCGCGCCCCGCCGTCTGCGCATCCGTCAGATACACGCTGCCGTCCGGCGCACCCGCCTCTGCCTGCTGCATCGCGTGCGTGTTGGTCGATCCGATGGAAGGGAAGTAGTGCAGCTTGCCTGCGAATCGTGTTCCTGTTAGCGCCGCGTTCAGTTCCTTCAGATCGAATGCGTCCGGAATCCTGTCATGAGCCGTTTGCTGCCAGCCGCCTGACAAATAGGTTGACTGATCGCTGATCACTGATCGCCGATCTCTCAATACAGTTCCGCGGTGATGCGCATCGAGATGTCGACGGAAGGCGCGGAGTGCGTCAGCGCGCCCACGGAAATGTAATCCGGGCCGGCCAGCGCGTACTTGCGCACATTCTCCAGCGTGATCCCGCCCGACGCCTCCACGGGAATATCGAATCCCCGCTCCTGCACCAGCGCTACCGCCTTCTTCACCTCGGCGGGCGTCATGTTGTCCAGCAGCAGCGACTCGGCCCCGTGATCCAGCGCCAGGTTCAGCTCGTCGACGTTCCGCACTTCGATGTCGATTGTCTGTCCGGGCTTGCGCCGTTCCCGCGCGCGCTCCAGCACGTGCACGATGCCGCCGCCCAGCGAGATGTGATTGTTCTTGATCAGAATCCCGTCCGACAGATCGAGACGGTGGTTTTCTCCGCCACCGCAGCGCACCGCGTACTTGTCCAGCAGGCGCAGCCCGGGGACGGTCTTGCGCGTGTCCAGGATCTTCGCGCCCGTTTCTTCCACCTCGTCCACGTAGCGGCGCGTCATCGTCGCGATGCCGCTCATCCGCTGCAGCAGGTTCAGGATCACCCGCTCGCAGGCCAGAATCACGCGCGCATTGTGCCGGATCACCGCGATCGCCTGTCCCTTGCGCAGCCGCACGCCGTCGAAGATCTCCGGATGGCTCACCACCTCGAACCGCCCGCTGTTGCGGCTGTCCAGCCGCGCAAAAATCTCCAGAAAGCGTGGAATGCAGCCGACACCCGACAGCACGCAGTCCTCTTTGGCGATGATGGTCGCCGCCGCCCGCAGCGCGGGATCGATCGTTAGCGCCGTCGTCACGTCGCTGGTGGCTTTATCCTCCACCAGCGCCTGCTCCAGAATGGCTTCAATCCGCCGGCTCTTCCATTCCATGGCGATCTACCCCAGCTCCTCCAGCGCCCTGCGCGTCTTCTCCATCACAGCGCGCGTCTCGGCTTCCTGTTTTCTCAAACCCTCCACAATATGCGCAGGAGCCTTCCCAAGAAAAGCCGGATTGTTCAGCTGCTTCTCCGCCGACGCCACAATCTTCTCCTGCTTCGCCAGCTCCTTCGCCAGCCGCTCCCGCTCGGCCGCCGCATCCACCTGCTTCTCGTAGATCACCTGCACGTCAAACTGCGGCGTGGAGCGGATGCCGGTTCCCGCCAGCACCGTGTGCGCCTCCTCCATCGCTGAAACCCGCGCCAGCCGCTGGATCATCTCCAGATTTTCCGCAAAGGGAAGTCCATCCTGCGCAGCCCGCACCCGAATCGCCGCCGCCAGCTTCTCCTCCACGCCGATGTCCTTGCGCAGCGCGCGCACCGCAACGATCAGCTCCTGCAACAGAGCAAAATCGCGCCGCGCTCCCTCGTCAATCGATCCGGCCTGCGGATACCGCGTCAGCGCAATCGACTTCGCCGGCGTCTCGCCCTCGTACAGCGGGTGCCACAGCTCCTCCGTGATGAACGGCATAAACGGCGACAGCAGCCGCAGCGCCGTCTCGAACGTCTGCACCAGCGTGGTCAGCGACGCCCGCGCCGCAGCCAGGTCCGCGCTCGCTCCAAAATCCAGCCGCAGCTTCACGATTTCCAGGTACCAGTCGCAGAAATCGCCCCAGAAAAACTGATAAACCGCGTTAGCCGCATCGTCGAAGCGGTACGCTGCCAGCGCCTCGTCCACTTCCTGCGCTGCATGGTTCAGCTCGGCCACAATCCACCGCGCTTCCAGCGGATCGCCCGCGCTCGCCGCCGGCATCTGCCCCAGCGCTGCTTGATCCACCGCAATCCCCGCCTCGCGCGCCTTCTCCACATTCATCAGGATGAAGCGCGCGGCATTCCAGATCTTGTTCGCAAACGCGCGGTAACCCTCCGTCCGCGCCTCGCTGAACGCGATGTCCGTCCCCGGCGATGCCATCGACGCCAGCGTGAATCGCACCGCGTCGGTCCCATACTGCTCCACAATGTGGATCGGATCGATCACATTGCCCTTCGTCTTCGACATCTTCTGCCGCTCGGCGTCCCGCACCAGCGCGTGGATGTACACCTCGCGGAAGGGCACTGAATCCTTCAGACCGCGCTTCGACCCATCGGCCATCGGTTCATCCTGCGAGAACCAGCAGCCCAGCATGATCATCCGCGCCACCCAGAAGAACAAAATGTCGAAGCCCGTCACCAGCAGCTGCGTCGGATAGAACACGTCGAAGTCGCGCTCGTGCCCCGGCCATCCGAAGACGCTCACCGGCAGCAGCCCCGACGAGAACCACGTGTCCAGCACGTCCGTCTCCTGCGTGATCTCCGCGCTCCCGCAGTGCGCGCACTTCGCAGGAGTCTCGCGCGCCACCGTGATCTTCCGGCACGCCGCACAGTGCCACGCCGGAATGCGATGCCCCCACCATAACTGCCGTGAGATGCACCAGTCGTAGATGTTGTTCATCCACTCGAGATAAATCTTCTCGTAGTTCTCCGGCGTAAACCGGATCGCCTTCTCGCCCTTCTCGTCCGGCCGCACCGCCGCAATCGCCAGCTCCGCCATGGATGCGCCGCCATTCTTTGGCTGCTGGTTCACCGCGATAAACCACTGCGTCGAGAGCCGTGGTTCCACCACCGTCTTGCAGCGGTCGCATTTGCCGATCGCGTTCACGTGCTCCCGCACCGTGCCCAGCAGGCCCTGCGCTTCCAGATCCTCCAGCACGCGTTTCCGCGCCGCATAGCGATCCATCCCCGCGTACGCGCCCGCCTCGGCGCTCATGTGCGCCGTCTCGTCCATCACATTGATCGACGGGAGTCCATGCCGCTTGCCGATCTCGAAGTCGTTGGTATCGTGTGCCGGCGTCACTTTCACCGCGCCCGTCCCAAAGTCCGACTTCACCCACTCATCCGCGATCACCGGAATCGTGCGCCCCGTCAGCGGCAGCTGCAGGGTCTTCCCGATCAGCCCCTGGTAGCGCTCATCCAGCGGATTCACCGCCACGGCCACGTCGCCCAGCATCGTCTCCGGCCGCGTGGTCGCCACCGTGACAAACTCCCCCGGCGACCCGGCGATCGGGTACCGGATCTCCCACAGTTTCCCCTGCTGCTCCTCGTGCGCCACTTCCAGATCGCTGATCGCCGTCTGGCAGCGCGGGCACCAGTTCACGATGTACGCGCCGCGATAGATCAGCCCCTGCTCGTATAGCCGCACGAAGGCCTCGCGCACCGCCACCGACAGATGCTCGTCCATGGTGAAGTACTCGCGCGACCAGTCCACGCTGGCGCCAAGCCGCTTCATTTGTTCCAGGATCGCGCCTCCGGTCTGGCGCTTCCACTCCCACACCCGCTCCACGAACGCCTCGCGCCCCAGCTCCTGCCGCGTCTTTCCTTCGCTCGCCAGCTGCCGCTCCACCATCATCTGCGTGGCAATGCCGGCGTGGTCCGTGCCCGGCAGCCACAGCGCCAGATCGCCGCGCATCCGCCGCCAGCGGGTCAGGATGTCCATCTCCGTCTGGTTCAGCATGTGCCCCATGTGCAGCCGCCCGGTCACGTTCGGCGGCGGCAGCAGGATGGTGAACACATCGTGGCCCGCGGCCTGCAGCTTCTCGAGCCCGGCAGCGTCCGGCGTCTCCACGTGAAACAGCCGCTCGCGCACCCATACCCCGGCCCAGCGATCCTCAATCGCTGTCGGGTCGTACGCTTTGGGCAGTTCGCGGCCTTTCGGGCTCTCCACGGATTCTTCCTGAATGCTCTGAGGATGCTGAGACATGCAAACTTCCATGATAATGCGCGCCTGCGCCGCCAACAGAAAGGCCGCCCCACGGACGGCCTCTTCCTGGACGATTCGTTTTTCGGCTGGCTGGCGTTCCGCTAACCGCTTCCTCGCTAACCGCTACTTAGCTACCCGCCTTTCAGCTATCCGCTCCTTCCCTGCCTTTAGAACGGGTTCAGCTTGTCCACGCCCTTCTTCTTCTTGTGCTTGCTCGACGACTCGTCCTTCTTGTCGAACGGCACCTTCTGGTTCTTGTTCGTCGGCTTCCCGCTCGCATTGGCGCCGGTCTGCACCTGCGCCCCCGCCGGACCGCTCGGGACCTGGTTGATTTGCTCCGGCTCCGCAGCCGGTTTGTCGATTGGCGGCAAGGGCTGGTTGTTCGTCGGACCCACCGGTGCCACCAGCGGTTGTGCGGCCGGCGCCTCACTCCTCGGCGGCGTATTCGCCGTCGCTCCCGCGCCGCTGTCTTCCGTCACGCCCGCGCCCGTGTCGCCGTTTTCCACCTGCACGCTCACGTTATTTCCCGGAGCGCTGTTCGCCGTGGGCACCGAACCGAACGTCAGCGACTGCACCGCCCCCTCGCCCTCAGCCGCCGGAGCTGCCTGCTGCGTCTCGTTCGAAGCCTGCACCGGAGCCGGAGCGCCTGGATTCATTGGCGGAATCGGCTTGCCCGCCATCGCATCCACCAGCGCCGTCCTTGCCTCGTCGTTCAGCTCCTTCGGAATAATCGGCGCCGGGCTCACCATCGAAGGATCGCCTACGCGCGCCGCCTTCACCGTATCCGGACCGGGTCCCAGCAGCGACAGAGCCCGCGAGCCCAGCCTCACGTTCACCCGGCTGTCTTCTTCCGCCTGGCTCTCAGCCAGTTCCGCCGCCGTCGGATCCGGAACCGGACGCCCCATCGCGATCAGCCGGTCCTTCGCGTCTTCCACGTGCGGCCCCAGCGGATACCGCACGCACACCCGATCCCACGACGCAGCCGCCCGGTCGTTGTAATACTTCACCAGCTCGGCCTTGGCTTTCGGCGAGATCCTGAAGCGCGAGACGAATGCCGCCTCGTTCGCATACGCGTCGCCAATCGAAATCAGCGTCAGGTCCGCTTTGCTGTACAACGGATAGCTGTCCGCAACCGTCTGCAGGCGGGCGATCGAAGCTGCCCAGTTCTCGCGCGAGAAATAATATTCCCCGATCTCATACTGCCGCTGCGCCAGCACTTCCTGCACGTCGCGCAGCTTCTGCTTCGCTCTCGGGATGAGCGGCGAATCCGGGAACTGCTCCAGCATGGTGCGGTATTCGCGCTCTGCGTTGATCGCATTCTGCGGATCGCGGTCCGGCTTCGCCATCTGCTGGAAGTAGATGTCCCCTACCTTCATCTGCGCTTCCGCCGCTTCCGGGCTGTTGGGGAAGAAGGTAATGAAGTCCTTGTATTCCTGCTCGGCCTGGGCCAGCGCCGCCGATCCGCCTTCCTTGAACCAGGTGTCGCCAACCGCCAGCTTCGCCCGCATCGCGTACTCCGACTCGGAGTACGTGTTCAGCAGCGTCTGCAGATCCAGTCGGGCCACGTCGTACTTGCCCTTCTTCATGGCCAGCATGGCCTTGTCGTACAGGATCTTGTCCGGCTGCTCGGAATTCACATTCTTCAGCGCCGTCTCGCTGGTGTTGTAGTCTTTCTGGGCCTTCTTGTGCTTCCTGGCGAACGCGCAGGGAGAGAACGCGAGTGCCGCGCCCAGGGAAACCACCGAAATCCGGATAACCAACCGATTCATAACACCTCAGAAGTCGCGGACACTTCCCCATCTTCCGGGGCTCGGCGGTCCGCGACGACCGCGCCCCAGGCTTTCCATCTTACGCGGCTACCTGCTCCGCACGCCGGGCCGCTTCCAGCAGCCTCCGCGCGTCGCGCTCCGCGTGCCCTTCGCCGAAAACCGCATTTCCGGCCACCAGCAGCTCGGCTCCCGCTTCCACAATCGCGCCGACCGTGTCGTCCGCCACGCCGCCGTCAACCTCAATCCTATAACTGAGTCCCAGTTCCTGCCGAAGTTCTTTCAGCCGCCGTATCTTGTTCAGCGAATAAGGGATAAACCTCTGCCCGCCAAACCCAGGATTCACGCTCATCACCAGCACATGGTGCACCATCCCCAGCACCGGAATCAGCAGTTCCACCGCGGTTGCCGGATTAATCACCACCGCCGGCTCCATCCCGTGCTGCTCGATCAGCTCCAGCGTGCGGTGCAGGTGACGGCAGGCCTCGTAGTGAACGCTTACCCAGTTCGCCCCCGCATCGGCAAACGCGGGGATAAATTCGTCTGCGTTTTCGATCATCAGGTGGCAGTCCAGCGGCAGCTTCGTATGCTTCCGCAGCGACTGCACAATCGGCGGCCCCAGCGTGATATTCGGGACAAAATGCCCGTCCATCACGTCCACATGGATCACGCTTCCGCCCCCGCGCTCCGCCGCCCCTACCTCATCGGCCAGCCGCGCAAAATCTGCGGAAAGTATCGATGGAACCAGCTCGACCAAGATGTTCCCAGTGTATCAACGGCCAGCCGTTAGCGGTTAGGGATTAGCGTTGAGCGCGCTGCTGGTCCCTGAGACTTCGCGGCTCCATTTCTGGCCGTGGCCCCTCCCGGGACGGCGAGGCCCTGATCGCTGGCGCTCGCCCCTGAACCCTAATCGCTAACCGCTAATCGCTTCTCCTCTGATCGCGACCTTATACTTGGACCAGCCCATGTCCAGCTTTCTTCCTGTCGATGAGCAGATGGATCTGCTCCAGAAAGGCGCGGCCGAAATCATCCGCGTCGAAGAGCTCCGCTCCCGTCTCGAAAAGTCCCGCCAAACCGGCGTCCCCCTCCGCGTCAAGGCCGGATTCGATCCCACCGCCCCCGACCTCCACCTCGGCCACACCGTCCTGATGCGCAAGCTCAAACACTTCCAGGACCTGGGCCACACCGTCATCTTTCTCGTCGGCGACTACACCTCCCTCATCGGCGACCCTACCGGCCGCAACGTCACCCGCAAGCCCCTCACCCGCGAACAAATCGATGCGAATGCAAAAACCTACACCGATCAGGTCTTCCGCATCCTCGACCGCGACAAAACCGAAGTCCGCTTCAACTCCGAGTGGCTCGGCAAGCTCACTTTCGAGGACATCATCCGCCTCGCCGCCAAATTCACCGTCTCGCAGATGCTCGAGCGCGCCGAGTTCCACGCCCGCTTCCAGAACGAGCAGCCCATCTCGCTCCACGAGCTGCTCTACCCGCTCGCCCAGGGCTACGACTCGGTCGCCCTGCGCTGCGATGTCGAACTGGGCGGCACCGATCAGAAATTCAACCTCATCGCCGGCCGCGAGCTCCAGCGCGACTACGGCCAGCCTCCGCAGATCGTCCTCATGACCCCCATCATCGAGGGCCTCGACGGCGTGCAGAAAATGTCGAAGTCGCTCAACAACGCCATCGGCATCCACGAGCCGCCCCAGGAAATGTACGGTAAGCTCATGTCGATTAGCGACGAGATCATGGGCCGCTACTGGACCCTGCTCACCGACCTGCGCCAGTCGGAAATCGACAAAATGAACGCCGACATCGCCTCCGGCGCGCTCCACCCCATGCAGGCCAAGAAGAACCTGGCCCGCACCATCGTCGCCGGCTTCCATGGCGCCGAAGCCGCCCAACAAGCCGACGAAAACTGGGCCCGCCAGTTCCAGCAGAAATCCGACGACGTCGAAGGCCTTGAAGAAATCCGCGTCGCCTTCGCTGAGCTCACCAATCCATCGTCAGCGCCAGCCGACGGCCTGCACATCCGCGTGCCCAAGCTCCTGGTCCGTGCCGGACTCGCTGCCTCCGGCGCCGAAGCCAGCCGCAAGCTCGCCGAAAACGCCGTCCGTATCGACGGCGAAACCGTCACCGCATCTACCATCGCGCTGACCGCTCTCCCCGCCCGCATCACTGTCCGAGTGGGCAAACGCGCCAAAATTACCATCATCGAATAGACTTCGTTGCGTGACCGATAAGATCCACTGCGACACGCATGGTGATTCCGAGAAGACCTATGTCTGCACGCATCTCGTCGGAGAAGACACTGGTCTTGGCTTCAACCGCAAGGAACCAACTGGCGACAATCCATTCCCAGATGCGTGGTGCGACAACTGCGAACTGATCCGCGCAGCCAGCGGCGGATGGAACGAGGAGTCGGAGATGCTCGCTTCTATCTCTCTGCTCTGCGCCGGTTGTTACGAACGGGCTCGCATCCGCAACGAACGCCCAAGGGTCACCCTCGACGATCTGGCCGATCTTCGCTGGAAATGCGACAGCTGCGAGGAATGGCACACGGGCCCCTGCCTCGACTACGGCTACTCCGCACCTTTCTACTGGCGCAAGGAGCTTGAGGACGCCGAGCAGGCAGCGGGCGATGGTCGTGCCTCATTTCTCAACACGAAGTTTTGCGCGGTTGAAGACGAGCATTTCTTCGTCCGTGGCATCATTCACCTCCCCATTATCGGCACCGGAGAAAGCTTTCGCTGGGGAGTATGGGGCTCGCTGAGTCGCGAAAACTTTGAGAAACTGCGAACCCTGCCGGGAGATGAGGCGGCGGAACTGCCGCCGATGTTTTCCTGGCTCAGCACAAGGCTGCCCGACTATCCCGAAACGCTGAACCTCAGGATGTATGCGCATCCGCAACGTCACAATCAGCGGCCGCATTTCCGCCTGGAGAAAACGGACCATCCCCTCGCCTGCGATTACCACCAGGGCATCACACCCGAACGGGTCCGGGAGCTCATGCGGAGGCTGCTTCCTGAAGTCGACTTCTAGGCGCGGCATTCATGCCGCGCGTTTCGCCGGACGCGCAGTCCCGCCTCGGCAAACGCGCCAAAATTACCGTGATCGAATAAATCTCGTTGTATATACAGATTGCGTATATACTGTTTCGCGACTGAAAACGCGGCGGAAAGGAAAAAATATGGCCCGCAAATCCCCTAAGCTTCCCACATTCCGCGCCGAAGCTGAGGAGGCTGCATGGTACGCCACGCCGGAGGGCCGGCACCACACGCAGCGTGCCTTTGAGCGGGCACTGCGCGACGGCACCCTCCGTCGATCTTCCGGGGCCAAAGTTCGCCCAACCGACGCCGCGGTGCTTGCGCAACTCATGGAGGAGGCCAGGTCGCGTGCAACGCGGGCTGTCTCCATTCGCATTCCAGTCGTCGACCTCGAGCGTGCCCGGGAGATCGCCAGGATGAAGGGCGTTGGCTACCAGTCAGTGGTCAAAGAAGCCATTCGCGAGGGACTGAAGAAAGTCGGCTGAAAAGCCTGCCCGTCGGACAACGTCCTCTTCGCGAGTTCATCCGGCAGGCGCGACGTTCACACCGCCGCTAACCGCTAACCGCTACACGCTGTCCTCACCGAATCACCTTCAGCGCTCCGCGGAACAGCTCGTCGAAATTCCCGCCCGCCGCCTTGTCCTTCTCCACCGCCGTCTCAATCGCCTTCTGCGCCGCCGGCCGCGAGTACCCCAGATTCACCAGTGCCGAGAGCACATCCTCGGCCGCCGGAACTGCTGCCAGCGCCGGCGCGGGCGCCACGGCAAAATCCTCGAGCTTCTCCTTCAGCTCCACCACCAGCCGCTCCGCCAGCTTTTTCCCCACTCCCGGAATCCGCGTCAGCGTCGCGTGATCCTGCGCCCGGATCGCCGCCACCGTCCGCTCCGGATTCAGCCCGCTCAGAATCGTCACCGCCAGCTTCGGCCCCACCCCCGACACCGTGATCAGCCGCTCGAACAGCCGCTTCTCGTCCCGTTCCAGGAACCCGAACAGCGCCAGCGAGTCCTCGCGCACGTGCGTGTGGATGTACAGCGACACCTCGCTGCCCTCGCGCGGCAGCGCGGTAAATGTCGGCACGCTGATGGTCACGTCGTACCCCACCCCGCCGGCCTCGACAATCGCCTGCCCCGGGCTCTTCGCAAACAGCCTTCCCCGCAAATGCGCAATCATGCGCTCTCCGCCCGCGATCTGATCGCTGATCTCTGTTCCCTGATCACTGCTTCGTCCACTCATCCACCCAGTCGTTCACCGTCTTATACCAAAGCTGCGAGTTCTGCGGCTTCAGCACCCAGTGCCCCTCATCGGGAAAATACAGCATCTTTGACGGCACCTTCATCCGCTGCAGCGTGTCGAAGAGCTGATACCCCTCCGACACATCCAGCCGGTAATCGAGCTGGCTGTGCACCACCAGAGTCGGCGTCTTAAAGTGCGTCTCCGCGAGCATCGGCGACCACCGCCGATAGAGCGCCCGATTCGTCCACGGCGTTCCCTTGAACTCCCACTCGATGAACCACAGCTCGTCCGTCGTCCCGTACGCCGACTCCGTATTGAACATCCCGTCGTG
>DATJQW010000092.1:0-54404 GCA_035505395.1 Acidobacteriaceae bacterium
TTCCGCTGGCGGCGATGGCGTGGGCGGGGATTGCGCCGGACCGCTTCCGCACCGGCTCCTGGGAGAATGTTGCGTCGGGTCTGTCGGGAGAATGGCTGGCCGTGGCCCTTGTGATCGGCGGAACCTTCATGGCGGTGGGTATGTTCAATGCCCTCATGATGTCGTACGCGCGCCTGCCGCTGGTGCTGGCCGAAGACGAGCTGCTGCCGCCGATGCTGGCTCGCAAAAATCGCCGGGGCGTGCCGTGGGTTGCGGTGCTGGCATGCGCAGCCGGATGGGGCCTCGTCCTGCGCTTCAGCTTCGAGAGACTCATTTCGCTGGACATCATGCTCTATGGAGCGAGCCTGATCCTTGAGTTTCTGGCGCTGGTCGTGCTGCGCCTGCGCGAGCCGCAGCTGGAGCGGCCCTTCCGCGCCGGCAATTTCGCCTTCGCCTGCCTCATCAGCGTGGCGCCGTCGCTGCTGCTGGTTTATGCCGCCGTCGCGTCGCGCGGCGAGCGCATGGCAGGCATGCCTGCGCTGCTCTTCGGCGCGCTGATTGCCGCCGCGGGGCCGCTGTTCTTCTGGTTGTCGAAGACGCTCTGGTCGCGCCCCCAGCCGCAGCCGGTGGGCGCGGACTGATGCTCTACCGTTTGGCTCCGGCTTCGATCAGCTTGCTCTCGCGCACCTTGCCTTCGCGCGCTTCCACGAAATTTCGAGCCGCGTACACGACGCGATCGCGCGCGTGACCGGCGTCGTGCCAGCCCTTGATCTCGACTCGCTTGCCCTCAAGGTCCTTGTAAATCGAGAAAAAGTGCGTGATTTCCTTGAGCATGTGCGGGTAGATTTCCGAATAATTCCACACGTCGGCATAGCGGGGGTTGTTACGCCCCACGGCCAGCACTTTCTCGTCGAGAACGCCCTGGTCGAGCATCTGCAGCAGCCCGATGGGGCGCACCTGCATCACGCAGCCGGGAAAGCTGGGGGCGTCGACCAGCACGAGGACGTCGAGGGGGTCGCCGTCGTCGGAAAGCGTTGAGGGGACAAAGCCGTAGTCGCCGGGATAATGCACGGGCGAATAAAGATTGCGGTCGAGGCGAAAGACATGCAGCTGCTTGTCGTATTCGTATTTGTTGATGCCCTCCGCCGGGATCTCGATCACGACGTTGAACACTTCGGGGGCCTTGTCGCCCACGGGCAATTCGAGATAATTCGTCATACTCTTCCAGTATCGCTTAGTTTGTGGGGATGCGGGACGGGCCGGTGCGGAGCGGGGCGGGGAGCGGCCTGGATTTATAATCGGGCACAATGAAGGCCCATGTCTACGTCACGCTGAAGAAAACCGTTCTTGACCCGCAGGGGCAGGCGATCCACCACGCGCTTCGTAAGATGCGGTACGAGGGCATTGCAGACGTGCGCCAGGGCAAGCACTTCGAGCTGACCCTGGACGACGGGATTGCGGAGGCGGCGGCGCGTGCGGAAGTGGAGCGGATCGCGCGCGAGGTGCTGACCAACCCGGTGATTGAAGAATTTTCTTTCCACATCGAGTAGTTCCGCTGCAAAAATGATCTGCGGGCCGCGGCGCGGCGGCTCCGGGTGGGTTGTCTCTTTCGCATCGCAAAGGGCAAGCGGAGAACACTATGTGCGGCATTGTGGGATACGTCGGCAATAAGAAGGAAGTGGTCTCGGTGATCGTGGAGGGGCTGCGGCGGCTGGAGTACCGCGGCTACGATTCGGCCGGTATTGCGGTGGGCGGGAACGGCGACGGCCTGCAGCTGCGGCGCGCGGCGGGCAAGCTGCGGCGGCTGGAAGAGGTGATCCGCGAGCAGCCCATCCAGGGGACGTTCGGCATCGGGCATACGCGGTGGGCGACCCACGGGCGTCCGACGGAAGAAAACGCCCACCCGCACCGCGACTGCAGCGGGCGGCTGGTGGTAGTGCACAACGGCATCGTGGAGAACTACCTCGCGCTGAAGCAGGAGCTGGTGGCGAAGGGGCACAAGTTCGTCACCGAGACGGATACAGAAATCATCGCCCACCTGATCGAACAGGAAATGGCCGGGGCGAGCCAGAGCGGCAGGGCGACTCCGCTGGAGGAGGCGGTGCGGCGCACCGTGCACCGGCTCTCCGGAGCATTCGCGATCAGCGTCCTGTCGGCCGACGATCCGGACAAGATTGTGGCGGCGCGTAGTGGCCCCCCGGTCATCGTAGGGGTGGGCGACGGCGAGTACTTCGTGGCCTCCGACGTGCCCGGAATCCTGCACCACACGCGCGATCTGTATTTTCTTGCCGACGGCGACATGGCCGTGCTGACCCGCGCCGGGGTGGCGCTGACCGACTTCGAGGGCGCTCCGATTTCGCGGCCGCTGCAGCGCATCCAGTGGGATCCGATCCAGGCGGAAAAGGGCGGCTACAAGCATTTCATGCTGAAGGAAATCTTCGAGCAGCCGCGCTCGATTCGAGACACCACGCTGGGGCGCATTTCGCTCGATACCGGCAAGGTGTTTCTGGCGGAGATGAAGATTCCCGATGAGACGCTTCGTCAGGCCACCAGCCTCTCCATTGCGGCCTGCGGAACCAGCTGGCATGCGGCGACGGCCGGGAAATTCATGATCGAGCGCCTGGCGCGGGTTCCGGTGGAAGTGGATTACGCGAGCGAGTTTCGCTACCGCGATCCGATCCTCGACGAGAAGACGATCGGGATGCTGATCACGCAATCGGGCGAGACCGCCGACACGCTGGCGGCGCAGCGGGAGATGCTCGCCAAGGGCGTACCGACGGTGGCGGTCTGCAACGTCGTGGGATCCATGGTGACGCGCGAGGCGCAGGGGACGATTTATACGCATGCCGGGCCGGAGATCGGCGTGGCCTCGACCAAGGCGTTTACGGCTCAGCTGGTGGCGCTGTTTCTGTTTGCCGTACATCTTGCGCAGGTGCGCGGCAGCATCGGCGAGTCAGAAAGCCGGACGCTGCTGGAGGCGCTGAATCTGCTGCCCGGCAAGGTGGAGGAGATTCTTCGGACCTGCGACGACGCGTGCGAGCCGCTAGCCAGGCTCTATTCGAACGCCCGCGATTTTCTATTTCTCGGTCGCGGCATCCATTACCCGATTGCCCTGGAAGGCGCGCTCAAGCTGAAGGAGATTTCCTACATCCACGCCGAGGGCTATCCGGCAGGCGAGATGAAGCATGGGCCGAACGCGCTCATCGACGAAACGCTGCCGGTGGTCGTGCTGGCCACCCGCGACGAGACGCATCGCGATTCCGTGCAGCGCTATGAGAAGACGCTCTCCAACATCCAGGAAGTTACCGCGCGCTCGGGCAAGGTGATCGCGGTTGCGACCCAGGGCGACGAGCACATTGGGCAGCTGGTGGATCACGTGCTGTTTGTCCCGAGCGCCCCCGAACTGCTGCTGCCTGTGCTGGACGTGGTGCCGCTGCAGCTGCTGGCGTATCACATCGCGGTGCGGCGCGGCTGCGACGTGGACCAGCCGCGGAACCTCGCCAAATCCGTGACCGTGGAATAGCAAGGCGGGGACTCGGAAGTTCAGCCGGTAAACGGGGCGGCGTGCGCCGAGGCAGGCTAGCAGATCCCCTGCGCACGCATTCCAATGCGGCTTTCGAGGAAGCTTACTCGCGCCAGCAGGCCGTCGAGCATGAAATCAACCCATCCTTCTTCAACGATCGATGGGGACAGATCCTGTCGACGCGTCAGAAGGGCATGGTATTGAGCCCGGCCACTGAGCACGGCCGCGTGCAGATACAGGCGGTAGTCTCGCGTGTCCAGACTATCGAGGCTCGATGCCAGGTCAGCGCAGTCAAGGACGAACTGCTGGACGGCAGAAAGGGGAGACGGGAACTGCATGGGCACCTCGGCACCTCCGGGGAGCGCTCCGTCTGTGACGGGAGCTACCGCTCTGGAAGGTAGTGAGGGGAGGGCCGCGTTCGTATCAGAGGCTGCGAAGAAAATTCTGCTGCGTGGCCGGAGCGGCGAAGGCAGTTAACTGCCGGTATAGAGCTGGAAGGACGCCCAGAAAAATGGACGCTGAAACCGGCCATGGAGGAGCAGCAGCTTGGCGCGGTGCAGGGCCGTCCGCGGCGGCAGACCATCCTGGATTCCCTGATAGACGGCATCCATCAGCTGCGGCGTTGATGCGTCGCTGACCTCCCAGAGCGCACCGATCACGCTGTGGGCGCCCGCATAGAGGAATGCCCAGGAAAGGCCCACGAGTCCCTCACCTGCAAAGGCGCGCATGCCGCCTCCATAGCAGGCGGCAATCGTCACCAGGCGAGCGTGAATGGGGTGATGCATGATGTCGCGGGCGTGGAGACGGAAGGAATCGCCGTTTCCCTGCATGCCGGAGAGGATGATCGCCGAATCCATCGGGTCGGTGCGGCTGGCAACGCCGTGGGCGACAAAGTCGATATAGGTGAATCGCTGTGGCGCCGATTGCAGATAGGAGCGGGGGGTCGCCTGCTGACCCTCGAAGATCGTCTCCCGCTGGGGTGAAAAATGCCTGCGGATCTGGCGCATTTCGAACCCTGCATTCGCCAGCTCGGGATAATCCGGCCCGGGAGAAGTGGCGTTTCCGATCAGGAGAAGGTTAAGGGGTCCGCTTTCGGCGGGTTGCGATGAGGCGAGCAGCAGGAGCGATGGGGCCGAGACGATGTTCGCGTCTTCAATCCAGTAGTGCGGGGATGACTGGGATACGATAAGGGTTTCAAAATTGAGCGCGCTGAGCGCTCCATCGCAGAGAATGTCGACATTTCCGCCCGAAGGGAGCCATTGCTGCGCGGGCGCAACGAGGATGCGGTAGAGACCCAGGCCGTCCTCGTTGGCGGGCGCGATGGGATCTTCGGGGCCTTGCAGGGCCTGCCGATAGCGTGCGACTCGGCGCGCGATTTCCGCCTCCGGGGGCAGCTGGACGACTGCTGTTTTTGCGCGGGTAATTACCCATAGCCAGGACCGCCGTTCGCCGAGCCAGTAAAAGAGCAGAGTTGCTCCGGCACGAGCGGCGATGGCGCCGGGATGAAATGAGGCAGGGTGGAGAGACGGATGAGCTGGACTTAGGCCGAGACCCTGGGCGAGCGTGCGCGCGCGGCTTTGGTCGGCAGCGGCGAGCGCCTCCTCGGTTTTCCCCTGGGAAATGAGGAGGCGGATGTAGTCGTCGTAGATCGGCGTTGCATTGGCGAAGTAGGGAAGCTTCGAGTCCTCGTTCTGGATCTCCGCGCGCGCCGATTCGAATGTGGCCAGGGCTGCGGCGTACATTTTCAGCGCGTCGCCGGTGCGACCTTCGGATTCGAAAAGCCGAGCGAGTTCGTGCTCGGCGCCGAGACGCATGGTGATCTGGCTGGACTGATCGGTTTCGACTTGGCGCAGGAGGGCTTCGGCCTGCTGTTCCTGACCGCGCGCGGCGGCGATGCGCCCGCGCGCGAGCGTCACATCGAGGACATCGAGACGATTTCCGGAGGCAGCGACGAGGGGATCGAGCTGGCGGAGATAAGCGTCAGCTTGACTGAGCTCGCCGAGCTGGATGGAGGCATGGGCGAGATCCTCGAGGCAATTGACGATTTCCACGCTGCTGCCGATGGCTCTGGCGATTTGGAGGGCCTGGCGGTAGGCTGCTTCAGCCTGCAGCCAGTTGTGATCGTCCTGATAGACGTATCCGCTGGTAGTGAGCCAGTTGATCGTATCGTCCGTGTCGCCGAGCGCAACGGCCCGTGACTCGGCGTTCTGGAAGAGCGCCAGGGCACGCTCGCGATCGCCAAGGCTGTAATAGGCCCAGCCTAAATTGCCGGCATTTTCGAGAAGGATGTCTTCAGCGCCCAGGGGTTCGGCCGCGCGATCGGAGGCATTCAGCCAGTCAATTGCTTCGTCGAAGTGCTCTTCACGCAGGCAGGTCCCTGCCAGATTCATCAGCGCAGCCGCTTCCTCAAAGCGATCCTGGAAGTTGCGGGCCACGGAGAGCTCGCGCAGGTAGAAACCATAGGCTGCTGCGTTATCGCCTCGTCTGGCCTCCAGGGTCGCGTGGGCGTTGAGGACATGACCGCAGACCGGACGATCCATCGAAGCACAGAGAGCGTCTGCGGCGGCCAGACTCTGTGCTGCTTCGCCGCCACGCCGAAGATGAATCTGCGCCGCAGCGAGGAGCGACAATCTTCGCACGCGGTCGTCATCATCGGCAGAGGGTGGAAGCGCGGGGTCGAGGATACGTACCACTTCCCGGCTTCGCCCGCGCCATGCCGCCGATTCGGCCTCAAGGATCCTGAATCTCGTCGCCCACTCGGGGTTGACGCTCCGATACCTTTCCGCCCATTCTCCGGCAACGTCCTGGCTTGCCGCGAGATGTCCGTGCTCAAACAGCAGGCGCGTCTGCGCAAACTGCTCCGGCGGAGAAGCCATGCAATCGCCGGTAGTCGCCAGAACGACCAGCGAGATCGGGATCCAGACTAGCCAGTTTCTTTGGTTCCACCGTTGGTGATGGTGTTGCCCCCCGACGCCGAGCCATTGGCAATGCAGCCCATCTTCGCCTCGATCATCGTCAGGCGAATCAACGTGCTGACGGTGCCCGTTGCCGGTTCCGGGATCTCGACCAGGCGCACGGTCGCGAGATAAACCCTGCCGAAGTGAGGAACGTCGATGACGTGGCCAAAGGTCCGCCCAGGGTAAGAACCCTCCGCGCGTTGGACCAGCGAGCATTCGATCGGCTCCTGGGGACCTGGATTCGATGGAACTCGATTGTATCGTTCGGCAATCTCGGCGGGAAGGTTCGATTGGCGGCGGATGTCGTCGTACTGGGCAGCGACACGCTCGCGCAGACCGTTGCTTTTTGACCAGGGATCATCGTTCCCAGGCTTCGCTCCGAAGAACTCCAGGTCGAGGTCGAGGCGTACGGGGTGGCCGGCGATGCGGAGATTGTCGAAGCGCGTGCCGAGGAAGGTGACTTCGGGGATGCATCCGTCAAGGGGGTGCTCGGCGGAGACCTGCGCGACGACGCGATCCGCGGTGACCACGTCGAGGATGTTGAAGTCCTCGAGAACTGCGGTGGCGAGGGTCACGTAGCCGTGGTCCGGCTTCCGGTCGAGGTTCCCGGCGACCTGCGTGTAGGCAGCGCGGAACGAAATCACGCCTTCCAGGCGGTAATCGTGGGCTCGCTCAGACAGGTAGCCTCCGCCCTTCGGCAGATCGGCGAAAGCCTGAGGTTTGATTTCAGCGCGGAGAGGCAGCTGCAGATCGCCCTGGAGGGCGAAGGCCTGCGCATCGTAAATGTGTTCTCTGGGAGGGCGATCGCCAGGCATGGCCGTGGGCTCACTTTCCGGAGAGGGTCGTACTACTCGTTGAAGCGAATATCCAAAACGTGCCGGTCCAGCTGGGTCCGGCTGCCCTGTGCGGTGATTCCCGAGATGGTAAGCGTATACGGCCCCGGCTGCAAGCCCGCTCCCGGAACGAAGAGCGAAAGGGTTTGCTGGCCGTCTTTGGACGCGGACGCCTGGATCGTCGCCGTCCAGAACTGCTTTCCCTGCGGATCATCGAGTGCGAAGGCAAAAGAAGAGTACGCCGCAGTGTCAGGAACATCGATGAAGAGGACGGCTCCCGATTTGCGATCGGCCATGACCGGCAGGGGCGCGCCGTCCCTGGTGCCCACGTGCAGCGTGGCCCAGGGCGCCAGCGCCGGCTGACGGGCAGCGGAGCGGAGAGAAGGAATGGTGGCGAAGTTCTGATAGCCAACGACGAGGAGCAGGGCAGCGAAGACGGGCACTGCTAAGGCGAGCCTCCACCAGGCGAACCAGTCGCGCTGCGGCGCGGATTTCCGGGCAGCCGCTGCAGGGTCGGCAATTGATGCACCTGTCTGATGCTTCGCCTCCTCGATGAAGGCTGCGCCGGCACGGAGGTCGAGCGCGCACTCCTGGCACTCGAAGAAGTGCTCCTCAAACGCCTCCCGCATTTGCGGGGACAACTCGCCCAGGAGGTATCGTTCCGTCGCCATCAGCCGGACTGCTTCGCTATGATCCATCGACCGGCCTCCTGTGCCGCCCTGTGCAGAATAGGGATTGTTCCGTCCTCAACGTTTCAAGCCTTTCCTCCGCCAATCCGCCTCAGGTACTCGCTTTTGAAACTTTGCTTCGCGCGGAAGAGAAGCACGCGCAGGTAATCGCCATCGACGCCCATGTCGCGGCAAACTTCTTCCCGATCCTTCTCCTCGAAAAAGATGGCCCTGAGCAGGGTGCGATCGCGTGCGCTCAGGCCGCTGAGAATCTCGCCCACTTTTTCCCGAAGCTGCCTCGCAGCGACAAGATCGTCGACGCCGGCGTCGCCAGCGGGGAGCTCCGGCTGATCGTCGGCATCGAGCGACTGCTGCCGTGAGGAAGAGCGGTAGTGCTCGAAAAGCACGTTGTTGCAGACTGTGTTGACGAACGCGCCCAGCCGCTCGGGCTGGCGCAGGCCGTTCTCCCGGCGAAGCGTGGATAAGACCCGCGCGAAGGTTTCCTGGCGCACATCGTCCTGGGCCTGCTGCGACTGCAGCCGAGAGCGGACCTTGAGATGAATCAGCTCAGTGAAATAGCCGACGAAATGCTCCTGGACGGGAGGGTCTCCCGCACAAAGGGCTTCGATGTAACTGGCATCGAACGTCTGGAATTGCAAGCGGGCCCCCGTCCGTACGGGAGTACGCAAGTATAGCACCGGGTTCGCGCGCGCCGAATGCGGACTGTGATCGGCGGACGCCGGCCGCACTCGCTTCGGCTGGGAAGGTTTCCGCGGACGTGGCGATGATCTGCGGCCGTCGAAGGTCATGCGGTGTTCCTGCAGGGGCGCCGCCGGAGGACCCGTTCGAGCAGCCACGCCCCACCCGAGGCGACCTCGACGTAGAGGAGCAAACCGAACCAGCCGCTGGTGACCCAGATCGACCAGGGGACAGAGAGAACCAGGCAGAAATAGCAAAAACAATGGACCCAGCGCATCGGAGCGTCGCAAACAGGCTGTGCTGCTATGGAATCCGATCTCATGGCTTTCCTTATGGAGCGGGTACATCTCGGGGAACCGTCTGCAGCCATAGTGCGGGAGAAGAGAGAGGCGTTTCACCGCATCCGGAAGAATTGCGCAAAGGCTGCCCTGAGGTACGGCAAGGCCGGCGGGAATCCGCGTGGGTCGATTCGGATCCCCATGGTCAGGAGCACGATGTGCCGTTTGTTGGGGCGGCTGCGGCGCACGGGGACCGGTTAGCCCCCGCGCGCATGGTGTTTGCAGCCGCAACCTTAGCAGCAGGAATTGCTTCTTGCCGGTGCGATTCTTCTCACACCAGGTGAAGGCCGCCGTATTGAGCGCTGTAACGCCCGGTAACCGGCCCACGGACACGAACGCCGGATGCCTGCGGCGGCGACTGGAGCTTCGGCGACGATTTCACGATCCGAAGCCGGTACTTTCCTGGTGAGACCGCTGGTGCCGCATTCGCGGCGGTGTGTTTATTTGGAAGGTTGATGCGCTCTTCTCCGCAACACATGATCTGTTCCCTCGCCAATGGTTGGATTTCGGTGCGATTGAGCGCCGAGCCGAGGCTTCTCCCGGCCCGGCGCATTTCGTGTTCGGTCTAGCTTCCCGCGATCAGGCAGAAACCGACCGAGGCCGAGCTGCCATTCCAGTTACCCGGCGCGCTGTTGACGATCGTGTTGTCCCAGACATCGAGATCCACCACGTAACCGCAGGGCTGCATTTCCGCCGGCGCAGTCAGCGATAACGACCAGCTCTGACCCGGCGCAGGTCCGGTATCGGAGATGTCGCTGAACGATGAGGTTGGGGCATTGCCGCTCGGCAGGATCCCGAGATCCCAGTGGCCGATCTGTCCCACAGTTCCAGTGCCGGATTCGGTGGCCACAAACGTGCCGTCGATCGGGCTCTGGGCTGCTGTGAACTGCTTGCAGTCGCCGCCGCTGTCGATATGAACGGCCGCCATCGGCGCGGTGTTGACCAGCTGGATCAGATAATTCGGCGTCTGGCTCAGAACTTTGTCCGAAAGATCGGCGATCTCCAGCCACAGGTTATAGAGGTCGTTGCCGGACGACTCCCAGTAGGCGAGGTTGTCGTCGATGTTCTGGCTGTTCGGCAAGTAGGTGAAGAATCCCTGCGCATCCGGGAACTGCACCGTCGAGTTGCCATACTGATCGGTGGTCACGATGGAGTGCGTCAGCGGAGTCGGCAGCGGCGCGCTCACGTCCTGCACCCACACGCGATACCGGAAGCCCACCGACGGAGCACCCTGCACCACGATCTCGCCTCCGAAAGGACACTGCCGCGCGCTGTCGTAAGGATCGGCAGGCGTCCCCTGGAGAGCAAAGACCGCACCGGGCAAAGTCGCTCCCGGCAGGGACGTGATTCCCGCGGTATCAATCTGAGCCACGCCGATTCCGCCGATGATGGCAATGTTCGGGACGCCCGCCTGAATCGGTTGCCCCGACGGAATTTGCACCAGCGCATTTTCCTGATTGCCCCATACGGGAACGTAGTTCGGATCGTTTGCGGGCGGCGGCGTTTGCCACGACAGAATGGCTCGTACCTTTGCCGTCCGGGCCCCATTGGTACAGGACTGCATCTGGGTGGCCAGGTCCACGGGCAGCACCACCGCATATTCCAGCCCGCCGGATGGGAGCGAGGAAATATCGTGCGTGTTGATGGTGGCCGTGCCCACATACTGATAGCCGCTCCCCCAGTCCACCCAGAAGGCGACGTACTCGGTGCTGCCCGCGGTGCACAGGCCACCGCTGAACCCGTAAGGCAGCTTAACGTTCACCACCCCCACCAGCGTGCTGCGGTTCGGATCGAGGCCGATGCAGTCCAGCTCCTCGTAATCGGTGTTGCCGCTCGTGGAGAGAATGGCCGCAACAGCTTCTCCGAGATTCACGCCGGAGACAGGCAGAGCAGTGTTGCTCGCGGAGGAAGCGAGCTTCGTCAACGTGGCGACATTCTGCGTCTCTGACAGCCTGGTGATTTCCGGGTACAGGAACCGTGCCGCGGGCACCGGTTTCTCGTTGTACAGAGTCGCCAGTTCGGCTGGGCTCAGCGGCTTCTTTGCGGCGGCCGGGATTTTCTGGGTCAGATCCAAAGCCTGTCCGAGGTCCGAAGGCAGCTGGACTTTCGCCAGCGACAGCACCTTGTCCAGAATGATGAACTCGGACGCCGGGCTTTGAATCGTAACATCGACCACGTTGCCCCAGACCGGCACATAGCCGGGCGTATTGGCTGGAGGGATGTAGTTCCACGAGAGAATGGCCCTTGCCTGGGGCAGATTTTCGAAGAGGCAAAGGTCCACGGGGAGAGTGACAGGAAGCGCCACGCTGCATTCCAGCGGCTTGGGCCCGGGAATGTCATAGACAGTGAAACCCGCGACACCCTGATCCTGCCAGGTCGAACCGCCGTCGAAGGACAGGTAGAACCTTACATACTCCTGCGATCCTGAGCTGCAGACGCCACCGTCGTATCCGGAGGTTTGCTTAATGGATATGACCGCCTCCAGCCGGCTCAGAGAGAGAGACAGGCCAACGCAGCCTAACTGCTCATAGCTGGTATCGCCGCTGATATTCAGCACCGGCGTAAGGCCGCTTTCCGCAACGTTTCCGAAGTAGTTTGGATTGGCCAGCAGCAGCATGCGGAGGTTGGCGCGCGCCTGCTCGATGGGCAATTGGCTGATGGATATCATTCCGGTGCTCTTTTCCGCTCCGGATGCAGACGTGGAACTCTTTGACGTACTCATCCCTGTTCACTCCTGTGCACAAATTTCCCGCCCGACAGAAGTTCCTGTGCTGCCCGGCAGAGTTGCGGCTTATGCAGTCCGGAACGATCCGGCTGTACGTCCGCGACCGCGCGCATCGCAAACAGTTACCAGGCTGCGAATCTTCCGTTTCGAGGGAGAAGTCCGCACAGGAACTAAGGGGGCGATTTCGCTGTGCTGAGTAGTGACTTTCCGGCGCGGATCGTTTCAGCAACTCACTCCTTGTCAGAATCGCCGAGCCTGTTGGCGCAGCCAACCCCGCCGTTCTGTGTGGTAGCATGGCCGCAATTCATTTCTGACCTCTACAACTGAACCGATGCGGAGGACTCCGTGCCCCTGACCATCTCCGGCCTGTCCAAGACCTACCCAAACGGAGTGAAGGCGCTCCGCAATGTATCCCTGACGATCGGAAACACCATGTTCGGCCTGCTCGGCCCCAATGGCGCAGGGAAGAGCACGCTCATGCGCACCGTGGCCACATTGCAGGATCCCGATGCGGGCTCGGTCGATCTCGACGGCCTCGACGTTCTTGCCAGGAAGACAGAGGTCAGGAAAATTCTCGGATATCTGCCGCAGGAATTCGGCGTCTATCCGCGCATCTCCGCGCAGGACATGCTGCTGCATCTTGCGGTGATGAAGGGCATCACGAAGAGCGGCGAACGGAAAGAAGTGGTGGATGCCCTTCTGCGCCAGACCAACCTGTGGGAGGTGCGGAAAAAGTCGCTGGCCACCTATTCCGGGGGGATGAAGCAGCGCTTTGGCATCGCGCAGGCGCTGCTCGGCAAACCGAAGCTCATCATCGTGGACGAGCCCACGGCCGGGCTGGACCCCGCGGAGCGCAACCGCTTCCTGAACCTGCTCAGTTCCATCGCCGCCGACGTCACCGTCATCCTCTCAACGCACATCGTGGAGGATGTCCGCGAGCTGTGCCCGCGCATGGCCATCATCGCCAACGGCTCGGTGCTCGTGGAAGGCTCGCCGGCCGAGGCGCTCGAGGCCATCCGCGGCAAAATATGGTCCAGGGTCGTATCGAGCGACGATGAACTAAGAGCGCTGGAGGGGTCGATGCAGATTATCTCCACCCACCTGATCGGCGGCCAGCATGAGGTGCGCGTGCACGCCGACGCGAGCCCCGGCGACGGTTTCCGGCCCTCCGACTCCGAGCTGGAGGATGTGTATTTCCTCTCGCTTGCCCGCCATTCGAACAACTGAGCCGGAGAGGACGCCATGCGACTGTTTCTGGAGTTCTTCCTTTTCGAGCTGAAGATCCGCTTCAGGAGTATCTCCACCTACGTCTATTTTGGAATCTGGTTTTTCTTCAGCTTCCTCTGCGTTGCGTCGGAAAACTTCGGAGCCATTGGTTTTGGCAACGGCAAAGTTCTGCTGAACGGACCGTACGCCAACATCTCCAACGACATCAGCGCCTCTTTCTTTGGCATCATCATCGTCGCAGCGATCTTCGGCACCTCAATCCTGCGCGACTTCCAGCGCGACACGACCCAAATCCTGTTTACCAAGCCCATCTCCAAATTCGCCTATCTCGGCGGACGCTGGCTGGGCTCCTTCGTGGTCACCGTGTTCGTCTTCTTCGCTCTCATCCCCGGCGAGATGGCGGGCACGCTGGCTCCCTGGGCGGACCATACCCGCATTGCGCACGCACCGCTGATCTGGTACTTCCAGCCATTCCTCTCCATTGTCGTTGTGCAGATCTTCTTCCTCGGCTCGCTGTTCTTCCTTGTGGGAGCACTGTCACGGCGCGTCTTCATCGTGTATCTGGAGGGCGCTGCGTTCCTCGCTCTCTATCTCTTCTATGCCGGCGCGTTCCTTTCCACGCGGAGCCTCAACCGCTTCTGGCCGGGCATCTTCGATCCCGTCGGCATCCTCTTCAGCGATGGCATCAGCCGCTACTGGACGGTGGTGGACAAGAACACGCTGCTGTTCTCCTGGTCGTCGCACATCGCGCAGGGCCTTTTCCTCTATAACCGGCTCGTCTGGAGCGGCATTGGCATTCTTGCCATGGCTGCGCTGTGGCTCTTCTTCCCCATGTCTCTCGAGGCGCTCACCGCCCGCGTCAGCAGCCGCCGCGCCCGCCTCGCCGCCGAGCAGGACGAGGAGATTCGCTCCGTCCCAACCCTGGTCACCACGCGCGCCCCGCTCGTCCATCAGATGTTTGGTCCCGGCACCACCTGGGCGCAGTACTGGTCGCTCACGCGGCTGCGCATGCGCAACATCGTCCGCGATATCCCGTTCTGGGTGCTGCTCATTCTCATGGCCGGGCTCTCCTGCAGCAACGGCCGCTATGCCGGCAAGCTGGAAGGCGAAAACGTCTGGCCCGTCACCTACCTCATGCTCCAGGCCGTCGAAGGCATCGCGATCCTGTTCTTCTATATCATCGCGGCCTTCTACGCCGCTGAACTGATCTGGCGCGAGCGCGACACCCACTTCGAGGGCATTCACGATTCGCTGCCCGTTGGGGAAACGACGGACTGGCTGTCGAAACTCACCGCGCTGTGCTTCGTGGAGTTCGCCGTTCTCGCCGTCGCCGGGCTCTGCGGCATCTTCATGCAGGCCGTCCAGGGCTACTACCACTTCGAGCTGCTGCAGTATTTCAAGGAGCTCTACATCGTAACCTTCCCGCAGGTGCTGGTCTGCGCCCTGCTGGCCATGTTTGTGCAGACTGTGGTGTCGAACAAGTTTTTCGGCCACGCCATCGTCATCGGCGTCTTTGTCCTCGACCCCATCCTCTTCAATTTCGGCTGGGAAAACACGCTGTACCTCTTCGGTCAAACCCCGCCCTATACCTACTCCGACATGAACGGCTACGGGCACTTCGTCCTGCCGCTTTTCTGGTCCATCACCTATTGGCTTGCGATTGCCGCCTTCCTCGGCGTGCTTTCCATCGGTCTCGCGCGCCGCGGTGCTGAGGACTCGCTGCGAGCGCGCCTGCGCGTCTTTCGCCAGAGTTTCCGGCGCATCGCGCCGGCCCTCGCCGTCTGTCTCGCCGTCGCCGTCGGCAGCGGCGTTTGGTACTACTACAACGCCCACGTCCTCAACGAATACCTGACGGCCAAAGACCGCCGCGACATCCAGGCGGAGTACGAGAAAGACTTCAAGAAATACGAGCATCTGGCGCAGCCGAAGATCGTCGCGGTCGACGCCGCCATCGACATCTACCCGGACCGCCGCTCGTTCTCCGGCACGGGCCACTTTGTCCTGCAGAACAAGACGCCGCAGCCTATCTCCCAAATTCACATCACGAATGCCCAGCAGGGTGTCAGCCACGTCGTCTTCGATCGCCCGTTTCACGTCGTCTCATCCAGCCCGCGGGCGATGTACACCATCTACGCTCTGGACAAGCCTCTCGCGCCTGGCGAGACGATGAATATGAACTTCAATGTTGGCTACACCAGCCGCGGCTTTAAGGACGGCAACGAGCGCGCCGAGCTCGCGTACAACGGCACCTTCTTCGACTCCGGTTACTTCCCGACGATTGGCTATGATCAGGGCCTCGAGCTAAGCGACCCGCGCCGCCGCCGCGAAGAGCATCTCGGCCCGCAGGAGCTGCTGCCGAAGCGCGGCGACCCACTCGGCTCAGTCACCAATCTCTTCACGGCTGACTCCGACTGGATCGGCTACAAAACCACCGTCAGCACTTCCGCCGAGCAGATCGCCCTCGCCCCCGGATATCTGCAGAAGGACTGGATCGCGAAGGGGCGCCACTACTTCACCTACGACATGGGCTTGGTGAAGACACTCGATTTCTATGCCTACGTCTCCGGCAAATATCAGGTTACCCGCGATACATACCAGGGCGTCAACGGCCCCATTGCCATCGAGGTCTACCACCTGCCCCAGCACAGCTTCGACGTACCCGACATGATCGCGGCGGCAAAGGCCGGCCTCGCGTTCTACCAGAAGGACTACAGTCCCTACCAGTTCCGCCAATATCGCATTATCGAATTTCCCCGCTACCGCAGCTTCGCGCAGTCCTTCCCCAACACCGTGCCGTTCTCCGAAGGCATCGGCTTCATCGAACGCATGGAGAAGCCCACCGACATCGACTTCACCTACTTCGTTACCGCTCACGAACTCGCCCATCAATGGTGGGGCCACCAGCTCATCGGGGCGCGTGTCGCGGGATCGAACATGATGTCGGAAACCCTCGCCGAGTATTCCGCGCTGATGACCATGCAGCACCGTTACGGCGCCGCCAACATGCACAAGTTTCTGCGCTACGAGCTGGACCGGTACCTGCGCGGCCGCGGCGCGGAAGTTCGCCGCGAAGAGCCTCTCGCCCAGGTGCAGCAGGAAGCGTACGTCTGGTACCAGAAGGGCGGCCAGGTGATGTACACCCTCGCCGACTACATCGGCGAAGACAAGGTCGACCTTGCCCTGCACAACTTCCTGATGCAGTATCGCTACGCGAATGCCAGCGACGCGCAGTCCGGACCGTATCCCGACACGCGCGAGTTAGTCGCCGCTCTGCGCGCGCAAACCCCCGCAGATCTGCAGTACTACATCGACGACTCTTTCGAGAATATCGTGCTCTACGACAACAAGGCTGTTTCCGCCAGCGTAACGCGCACCCCCGACCACAAGTACAAGGTCACGCTGGTCGTCGAGGCGCACAAAGTCAGATCCGATGGCAGCGGCAACGAGACGCCGATGCCCATGCACGACCTTATCGACATAGGCGTGATGGCTGGCCCGCGGGACGCCGAGACACCGCTGTATTTGAAGAAGGAGTGGATCGGCGACGGACGCCAGACCTTCACCATCGTCGTCGATCGCATGCCGACTCGCGCGGGCATCGACCCGTACAACAAGCTCATCGACCGGAACGAGGATGACAACGAAATCGACGTTGTGAAGCAATAGGCAACAAGAGCCTGGCGGCAAGGATTTCCGCAGCTCCGATCGCGTTTTGCTCGCTCTTCAGTCGTTGAGGAAATTCCGCCATTCGTCCATCCTGGCGCCGAGACCCAGGCGATCCATGTAGTCACGATCCAGCGCGATTTTCGCGATCCCATCCGGCGCCGTGTGCGCCAGTACATCGGCGCAGTGAACCGCAGTGAGAGCTGAGAAGCCCGATTCGATCACATCCGACGGCCGATGGTGAAACGCCACGGCATGCACCAGAGATACCGGCAGCCCCCAGATGCTCAGCAGGTACGCTCCCAGCTGCGCGTGCGAACAGCCCAGCAACTCCACCTCCAGATCCTCGATCCCGATCTCGCACCCCGCCGTCACACGTGTCTGCATCTCGTTGTAGGCTGCGGGCCGCTCGCCCAGCAGAATCACTTTGCCCAGATCATGCAGAAGGCCGGCGGCGAAACACTCCTCGGCCATCGCTTTCTCGCCGCTCTCTGCCATGGCGATGCGCTGCGCCAGCGAAGCCACTCTGACGCTGTGTTCCCACAGGGACGCCACCTGCGCAGCTACAGATGAAACCCGGTCGAAGCGGGAAAACACATGGATGGTCAGAGCCAGCGTTCGCACGGTGTCGACCCCGATAAGCGAAACCGCCTGGCGCAGGCTGAGCACCCGTCCGTGCACGCCGATAAATGCGGAGTTGGCCAGTTGCAGAATCTTCGCCGCCATCCCAACGTCCTTTGCGATGATCTCCTCGATTTGCCATAACGACGTCGTTTCGGAGCGCAGTGCGGCGGTCAGCTGGTTGTAGATCGCCGGCAGGCTGGGCACCGAGCGCAGGCGAGCAATCGCGGCGGCGATTGAGGGCTCCCGCACCAGATCCCGCGCCGCAAAGGCCTGGCCAAGACGCACCTTCAGGTCGCGGATGTCGCAGGGCTTGGCCAGATACTGGTGCGCGGGAACAATCGAGCGCAGCATCGCCTCTTTCTCCGACTGGCCCGACAGAACGATGCGGATCACCTCGGGATGGCGATCCTTGATTCGCTCCAGCAGTTCCGCCCCGTCCATAGCCGGCATGCGCATGTCGGTGATCACCGCATCGAAGGGGTCCTTCGCCATGACATCCAGAGCGTCCTGGCCGCTTGAGGCGAAGCTCACCTGCCATTCCGCGCGCATATCGTGGAGGGCGCGGCGTAAGCCGGCCAGCACCATGGCGTCATCATCCACGAACAACAGCCTCTTCATCGTCACGGTTCCTCCTCGGACTGCGCTCCGTCTATGGGCAGATGAACGAAGAAGGCCGTGCCCTTTCCGGTTTCGGTTTCGAACCAGATCCGGCCCTGATGCTTTTTCACGATCACCGCGTGCGCCAGCGCCAGCCCCTGGCCGGTGCCGGAACCCACCTCGCGGGTGGTGAAGAAGGGCTCGAAGATGCGGTCGCGGATCCTCTCCGGAATGCCAACTCCGGTGTCCGTGACGGAGATCTCTGCGTATCGTCCGCGTACGCGGGTGCGCACCGTGATCCGCCCCTTCACCTCCTGAGTTCCCCGGTCCCCAATGGCGTGAGCTGCGTTGACAAGCAGATTCAGCACCACCTGATTGATGTCGCCGCGATAGCAGAGAACCGGAGGAAGCGCCGGGTCGAAGTCTGTCTCGACCTCCGCGACGTATTTCCACTCATTGCGGGCGACGGTGATCGTCGACGCGATGGCCTCGTTCAGATTGGCGGGAGCCTTGTCGGCGTAATCTGGATGGGAAAACTCCTTCATGGCGCGCACGATGGTCGCCACCCGGCGGGTACCGTCGAGGCTCTGGGCAATGGCCCGCGGAGCCTCCTCACGAATGAAGTCGAGGTCGATGCCCTGCGCAGCCTCCGCGAGCCCGGCCGCGGACTCACAAGGCATCGACGATTCGGATTCGCTGCACGCCGCGCTGTAACGATCGACGATCCCGACCATGGCCGACCAGGCATCGTTGAGGAAGGTAAGGTTATCGGCGACAAACTGGATCGGGGTGTTGATTTCGTGCGCAATTCCCGCGGCCAGCTGGCCAATGCCCTCCAGCTTCTGCGCCTGGCGCAGTTCGCTTTCCAGCGCGCGCCGCTCCGTGATGTCTTCCTTGACCGCCAGCAGGTGTCCGATGGTCCCGTCTGCGTCCATAATCGGCGAGATGACGGCGGCCTCCCAATAGATATCCCCGTTCTTCTTGCGGTTTCGGAACTCGCCCCGCCACTCCCCGCCCGACAGCACCGTGCTCCACAGCTCGTGGTACATCTCCGGCGAAGAGTGACCCGAATTGAGGATGCGCGGGTTGCGGCCCAGAACTTCCGCGGGACTGTAGCCGGTGCAGTCGGTGAACTTCCGGTTGACGTAGCTGATGCTGCCTGCAGGATCGGTAATGACCACGGAGACCGGGCTTTGTTCGACGGCGGCCGAGAGCTGCCGCAATGCGTCTTCGCGGCGCTTCCGCTCCGTGACGTCGCGGAAGGTCCAAACGCGGCCATAGTACTCGCCGTTCCGCCCGCGCACGGGCGCGGAGTACATGTCGAGGATCTTGCCGTCCCGGAGGACCGTTTCCTCGCGGCGGGTCTCGTCCGGGTGTTCGTAGAGGTGCGCGATCAGCGCGGCCGATCGCTCCGGATCCTGCAGCTTCTTCAGGATGTGACGGCGCACGGGAAGCTGTTCCGGAGAAGACAGCAGCTCCGGAGGGATGTCGAAGATCTCCGCCAGGCGCGGATTATGCAGCAGGCGCCGGCCCTCGGCGTCGACCACCAGGATGCCGTCGATCGCGCAGTTGGCCTGCGCCTCGAGAAAAGCGGTCTTCGCCAGCAGCTCCATCTCGGTGCGTTTGCGCTCGGTGATGTCGCGGAAGGTCCAGATGCGCCCGAAGTACCGCCCCCCCGCGCCGATCACCGGCGACGAATAGCGGTCCAGAATCGTCCCGTTTTTCAGCTCGATTTCGTCCCGGCTGCTTTCCTGCGGGTGTCTGTAAAGGTATCGCACTCGATCGAGAAACGGGCCTGGCTCTTTCGCTGTCTGCACGACGTACCGCAGCAGCGGAGCGTCGTCCGAATCGCGAAGAAGTTCGGGTGGGACATCGAAGAATTCGCCGAACCTGCGGTTATGCAGAATGCGGCGCCCGGTTTCGTCGACCACCAGCAGCCCGTCGAGGGTGGCATCGGTGAGCGCTTCCAGAAACGCGGTTTTCGACTGGAGATCGATTGCGGTCTGTTTGCGCCCGGAGATATCGCTGATCACGCCGTCGGCGCAGCGCACGCCCTGCTGCTCGTAGCTCCCCGTGGCGCGGTTGTGCAGCCAGATCCAGCTCCCGTCCCTGCGCTGGAAGCGAAACTCGGCGTCGAACGGTGCGTCGCCTGCGAACAGGGCGCGGATCGACTCGCGCAGCCGCTGCTGGTCGTCAGCGTGAACACGCTGCAGGAGCGGTTCCAGCGTCATTGCCCGGACTTGCTCCGAGCTGTAGCCGGTCAGCTCTTCGATTCTGGGTCCCACATACAAAAAGTAGCCGTTCTCATCAACGGTCCAGGCAACGTCTGGCTGGTTGGCGAGGATGCGGCGAAATTTTTCCTCGCTCTGCACCAGCAGCGCGCCGGCCCTGCGCGCCGAGGACCGCGTGGAGCTCATCCATGCCGCCGCCAGCGCGCTCAGCAGGAAGGGCAGCACAAAGGGGCGCGCCTGCGCGCTGATGCCCAGGGTGTACAGCGGAGGAAGAAAGAAGTAATCCAGCACGAAGGGTGCGGCCAGAGCCGCCGCCAGCCCCGGACCGCGGCCGCCCATCCAGGCCGAACCAACCACCGCAGCCAGAAAGAGGTACTCGACCGAGTGCGGAATGACGGCGGAGACCAGTTGCGACAGCAGCACGGCTGTGGCGAGCAGGGCCGCCGCCAGCCCGTACCGGCGCAGGGCGCCCGGCAGGCGTGCTCTGATCGCAATGAGGCTGCGCTCGGCTTGCACCATTCCCTTATCGGCATTGCCCAACCGAGCGTGATGCCCTGCATCTGTTGTTCGGTTCGACTCTGCCGATCTACCATGCAGGTCCCGCAAGACCGGGACGTGCAGACTCGGCTGCCCGGCGCAAACAGCGCGCAGCTGGCGGCCCGCCTGCGGGGAAGGGCAGAGCATGGGCGACAAGATTCTGTTCGTCGACGACGAACCGGCGACGCTGGAGAGCTTCAAAAGATTGCTCCACGGCAAGTACGACATCCGAACCGCGATCAGCGGCGGCGAAGGCCTGGTCAGGATTCAGAAGGATGGCCCGTTTGCCGTGGTGATCTCCGACATGCGCATGCCGGGCATGAACGGCGCCGATTTCCTGGCGGAAGTGCGGCGGTGTGCGCCGGATTCGGTGCGTATGCTGCTCACCGGCCATGCAGATATGCACGACGCCATCGATGCCGTAAATCGGGGCAAAATCCTCCACTTCCTCACCAAACCCTGTCCGCGCGACGTGCTGGTGGCGGCCATCAGCAGCGGACTCGATCAGTACCACAGCGCGCTGGAAGAGAAGGGCCTGATACAGAAGGCCCGCGCTGTGGAACGTTCGCGGATCGACTGGGATGCGGCCGATCCCGGCCGCGGCGACGACTTCGAGAGCCCCGCCGGGCTGGCCGGCCCGAAGGATGCCCGAGCCTGCCTCGCGCCGCTGATGGGCAAGGACGCCCAGCACTACATCGTCCTGTTCCGGCTCCCGGTCCTGCGCACCGTGGAGCATCGCTACGGCGAGAACGGCGCCCTCGAATACCTGCGGATTGCCGCCGGATACCTGCAGCAGTCGCTGCGCGCCGGCGACCGGCTCTTTCACTGGCGCCGCGACGTGCTGATGGCGGTCCTCGAACGCAGCATCGCGCCCTCCGCGGTGCACATGGAAATCGAGCGCCTGATCGCCGATACGCGCAGCTATGTGATCGAAGTGCAGGGCCGGCGCACCATGATTGCCTGCCTGATCACGTTCGACCTGCTGGCCGCGTCGCAGTTCGCGGATTACGACGCCCTGATCGAAATGTGCAATACCCGTCTCGCCAGCCGGCCCCAGGAGCCTGCGGGAACGCCATGATCGCCTCACTCCGACGAAAATCGCGTGCAGCACGAAGCATGGCTGTTCCACCGGGACGCCCGGCAGCGCCGGGAGGAGGCTGAAGCGTGCCCCCTCAGCCAGGTGGATGCGACGAATGCCGGACCTCTTTTCCGTCATCGGCTCCGGCTGCGCCGTCATCGGCCTGCGGACCTGACGGCGAGTTGGGGGCGTGCGACGTGGAAGCTGTTCTTCGCCAGACCCAGGCACGGCTGCAGGCCATCTTCGAGGGAGTGGAAACCGGCATCTTCCTCATCGATCCCGAGCAGCACCGCATCGTGGACGCCAATCCGGTGGCTCTCGATCTGGTGGGCGCAACCCGCGCTCAGGTGGTTGGGGCCGTGTGCCACCGATTTGTCTGTCCCGCCGAGACCGGCAAGTGCCCGGTCACGGACCTCGGTCAGACGGTCGACAACTCCGAGCGGATCCTGCTGACGGCAGCCGGGGAACGGCGCGCCATCATCAAGACGGTTCGCCCGGTCAGCATGGAGGGACGGCCGTTCCTCCTCGAAAGCTTTCTGGATATCACTGGCCGCAGACAGGCTGAGCAAAATCTGGCCGAGCGCACCGCGTACCTGAACACCCTGATCGAAATCAGCCCCCTTGGCATCGCCGTTCTCGATCAGGAGGGCCGCATCCAGCTGTCGAACTCAGCCCTGGAGAGGCTGTTTCTCTATACCCGCGAGGAAATGCACCAGGCGTCATTCCACCAGCTGCTCGTTCCCGAGGATCGGCTGGTCGAGGCGGAGCATTTTACGGAGGAATGCCTGCGTGGGTGCACCGTGCACTTCATCACCCGGCGCCGCCGGCGGGACGGGTCTTCGCTCGACGTGGAGGTTTACGGGGTTCCGGTGTCCATCCCGGGCAAGCCGGCCAACATTCTGGCGCTCTATCAGGACATATCCGCGCGCGTGCAGGCGGAGGCGGAGATGGAAGAGCGCCATCGTCTGGGGGCTCTGGCGGCTGAGGTCGGACTGGCGCTCACCGGAGCGGAGAATCCCGGTCACGGACTGCAGCAGTGTGCCGACGCGCTGATGCGGAATACGGATGTGCTTGCGGTGCGGATCTGGAGCTGGAGTCGGCATACAGAGCTTCTCGAGAGTCAGGCCGTGGCCGACATGCACACGCTTTCCAGCAGCTGCCACTCCATGGATCCGGCGCGCATCGAGCGGATTGCCCGTTCCGGCATCCCCGATCTGGATGAGGCGGGCGGCGAAGCGGCAGCGGGAGGCTCGTTTGCGGGCTTCCCGCTCCGCGTCCGGGATCAGGTGCTGGGGGTGGTCGCCGTCCTCGGCTGCCAGCCTCTCAGCACGGTTGCGCTGCAGGCTCTGGAATCGGTCGCCCACAGCATTGCCCAGTTTGTCGATCGCCGCCGCGCCGAATCCTCGCTGCGCGATAGCGAAGATCGTTTCCGCACGGCGTTCGAGGAAGCTCCTTACGGCATGTGCATGACCGCCCCTGACGGACACTTTCTACATGCCAACGCCGCGCTTTGCCGGATGCTGGGGTACTCGGCGGAGGAGTTGCTGGCGGGCGCCTGGCAGCAGATCACCCACCCCGACGATCTGCCGCGATCCCGCGATGCCGCGATGACCTTCAAAAAAGGGCTGGCCACGACGCTCGAATTCGAGAAGCGGTACATCCACAAAGAGGGCCAGCCGATCTGGGCGCGGGTCCGCATCTCTCAGGTGACCGACGGGGCCGGCCGTCCATCCCACTTCATCACCCAGATTGAGGACATCTCGGAACGCAAGCTCGCCGAGGACCTGTTGCGCGCCTCCGAGGAAAACTATCGCGAGCTCTTCGAGAACGCCAGCGACCTTGTCTACACCTTCGACCTCGATCTCCGTATTACTTCCCTGAACCGGCTGGCTGAAAAGACGACCGGGTACTCCCGGCACGAAGCGGTCGGCATGAGCCTCGGACAACTGATGACTCCCGAGCAATGGGGTCGAGTCCAGGCGAGGGTTGCGGAGATGCTGGCTGGTCAGCTGCCGGCCAAATTTGAGGCCGATCTCCAGTCGAAAGACGGCCGGCGGGTCACCCTCGAAATCAACCCCCGGCTGATTCTGCGCGATGGTGCTCCCTTCGGTCTCCAGGCGATCGCTCGCGACATTACCGGGCGGGATGTTGCTGAGATGGAGCTTCGCCAGGCGCAAAAACTGGAATCCGTTGGCCGCCTGGCTTCCGGAATCGCCCACGAAATCAATACCCCCATGCAGTTCGTGGCGGACAACGTGCGCTTCCTTCAGGATTCATTCCATACGGTACAGGAACTGCTCGCCAGGATTCGCGCCTTCTGCGCCGGCGCGAGCCTTACCGCTGAATTCCAGCGGCTCGAGCAGGAGCTCGACACCGCGTATCTGCTGCAGGAAATCCCGGATGCTCTGGCCCAGACCCAGGAGGGAGTTGAGCGCGTCGTCACCATCGTCCGCGCCATGAAGGAATTTGCCCATCCCGAGGGCCGCGGCTGCATCCGCGCCGATCTGAATAAGGCGCTCCTGAATACCCTCACCGTGGCACGCAACGAACTCAAGTATGTGGCCGACGTCGAAACCGATTTCGGCGAGCTGCCGATGGTGGAGTGCAGCATCAGCGATCTCAATCAGGTGTTTCTCAACCTGCTCGTCAACGCCGCACACGCTATCGCCGATGTCGTTCAGCAGTCGGGCACGAAGGGCAGGATCCGCATCCACACGGAATCCGACGGACACGAGGTATTGGTCACCATCGCCGACAACGGCGCCGGAATTCCGGAGAGCATTCGCGATCGGATCTTCGATCCCTTCTTTACGACAAAGGAAGTCGGCCGCGGAACCGGTCAGGGCCTCGCCATCGCGCGGACGGTGGTCGACCGCCACAAAGGGTCCCTGACCTTTGAGAGCGAACCAGGCCGGGGAACGACATTTTTCCTTCGTCTGCCCGTCGAGAGCCCCGAGCGCAGAAACGAGCCGGCGATCGATGCATCGTCCCCTGCCCAATAGTCCTGTTCGCCGGATGCAGGTCGTGCGACTCATCTGTCAATAACGTGGCGGCGAAACAGATGTCGGCCATTGTGTGCTTTCGGCCTTCAGGACTTCCCGGCTGCCGGTGTCAGGGATCTCCCGGAGACAGGCTTCCGTGACGTGCCGAGTCCGATCCGCTTGAAAAGCGATGAGGATCGCTCTGCCTCTCTCATCGATCGGATCCGGCCGGCCGGAGAGGAAAAGTGCGACCGCCAGGAGTTCCTCTCCCGGATTGGCCCGGGTGCCGAGAAGCGTGGGGCGCTCCGGCAGGAACTCCGGTCGCCGGCGGAGCAACTTCGCAGCTGCGCCTAAAGTCCCTGCCTTCTGCGCCGATACAAAGAGCCGAGTGCCTTCATGGATCTGGAGATACTGCAGGATTATCTGACCGAATCGCGGGAACTGCTGCAGGGAGCGCAGGAGGATGCTCTTCGGCTCGAAGCCAATCCCGGCGATGACGCAGCGCTCGCTTCTATCTTCCGGGCGTTTCACACCATCAAGGGCGGCGCTGGATTTCTCGAGGCGCCCAACCTGGTGGCATGGGCGCACGATCTGGAAGATCTGCTCGACCGGCTGCGCTCCCACAAGCTGCCGGTCACGTCCGCGCGCATCGATGCCATTCTGCGGGGCATGGACGTAATCACCGCGATGTTTGCCGAACTAAGCGAGGAGCGAGAACCAGCCGCGGGTCCTGCCGAACTGGGGGCAGTTATCCGAAATCTGGCTGCGACGGAGGCGCCCGCACCCGATTCTGCAGAGAGCTTGCCTCCCGGCGATCCGGCCGCGCGGGTATCGGAGAGTGCGCCGGTTCCCCCCTCTGCCCCGCGCGCAACAGTTCGCGGAGGCGAGGCTGTGGAGAGCTCCCTGCGCGTCGATGCTGCTCGTCTCGACGCGGTGATGAACCAGGTGGGAGAGCTGGTCCTGCTGCGCAACCGTCTCACCTCGGCGGTGGGGGCTCTCAGCCGGGAAGATGAAAATATGTCCCGAATCGCGCGCGAAATGGATCTGCGCGTGAGTGATCTGCAGAACACCGTGATGCGCCTGCGCATGCAACCCTGCCGCCGGCTGTTCCAGCAGCTGCCGCGAGTCGTCCGCGACGTCTCCCGCCAGCTGGGCAAGGAAGTGCGGCTGGAGATCGCCGGAGAGGATGTGGAGATCGACAAAACCGTCGTCGATGCCCTGGCTGGACCGCTGACCCATCTGGTGCGAAACAGCCTGGATCACGGATTGGAGTCACCCGGGGCGCGCCGCGCAGCCAACAAAGCGCCGGCCGGCCTGTTGCGCATTGCCGCCGTTCACCTGGGCGACAAGGTGCGCATCGAGGTCTGCGATGACGGCAAGGGGATTGACCGCCAGGTTCTGACCCGGAAGGCCCTGGAAAAGGGGATCGTCACGGCGGAGCAGGCTGCCGGTCTGTCCGAGCAGGATGCCCTCGAGCTCATTTTTCGTCCCGGCTTCTCGACCCGGGAAGAGGCCTCCGATCTTTCCGGGCGCGGAGTGGGGATGGATGTGGTGAAGGAGACCACGGACAAGCTGCGCGGGCGTCTCACCATCGAGACCCAGGCCGGGCAGGGAACGCTGATCGCGATGGAATTTCCGCTGACCCTCGCGGTGCTGCCGGTTCTTTACCTGCGCGTGCGTCACGACACCTATGCGCTCCCGGTATCGAGCATCGACAGCCTCGCGGACCTGGAAGAGCATCGCGTCCACCGCCTCGCCGGTCGCGTGAGCTATCGCGTCGACAGCACGCAGACCGTTCCACTCGTGGATCTGGGAGCGATCCTGCAGCACCGGCCGCTGCGCCTGGGCGCGGAGAATGTCGAGGGCGTCCTCACCGAGCGCGGTCTGTTCGTGGTTTCAGAAGTTCTTGGCAACGAGGACTCGGTGGTGAGACCTCTCGATTTTCTCTCCGGCCGCAGTCTCTATCAGGGCGCCACCATTTCAGGCCGCGGCAACGTGGTGCTGATCCTCGACGCTGCCGCGCTGAGCGCCGCCGGAGCGGAAGCCGCACAAGGAGCGCAGTGATGGACATCCGCCGCATCATGTACATCATGGACGTGTCTTTCCGGACGCGCCGAACCATCGAGCGATCGCTGCATGAGATCGACCGACGCGCCCTGAACGCGATGGTTCTGGTCAAGCGGCATGGAAACAAGCTGGCCAGCTACGGCGTGGTCGCGCAGAGTTTCCGCGAGCAGGCGGTGCAGCTGAAAAAAGCGGCGACCCCGCTGCAGCAGTCGATTGCTCCGCTGGTGCGGGTGCAGATGCGCATCCTGCAGGACGATCGGATGGTGGAGATGTTCCGCCGCGCAGTGGAAGCGGCCGGCGGCCGGCATCACGCGCTGGTGAGTTTCGACCAGTCGGAGACGACCTGGCGCCGCAACATTGAGGCGCAGCAGTCGGAAGTCATCGCCATCCTGCGCCGCCTCACCGATACCGTGAGCCGCCTGCAGGAAGGGATTACCGAGCAGGAATACGTCGTCACCAACGGCCGTATCGAGGCGGCGCTGTCGGAGCAGAGCGGCGCGCCGCTCATGCGGGTCTCCCACGAGATGGGACTGGCGGTGGCCAAAGTACGGGACGCGATCTGGAACTATCGCGGCGAACTGGAGGAGGTACTGCATGAAAGCGGCGCCGGTATTTGAGACTGGAGATCACCGCTGGTGGGTGTTGTACGACGCCGACGAGCGGCGGGTGATCGACTCCAACGTCTACGTGATGGAATCGGCGGGACAGAGCGCGATCCTCGACCCGGGCGGCTTCGAGATCTTTCCCCAGGTTCTTGCCGGAGTGGCCGAGGTGGTGCCGCCATCGACGGTCACCCGGGCCTTCGCCTCGCATCAGGATCCCGACATCGCTTCGAGCCTTCCCCTGTGGAATGCCTGCAATGACCGGATTCAGTGGCACATTCCCAGCCTGTGGGAAGGCTTTATCCGCCACTATGGCGCGCTCAACGCCGAGTTCGTCGGCATTCCGGACGAGGGCGGCTCCATGATGGTGGGCAGCCAGAAGCTGGATATCGTTCCCGCGCACTACCTGCATGCCTCGGCCAACTTTCATATTTACGATGCCGAGGCGAAGGTCTACTTCAGCGGCGATGTGGGCGCGGCGCTTCTGCCGCCCGGTCACAGCATCTGGGTGGGCGGGCATCAGGGTGCGGACTCGGCCCGCTCCTTCGACGAGCACATCCAGCATGCCCGGTATTTCCACCAGCGCTGGATGCCATCCAACGAGGCGAAGAAAGAGTGGCTGAGCCGCGTCGGCGAGATGGACATCGATTATCTCTGCCCGCAGCACGGAGCCATTTACGCGGGCGACAACGTAGAACGCTTCCTGAACTGGTTCGACGGCCTGACCGTCGGCACTGCGATTTCCCGATAAGGAGTCTGAACATGGCCAGCACCGTCATTCCCAATCATCAGCCAACCGGCAACGGCAGGGTTCCGGCAAAACCGGCGCCAGCCAGGCCTTCCGCGCGCGCGGCGCGCCAGCACCGGGTGGCGGCCAAACCAGGGTCGCATCCGCCGGCAAGGCCGTCCCGGGAACAGGTCTCCGGCGCGCGCCAGCGCGAACTGCTTCTGGAGCATGCGCGCCTGCTCCTCGATCCGCTCTCGACTCTCGAGATGCTCTGCGAGGCGGACGAGAAGATGGAGAATCGCATCTTCTACATGAACCGCGCGGCGCTGGAAGCCATGAACCTGAATCACCGGCGGCTGAACGCCAGCCTGCGCGGAGCCGACGTGCGCAACGCGCTGGGCCGCTCCATCCACCAGTATCATCGCGATCCGGAGCGCATCCGCAGTATCTTCCGCGCCCTGATCGCCGACCCCTCCCGGGAACACAGCACGGAACTGGTGCTGGGCGGAGTCACCTTTTCTCTGGGCTTCACTCCGGTGTGCAGCGAGGCCAGCGGCCGGGTGATCGCATTCCACGCTTCGTGGCGCAACATCAGCGATGCAAAGCTTGCCGAGGATGTCATCGGCAGCATGGGCCGGGCGGCTTCCTCCAACGTAACCTCGCTGATGGATGTGGCCGGAGAGACCGATCACGCCATGAAAGCGGTGGGGGGCACCCTGAACGGACTGGCCGGAGCGGTGGCGGAAAGCCGCAAGGCGTCTCAGGGACTGATCGCCCAGGTGGGCGCCATCGGACGGATCGCGCAGACCATTCGGGAGATCGCCTACCAGACCAACCTGCTGGCGCTGAACGCTGCCATCGAGGCGGCGCGCGCCGGGGAGCACGGCCGGGGATTTGCCGTGGTTGCCGATGAGGTTCGGAATCTTTCCAAGCGGGTGCAGAAGGCCACCGAGGAGGTGCAGAGCAACATTGCCGACATCGACGGCTCGGCGCGGTCGATTGAGCGCACCAGCAACTCAGCGGAGCAGTCGGCGCACGGAGCCGAATCGGTGACACGTTCTCTGGCGGGGCGCGTGCAGTCTCTGCACAAGCTGGTGGCGGTGATGAACATCGACTCGGTCAGGAATGAGAGCCGGATCTTCGTGCGCAACGTGCTGGCGGAAATCAGCAGGCCATCGGGAGCGACGGCAGCCGCTGAAAGTCCGGATCATCACCAGTCGGATTTTGCCCGCTGGTACGAAGGGGCAGGCCGCGAGTCGTTCGGACATTTGACCGCATTCCAGGAAGTGGAAGCTCCACATGCCGGTTTGTTCGCGGCGGCCCGCGGCGTTCGCGCGGCGCTGCATGCCGGCGATCGCGAAGAGGCTTTGCGGCTGGGCGGCGAGTTGTCGCGCAACGAGCAGGAACTGCTCGGCAAGCTCGAGGCGCTGAACGCCGCCATCGGCGAAAAACAGAATTGAGGGATGCTGCCATGACGGATGTCCTGCAGGAAGTCGACGAGCGGTCGCGGCTGGCCGGTACGAATAAGTTCGAGTTGCTCATCTTTCGCCTCGGCGAAGACAAGAGCGCCAGCACGCGGGAAATCTTCGGCATCAACGTTTTCAAGGTTCGCGAAGCCCTGATCATGCCGCCGATCACCCCCATGCCGGGTTCGCCGAAGCATGTCCTCGGGGTGGCGAACATCCGCGGCCAGATTATCCCGGTGATCGATCTGCCCTCGGTTGTAGGTTGCACTCCCTCGGCGCGGAACATTCTTCTGGTGACCGAATACGAGCGATCGGTGCAGGGCTTCGCCGTGGAAGAAGTGGAAGAGATTGTGCGGCTGGAGTGGGGCCGCGTCGTCTCTGCGGAAAAGTCGGCGGCCGGCGCGCTGGTGACAAGCCTGGCGAGGCTCGACGAGGGAGAGGAAAAATCCCGCCTGGCGCTGATCCTGGATGTCGAATCGATCCTGCGCGAGGCACTTCCGTCCCGCTTCCGAAGCGGCGAGGAAATCACCTTCACGCCGGAGATCCGGATTCCGCAGGGCTCGGTCGTGCTCTATGCCGACGATTCGAGCGTCGCGCGCAGGCAAATCGAGACGGTGCTCAACCGTCTCAAGCTTCCGTTCGTGGGTGTGAAGACGGGCAAAGAGGCGTGGGACAAGCTGCGGGCATTGGCCCAGGAATCGCGATCCGCCGGAGTCCCTGTTACGCACAGGGTTGCAGCCGTGCTCACCGATCTGGAGATGCCCGAAATGGATGGCTTTACCCTGACCCGTCAGATCAAGGATGACGACTCGCTCAAGGCGGTTCCCGTGGTCATCCACTCGTCGCTGTCGGGCTCGGCCAACGAATCCCATGCGAATCGTGTGGGGGCCGACGGTTACGTGGCCAAGTTCGTGCCTGACGAGCTGGCGCGCGAAGTGCTCAAGGTGCTGGCCGGATCGGCGCAGGCGGCGCAGAGCCGGAGCTGAGACGACAGATTCCTCGCACGTTTCCGGGTGCCGCTAGTGCGTGGGATGAGGCAGGCTGACCGCGTAGAGAAACCAGGCCGCGTGGGGCAGCCACTGCTCGGTCCAGCGCCAGTCATCGTCTTTGCCGGTTACGGCATAGCCCTGGTTGAAGGCGATACCATCCTCGTCGTCCGGAGCTGCGGTGATACCGTTGATGATCGCGCTGGGGGCATTGACATACTTCCAAGAGCGGAAAAACATATACGCCGCGTTGTTGTGGCCGCTTCCCATCAGCATGGAGGTGTCGTAGGGATTGCGCCCGAGGATCCAGTGCAGCTGATCGTCGGCGTAGGTCTCGAGCGCGTTCGCGAACGGCAAATCGGCGGAGAAAAGAGGGGCCGCCATGCGGGCAGCGGCCGCCAGTGAGGCGAGCCGCGCGTTCTCACCCTGCCACCACGGCGCGGCCTCGGTGTCATGAGGGAAGAAGAAAGCCGTCCGGATTTGGCCGTCGCCCATGCGCACCAGCTGGCGCGCGTAATCGAACGGGTTGTTGACTTCCCTGGTGGTGGCCAGCTCAAACTCCAGCGATTTGCGGACCGCATCGCGAACCCGCTGCTGGTTCGGAGCGCTGGCGATGGTTGCGTAACGCAGCAGGCTGATGACGGGCAGGCCCGCGTCTGACGGATGGAAGAAGGGGCGGCTTCCCTGGTCGGCGCGCCAGTAGTTGCGAAAATCACCCTGGGTGGTGAACCGGGAAATCAGGCGATCCGCGCGACGGTCGGCTGCCGCACGATAGATCGGCAAATGCGTGGCGCGGTACAGCTCTGTCGCCGCCATCAGCGCGCAGTAGTCGTCGAGGATATTTTCCGTGTGGTCGTTCAGCAGTTCGGCGTTGTGCGCTTCGAGAAATGCGAAAGCCCCCTCGGCCGCCGCGAGGTACTGCGCGCGTGAGAAGTCGCCGTGCTCGGGCATGGTGGCGGCCAGCGCAAGAGCCGCGATGGCCATGCCGCCTCCTGCGCGGAAGCCGGCCTCGTAAGCGTGCGGCCCGACAGCGGGTCCGGCACGTTCCGACGATCCGATCGCAGAGGTTTTGATCCGGGTGCGCCAGTTGGGATTGCCGATGGCGCGATCGGCGGCCAGCTTGCCCGGGCCGGGAGCGCTGATGCTCTCCCAGAAAGAGCCGCCGGGGCGCCTGTCGCGCACCAGGAAATCCGCCCCGAAGAGGCCTTCGTCGAGCAGCCGCCGCTCAATCTCGCCGAAGTTGTCGTCTCCACGGCTCTTCAGTACGTCGTAGCTGGCCAGCAGCGACCAGACGACCAGCGGGACCTGCTGGGGATTGAAGTACGACGTCGGGTTCTGGTGCGAGAGGTGGATGCCGTAATCGCCGGTGGCGTCGTACCAGCCGCCGTGGTCATCGAGGAAATGACCCGGCTCGCCGGGAACCGCGAGGTGCCGGTCGGCGCGGTCGAAATCTCCGCTGGAGCGCTGACCTTTGAAGTAATAAACAACATTCGACAGGGTGCGGCGTTCGAGCAGATCGTCGCCGATCTCGAAGGCGCAGGAACTGATGACGTGGCCGCCACTGGTGATGCGCAGGCGATAGTGGCCGGGTGTACGCCAGGAAGAAAAGTCCGCCCTCCAGAAACGCCAGGGAACCCAATGGTCCACGGTGCCTGCCGGCTCGAGGGTTCCCGTGAAAACGGTGTCGCCCGTGGCATCGTCCACGAGCTCAAAACCGCCGGGGGCGGCATCGCTCGTGATTTCGATGAGAGCGACCTTCGGCGCGGCTGCGTCATAGCCCACCTGATCGACGAGGACGCGCGTCTGCGCGAAGGACAGCGAAGCCGCCAGTCCGCAGAAGCTCACAATGACTGCCGGCTTCAGAAATCGCAATGTCATGGCCGTTTATCCTGGTTGCGACTGTATGGTTGCGACTATATCGCAGACCAGGGAGCCCGAACGCCCGCGAGGGAGTGGTGGTGCGGTGCGGGGTCGGTCGTGACATGATGGGTGTGTTCGCTACGAGTCAGGAGGCAGTAAAAACGATGCCGGGCCTGCGAAGGGACAACGCGCGAAAAATTCTGGCAACGATGGCAATCGTCGCGGCGGCACTACCGGGCGCGGGGCAGACGAAAGCTGCCTCGCACTCGCCGGAGCGGCCGCAAATCATCGCGTACATTTTTCCGCGGGATCATGTGATCCAGCCTGGGGAAGTGGCGGCGACGAAGCTCACGCGCATTAATTACGCCTTCGCGAATATCCAGGATGGCAGGATCGTCGCCGTTAGTCCCGCCGACGCGCCGAATTTCGCCACGCTGGTTGCGCTCAGGCAGCAGAATCCCTCGCTGCAGGTGCTGGTATCGGTCGGCGGATGGCTGTGGTCAGGGAATTTCTCTGATATGGCGCTGACCCGCGCGAGCCGGGCACGGTTCATCGACAGCGTGGTCGCCTTCGTTCGGCGCTACAAACTGGACGGTCTCGACATCGACTGGGAGTTTCCCGGGCAGGTCGGGGCGGGGAATCGCTTCCGGGCGGAGGACAAGCAGAATTACACGCTGCTGTTGCTGGAGCTGCGGCGGCGCTTCGATCGCGAGCAGCGTGTGCTGGGGCGGCGGCTTCTGCTGAGCGTGGCAGCCGGCGCCGGCGACGACTTTCTGGAGCACACGCAAATGGCCAGGGTGGCCAGAGAAGTCGATACCGTCAACCTGATGGCGTACGACTTCTACGAGCCGGACAGCGACAAGATCACCGGCAATCATGCCCCGTTGTACAACGATCCCGCCGATCCAAAAGGGATGTCGGCGGATGAGTCGGTCCGCGATTTCGAGCGCGCCGGCGTGCCTGCGCGAAAGATCGTTCTGGGTGTGCCGTTTTATGGCCACATGTGGGGCAACGTCGGCCCGACGAATCATGGGCTGTTCCAGCCCGGATCGCCCGTGCCCCATGCCTACGCACACTACCAGGACATCGCGTCCACGCTGCTGCAGCATGGTTTCACGCGATACTGGGACGCGTCGGCCTCGGTTCCGTATCTCTACAACGAGCGTACGAAGCAGTTTGTCTCGTACGAAGATCCCGTGTCTCTGGCCGTGAAGTGCGCCTACGTGCGGCGCGAGGGGCTGGGCGGCGTGATGTTCTGGGAGTACACCGCCGATCCGTCGGGCACGCTGCTGGATACCATCAATCGCGCGTTCTCCGCGGAGAACAGTGCGTATGCGAGAGGTGGCCAGTGATCTCCACAGCCCCGGCTGTTTCCACCGGCATCGCCGGCCAGACAACCTCGACGCGGGTAGTATCGATCGACATCCTGCGCGGCATCACGATGGCGGTGATGATCTTCGTCAACGATCTGGCCAGCGTGCACGGGCTGAGCAAATGGACGTATCACATGCCGGCTCGCGTCGACGCCATGACGTATGTCGACATGGTGTTTCCCGCATTTCTCTTCATCGTGGGCATGTCGTTGCCCATCGCGGTTCGGAGCCGCCTGCGGCGCAATCCCTCGCTGGGCGGCCTGTGGCTGCACATTATCCTGCGTTCGCTGGCCCTGCTCGTGCTCGGATTGATCCTCGCCAACGCAGACCGCGGCGATGCGACGAGGATGCATCTTTCTCCGTATCTCTGGGCGCTGATCGGGCTCATCGGCGGCATCCTGCTGTGGAACGTCTATACAGGCGTCAGCCGGAAGTGGGTGCTGGCGCTGCGACTGCTGGGCGCCGGCATGCTGATCTTTGACTTCGCGATCTACCGGCGCGCATCGCACGTGGGCGAAGCGTGGATCCGGTTCTCCTACCCGGAAATTCTGGGCCTTATCGGGCTGACATATTTCGCGGTCTGCCTGCTGTACATTCCCACGCGCCGCTGGCGGTTTGCCCCGCTGGCGTGGTTGATTGTCCTCGTGGCCTATAACGCGGCATGCTGCGCGCACTGGATTCCGATGGGCAGGTGGTCGCTCTACGTATGGCCGTTCGGCAATGGAGCGATGCCCAGCCTGGTGATGGCGGGCATTGTGACGTCGCAGATCTTCATCGACGGCGGGGAAGTCATCCGCCCGTCGCGCAGAATGCAACTCGGGATCCTGTTCGCCATCCTCAGCTTTGCGGCCGGCTGGTTTCTGCGGCCGTTTGGGATCTCCAAGATTCGCGCTACCCCCACCTGGGCGCTTTGGACCGTGGCCGCCACCTGCCTGATCTTCACGCTGCTTTACTGGCTGTGCGATGTGAGGAAGCAAACGCGATGGGCGTGGCTGGTGCGGCCAGCCGGCTCCAACACGCTGCTCACCTATCTCATTCCCGACCTTTACTACTTCCTGACCGCGCTTACGGGAACTGCCTGGCTGCTGGAGCACTGGAATACCGGTTGGCCCGGCGTTCTGCGCGCGGCGGGATTCACCGTGGCTATGCTGCTGCTCGCGCATGCGGCGACCAGGGCGCGTCTGCGCATGCAACTGTGAGAAAGCCCCACAGCATCCGCTGATGCAGGTTTCATCGCTGGTGCTGCACGGAGCCTGCCCAGTATCGCTCCGGCGACGACGGTAAGCGGGCTGGGAACCTCAGCAGCATTCGCAGGAACCTGTCCGATGCCTGCGAACGCCGTTCCCGAGCGCAACCCGCGGGACGTCGCAGGGCCTTATCGCCAATGTGGATCGAGGCGTCACCGGGTCTCGCTCACAATGCGTCCATTCAGCGGCTGAATGGGTCGAGCGTCGTGAGGGTACAGCTGAGCAAATGCTCTGATTTGTGCGGCAGAAGCCGTCAAAGGGGTCTTGAGCACAATCCAGAAGACTGGCTCAGTACAGGGCGGCGCAGTTTGCGATCCTGTATAGGAGTAGTAACCGAGGCTGCGAGGAAGCAGGCCAGCAGGATTGACGAGGACTCCGCCGGCAGCTTGCTGGCCTTCAACCCGCGGCATGCGTCTCCAGATTTGCTGAATCGTCTGGTTCCCTGGGCCCCGCTCGATCAGGACAGCTACGCCCACAACGCCGCCATCGCTTCCGCGGAACATCAGGTGAGCTTCCATCTCGTATGGTTTCCCCTCGATGTATTCCTCGCTCGGGTGGTGAAAATGAAACTGCGTGAGCTGATATCGTTTCGCCCCGATGACGAGAAAGTCGCCACTTCCAGGCGGGACCGCGTAATCCACGCGAATGGTATGGCCATTGTTGATGACGTATTGGAGAGGAGCTGCCCTGAATTCAAAGCGGATTGCAGGAAGATTTGCCTTCCGCGGGTTGCGAATATCGATGGGCGACTGTGCGTGCCCGGCATTGCACTCCGCGTACAACGGATCGAGAGCACTCCAGTGGTCAGCCTCTTCATAGGTCCAAGGTGTTCGCCATGGAGATTGATAGTGCTCCGGGCTTTGCCCTCCCAGGAACGCCGGCTCGATCATCGCGGCAGCCAGAAACAATACTGCGGTCCAGTGGTTTCGCAACTCCGCCTCCCCATCAGTTTCAGGTGCGTTACGCGGAAACGCGGTCTGCGCTCCCGCCGAACATTCTCCTCGAAAAAAGGAGGAGACGATTCGTTCTCTGTCGAAGTGTCGATGCATGGAGCCGGCTACGCATGCGACACGGATCGAGATTTCGCAACGATCTGGCCTGGCAGGGGAGTGGCAGACAGCCAATCGGCCCAAAATCCCGGTGATTTCTTCTTCCCTGCCATTCCTATTGCATTCCCATAGCAGTCCGTGATATCTATTGGTTCCCAAGGGGAGAACCATGGGAGAGAAGACGGACGTCTGGCAGGGAACGCTGGCGCTGATGGTGCTGAAGACCCTGGAAGCGATGGGGCCGCAGCACGGATACGGGATCGCGCGGCGCATCGAGCAGACCAGCGGCAACGCGCTCGCGCTGAACTACGGAACGCTTTACCCATCCCTTCTGAAGCTGGAGCAGGAGGGCGCGATTGCGTCGGAGTGGGGCACTTCGGAGAACAATCGCAAGGCGAAATATTACCGGCTGACCCGGGCGGGACGAAAGCAGCTGGAGCGGGCAACGCGGGAGTGGGCACAGGCGACGGCCATTTTGGCGCGGTTCCTCGAACCGGCACCGGAATCGCGATAAGGAGGCGGAATGCGCAGTCTGCGAGCGTTGTGGATGCGGCTGAGGGGGATTTTCGGCGCAGGTCGCGCGGAGGCAGAGATTCGCGCGGAGATCGAGAGCCATCTGGCAATGCATATCGAGGACAACCTGCGCGCGGGGATGCCGGCTGAGGAAGCGCAGCGGCAGGCGCTGATCCGGCTGGGCGGGGTGGAACAGACGCGGCAGGCATGGCGGGACCAGCGGACGCTGCCATGGCTGGAAAGCCTGGGCCAGGATGTGAAGTTTGCGCTCCGCCAATTGCGGAAGTCTCCGGGGTTCGCAGGCGTCGTGGTGGCCACGCTGGCGCTGGGCATCGGGGCAAACACGGCAATCTTCTCCGTGGTGCGAGCCGTGCTTCTGGAAGCGCCGCCCTACGCGAAGCCGGGCGAGCTTGTGAGCCTGTCGGAATCCAAAGCGCAGGCGGGGATCACGGGCGAGGGCATGTCCTACCCGGGCTACCAGGACCTGCGCGAGCACGGCGGGGCCTTCAGCGCAGTTGCGGGGCTCGCAGGCCACTCCCTCACCCTGACCGGACACGGCGAACCCTCGGAAGTGAAAACGGTGGTTGTGACGCAGGATTTCTTCTCCCTGTTTGGGGTTCAGCCGTTGCTCGGGCGGACGCTGACCGCGAAGGATGGCGAGCGCGGCGCCGCGCCCGTGACGGTGCTCAGCGAGGCGTTGTGGCGGAATAAGTTTGGCGGCGATCCGGGAATCGTAGGCCGAACGATCACGCTCGATATGCGGCTCTGGACCGTAGTGGGCGTGATGCCGGCCGGCTTTCGCACGCCATTTCTCGATCAGGCGCAGCAGTTGTGGATCCCGCTCGACCAGGATCCGCTCTTCAGCGTGTGGATGACGCACCCGCCGCGCACCCACTGGATGGCGGCATTCGCGCGCCTGCGGCCAGGGGTGAGCGGGGCCCAGGCGCAGGCGGAGCTGGAGGCGGTGAGCGCCGGGTTGTCGAGCCAGTTTCCGGAAGAGAAGGGGTGGACGATCGAGAGCGAGCCGCTGCAGAAGGCGATCGCGGGAGACGTGCAGCGCCCGCTGCTGGTGCTGCTGTGCGCCGTGGGACTGGTGCTGCTGATTGCCTGCGCCAACATTGCCAATCTGCTGCTGACGCGGGCGACGTCGCGCTCAGCGGAAATGGCGGTACGCGTGGCCCTGGGGGCAAGCCCGCGGCGGCTGGCGCGCCAACTGCTGACGGAAAGCGCGCTGCTCGGGCTGCTGGGAGGCGCCGCAGGCATGGCCGCGGCGTGGTGGGGCGTGCGGGCGCTGAGGTCGATGCTGCCGCAGGGGCTGCCGCAGCTCCACCCGGTGCGGGTGGATGGCGCGGTGCTGGGATTTGCGCTGGCGCTGTCGCTGGTGGCGAGCCTGCTCTTCGGGCTGGTTCCGGCGCTGTTTGCATCGCGGAGCGATCTCCAGCGGTATTTGCGGGAGGGTGGGCGCGGGGGAGAGAGCAGAGGACCGCAGCGAGCCCGCAGCGTGCTGGCGGCAGCGGAGACGGCACTGGCCATGGTGCTGCTGGTAGCGGCAGGATTGCTGATCCGCAGCTTTGCGCGGCTGTCGGCGGTGAGTCCCGGCTTTGCAACCGCTCAGGTCACGAGGGCGATGGTCTCGCTGCCGCAGTTTCGCTATGCCAGGCCGCAGCAGTGGGCAGCGTTCGCGAGCGAGCTGATGCAGCGCCTGCAGGCGCAGCCCGGCATGGGGGACGCGGCGATCGCAGCGCCGCTTCCGATTCTGGATCTGCCGATCCCGCTGCGCTTCGACATTGTCGGCGCGCCGCCGGCGCCGGCGGGCGAGGCGATCACGGCGGACTACGAGACGGCAAGTCCGCGCTATTTCCGGGTGATGGGAATTCCATTGCTCCAGGGAAGATTGTTTGGAGAAGACGACACAGCGTCGACGCCGAGGGTGGCGGTCATCAGCCAGGCTTTTGCGCGGCGGTATTTTTCTGGGCGCAATCCTCTGGGGCAACACATTGTGTTCGGATTTCCTCCGGATGGCCGAGCGGCGCGCGAGATCGTCGGGGTGGTGGGTGACATTCGCGACGAGTCGCTGGCGAAGAAACCGGGGCCGATGATGTATGTGCCCTTTGCGCAGGCGCCGCTGTGGGGCGGCGAGGTCGTCGTGCGCAGCCGGTTCAGCGCCGCCGCGGCCGCCGCGGCCATCGAGAGAACCACGCACAGCATCGACAAGGACCTCCCGGTGACCGACATCGTATCGCTGCCGGCGGGAGTGGATGCGTCGGTGGCGCAGCCGCGATTCCGCACTGCGCTGGTGGGAATCTTCGGCGCGATGGCGCTGCTGCTGGGGGCGGTGGGAATCTTCGGCGTGGTTTCGTGGTCTGTGTCGCGGCGGACGCGGGAGATCGGCATCCGCATGGCCCTGGGCGCGCAGCGCCGGAATGTGACGGAGCTGATGCTGAGCTCGGCGAGCGCGCCGGCGCTGGCGGGTATTGCGGCCGGAGCGCTGGCGGCGGCTCTGCTGACGCGCCTGATGGCCAGTTTGCTCTACGGGGTAAGCGCAGCGGATCCGCTGACGTATGCAGGGAGCGCGGCGCTGCTTCTGCTGGTAGCGCTGGTTGCGAGCTATCTGCCGGCACGGCGGGCAGCGTCGGTGGATCCGGTGCAGGCGCTGCGGGCGGAGTGAGAGCTTGCATGGGCGAGCAGGCAGCGGGGCGATCTGCCGCCCCCTTTCGAGGGCAACTGGCCTCCTGATGACGCGGAGAGTTAAGATGCTGCGATAACAAGCGCACATTGGTTGCGTTCCGGCGTTTGCAGAAAGGGGCCGGCGCCATGCATCACAAACTGTGGACCTGGCTCGCATGGGCGTCCATCGTTGCAGCGGCGGGATTGAACAGCGGCTGCGGCTCGACATCGGCACCAGCCGCGAAGGCGGACTTCTCGCTCTCCACAAGCACCTCCAGCCTCACGATCACCGCAGGCGGCAGCAGCCAGAGCGTTTCGGTGTCGGCGACCACCGTCCATGGTTTCTCGGGAACGATCCAGGTGACGATCAGCGGGCTGCCCAGCGGCGTAACCGCATCGCCTGCGACCCTGAGCCTGATTGCAGGAACCCCGCAGGCGGTGGAGTTGAGTGCAGCCTCTTCCGCCGCAGCCTCCACGGGAACGGTGGTGTTCACGGGCACCTCGGGGACGCTCAGCCACACTGCCTCGCTTGCGCTCACCGTGAACGCAGCGGTGAAGACTCCCACTACCGATGTGACGACCTACCATGACGACATCGGCAGGACCGGGCTCAACGCGAACGAGACGATTTTGACGCAGGCCAACGTGACCTCGTCGCAATTCGGGTTGCTGCGCATTTTGCCCGCGGATGGAAAGGTGGATGGAGAGCCTCTGTATCTGTCCAACCTGACGGTGGGCGGACAACAGCACAACGTTCTGTTTGTTGTGACCGAGAACGACAGCGTCTACGCGTTCGACGCGGACAGCGGTGCGCAGCTCTGGAAGACTTCGGTGCTGGGCGCCAATGAGAGCACCAGCGACGATCACGGCTGCAGCCAGATCACGCCGGAGATCGGCATCACCTCCACTCCGGTGATCGACCGCAATGCGGGAGCGCACGGAACCATCTTCGTGGTGGGCATGTCGCTGGACCAGAACGGCGCTTACCATCAGCGGCTGCATGCTCTGGATGTGACCACGGGTGCGGAGCTGGCCGGGAGTCCAATGGAGATTCATGCGACCTATCCGGGCACGGGCGCGAACAGCACGGGAGGAAATGTAGTCTTCGATCCTGGGCAGTATGCAGAGCGCGTCGGACTGCTGCTGATGAACGGCACGATTTATCTGGGCTGGACCTCGCACTGCGATCAGGAGCCGTATACCGGGTGGCTGATGGCGTACAGCGAATCGACTCTGGCGCAAACCAGCGTGCTCAATCTGACGCCGAACGGCAGCGAGGGATCGATCTGGATGGCCGGTACGGGACTGGCTGCGGACAGCAGCGGCAACATCTACTTTCTCGATGCGAATGGGACCTTCGATACCACGCTCGATGCGAATGGTTTTCCCGCGCAGCACGATTTCGGCAACGGATTCCTGAAAGTTTCGACATCAGGCGGCAGTCTCGCCGTCGCCGACTACTTCGAGATGGACAACACCGTGGCCGAGTCGAACGCCGATCAGGATCTTGGCTCGGGCGGCGCCCTGGTGCTGCCGGACATGACAGACTCGTCGGGGACGGTGCAGCACCTGGCGGTCGGAGCAGGGAAGGACGCCAATATCTATGTGGTGAATCGCGACTCCATGGGAAAGTTCAGCCCCGGCAGCAACAGCGCGCTCTATCAGCAGATCAATGGCGAGATCGGCGGGGTCTGGTCCATGCCTGCGTACTTCAACAACACGGTCTACTACGGGGCGGTGGGCGATAATCTGAAGGCCTTCCCCATCTCCAATGCCATGCTGGCCACAGCGCCGAGCGTGCAGAGCGCGAACACATTTGAGTATCCGGGCACGACGCCATCGATCAGCGCCAACGGGACCGCAAACGGGATCGTGTGGGCCGTCGAGAATTCCTCTCCGGCCGTGCTGCATGCTTACAATGCGGCCACGCTGGCGGAGCTGTACAACAGCAATCAGGCGGCGAACGGGCGCGACCAGTTCGGAAACGGCAACAAGTTCATCACGCCGATGGTGGTGAACGGCAAGGTGTATGTGGGCACGCCCAGCGGCGTCGCCGTTTTCGGTTTGCTGCAGTAGATGCCGGCCCGAGCGGCCAGACAATGCGCGGGCAGGGTTGGCCGTTCCGCTCAGAACCCCATGATGTTGTAGCCGCTGTCGACGTAGATGGTTTCGCCGGTGACGCCGCTGGCGAGGTCGCTGGCGAGGTAGACGGCGGTCTTGCCGACCTCTTCCTGCTCGGTGTTGCGGTGCAGCGGCGCACGATCGGCGTGGTACTTGAGCATGTCTCCGAGCGAGCCGATGCCGCGTGCGGCGAGGGTCTTGATCGGTCCGGCGGAAATCGCGTTCACGCGAACGTTCTGCTTGCCGAGGTCCCAGGCCAGATAGCGAACGGTGGCTTCGAGCGCGGCCTTGGCGACGCCCATCACCTTGTAGTGGGGGACGACTTTTTCCGCGCCGAAGTAGGTGAGCGTGATGATGGAGCCGCCCTCGGTCATCAGCGGCGCGGCGCCGCGGCTGAGCGCGATGAGCGAATAGACGCTGACATCGTGGGCGATGCGGAAGCCGTCGCGGGAGGTCTGGAGGAAGTCGTTCTTCAAATCCTCGGCGGGCGCGAAAGCGATGCAGTGCACGAGGATGTCGATCTTGCCGTAGCGCTCCTTCATCTTCGCGAAGACCTGCTCGATTTCGGCGTCGTTGGAGACGTCGCACTGGAAGGGTTCGGCGCCGGGCAGGTCGAGAATCAGGCCTTCGGCTTCGGCGCGCATGCGCTCGTTCTGGTAGCTGATCGCCAGCTTTGCGCCCGCCTCATGCAGCCTGGTTGCGATGCCCCAGGCGATGCTGCGCTTGTTGGCGAGTCCGAAAACAGCGGCGACGCGGCCTTCCAGATTCAGCATGGGTGATTCACTCCGAATGAAAAAGTGCGCGTGCGATGCGCCCAGGCCATTGTAAATCTCAGCTCATCCGCACTCGCAACGCGGGCCCACCGGCGCAGGCGGCGGAACCGGCTCGCCGCCGGCTGGCCGGTAGTAGCGCTGCTCAGGGAATGCGCAGGCGAGGCAGAGCGTGGCGCCGTCGCGGAGGACGAAGCGGTCGTAGCTGATGCCTTCCCCGCACTGACTGCAGGCGATGCGGTCGCCTTTGTAACCAGGCATCTCTTTGGGGCCCAGATCGACCTCGACCCACTGCTCGCCGAAGAGATCGGCGTCGTCCATCTCGCGGTAGGCGCGCATCTGCTGCTGATTCTTGTTCTCGATCTCCGGGTAGAGCTCGCGGGCGCGCTGCTTCGACGACTCGAGTGCGACGATGCGGACGGCGCGGCCGGTGGCGAGGTCGGCGAAGGTCGCGGCCATCTTGCCCCAGTCGCGAAATTTCAGCGCGCGCTTGCCGAGGCGGCAGCCGGTGACGACGCCAATGGCGTCCGTCGCGCAACGGTCGATCTCGATGAAGGTGACGAGGCGCTTGCGATCGCGGCCGCGCGGCTCGTCGATGCCAAGGCGGCGGCAGCCGAGCATGGCCATACGCACGCCCAGGATCTGGCCGGCGCAGAGATGGCCGTGCGCCGCTTCAGCCTGGCGGAGCAGGTCGTCGAATGACTCCATGCGGCTATGCTATGCCGTGTGGTTACGGGTTGTCGCTGTCGCTGTCGTTGTCCTCGACCAGAACGGCGGAGGCGCCGACGAGATCGAAGCTGACTGCGGCTGTTGCTCCGGTGGGCTGGAAGCTGACCTTGAGCGGCTCACGCTGCCAGACGGGCAGCACACAGGCCGGGCTGGGCGGATCGGAGACGTTCCAGGCAGCAAGTTTTTTGGCGAGCAGCGGGCGGCGGGCGGCGATCTGAGCGACGACGGCGAACAATTCCTTATGCGATGCGGTGAGGCCGCAGTAAGCGGCATAATCGCGAAACCAGGCGATCTGGGAGACGCCGGGATCGAAGTCAGGCAGGTGCAGCGCGGTGATCTTGCCGGTTTCGCGGTCGATGAGCAGCCACGGGCCGCGCTGCCAGACCCAGCGCGGGGACTTATCCGTGGGCAGGGAATCGTTGAGGCGGACGGCGCGGCGGACGGTGAAGCTGCGCTCGGTGACGGCGTGGACGTTGCCGGTGGTCCACTCGCGGATCTTGCCGTCGACGACGAGAGGGCGGACACTCAGCGTCGTCTCATCTTTCTGCGCCCCGGCGGGATCGCCCTGGATGGAGTAAGGCTCGCGGCGAACAGCGCCGAGCGCCACGACATGGGGCTTTGTTTTAGCGGGCGCGAGCGCCGGGAACGCCACGATCATCGCCAGCAGCAGCGCATACTTTGCGGAGCTCATACAGGAAGGCTATGAAGAAGAGCGGCGGGGCGACAGGTCACAGAGGTAACGGCGGCGGACGCCGGTCACCTGGCTGGACGGCCCTCCGCGGCAGTTTCAGTGACGGACGGCGGCTGCTGCGGGCCGATAGTGCTGGCGACGAGGCGGACGTTGACGAAGTGCCAGACGAACAGCCCCAGGCTGCTGAGCAACACCAGGAGCAGAAGGAAGCCGGCCCAGCGCAGGAAGGAGTGCGCGCGGTGGTGCTGCGGGCGCGACCGGCTGACGTTGGTGGCGAAATCCTCCCACTCGCCGGGGCTGTGCGCGGCCGCCTGCTGCTGGCTGGCGGCGAGGAAGCGCTCGACCCACGCGGACTCGTCGAGCCCCACAGTGCGGGCGTAGCCGCGGACGATGCCTTTGCTGAGGATGCCGCCGGGAAGTGCGTCGAACTTCTCGTCTTCGAGGGCGGTGAGGTAGCGCGTGACGATCTTCGTGGCTCCGCTGATGGTTTCCAGCGCAACGCCACGCGAGATTCGTTCCTGCCGCAATGCCTCGCCGAACTGGCCCACGAAAGCTCCTTCCGGCTGCAATTTGGTAATGCGATCACCTTAGACTGAAATCGGCAACTTTCCAAGGTTCCATCGGTAAGTAGCCTGTTTTCTTCGGCTCCAACAGAGTACAAAGGTAATCGCCAAAGGGAATACCCCGAACTGGTTATTAATCGTCTGGTTATTGGACGGCGCGTCGCGGCAGGGCGCTCGGGCCCGGGTTTGGTACCCTGAGATTTCCACCGCGAGGGGTCCTCGGGACCCATCCAATCCAGCCATGAACAAGCTTGTCGTCGGCAACATTCTTTACCGCCCGGTGCGCGCCGCCATCACCGTATCCGCGGTCGCGATTGAAGTGATCATGATCCTGTCGATCGTGGCGATCATGATGGGCCAGATCCAGGGCGCGGCCAACCAGACGAACGGGGTGGGCGCGGACATCATCGTGCGGCCGCCGAACGCGAGTTTCCTGAGCGCGGTGGGCGGAGCGCCGGTGCCGGCGAAGGTGTCCCAGGTGCTGGCCAGGCTGCCGCACGTCGCGGTGGCGGCGCCGGTGATCGCCAACTTCAGCATGGGCCACGCGCTGCAGACCATCTGGGGCATCGACTACACAAGCTACAACGCGTTGAAACCATTCCAGTTCCTCGAGGGTGGGCCGTTCCGGGGCCCCGACGACGTGATCGTCGACGACCTGTACGCGAAGAGCAACCGCACCCAGCTGGGGCAGACGATCGAACTGGGTCTGCACCACCCGTTCCACGTGTGCGGGATCGTGGAGCACGGCAAGGGCGGCCGGATCTTTGTGCCGATCCAGACGCTGGGCACGCTGCTGGGGACGCCGGACAACGCCTCGATCTTCTACCTGAAGTGGGATTCGCCGGAGAACGAGGGGCTGATCGAGCAGGAAATTCACTCCACGCCGGGGCTGCAGAATTACGAGACCCAGTCGATGAAGGATTACCTGTCGATGATGACCCCCGACCATTTTCCGGGGTTCAACATCGCGCTGCGGGTGGTGATCGGGATTGCGGTGATTGTTGGCTTCCTGGTTATTTTCCAGTCGATGTACACGGCGGTGATGGAGCGGACGCGGGAGATCGGGATCCTGAAGTCGCTGGGCGCGTCGAAGGCGACCATCGTGAACCTGGTGCTGCGCGAGGCGATGCTGGTGGCGGTGGCGGGCATCGTGCTGGGCGTGGCGGTGACCGAGGCGCTGAAGATTTTCATGGCGGTGAAATTCCCGACGCTGCTGTTCCTGGTGAACAACACGTGGCGTGTGGAGGGCGCGCTGATCGCGCTGGCCGGATCGGCACTGGGCGCGCTGTATCCGGCGTGGAAGGCAGCCAGCAAGGACCCGATCGACGCGCTGGCGTACGAGTGAGACAGTTGCCAGTCCCCAGTCCCCAGTCTCCAGTCCCCAGTCCCCAGTCCCCAGTTGACAGGCCCAGTGGCCAGTTGCCAGTTCATGGTGGTGGGTTGCCGGAGAGCGGTGAGGACCCCCTCCCCCTCCCCTCCGTGGCCCTTTGACCTGGATTCAGCGAGTTCGCGGGTGGCGCTGGGATCGAGAGGCGCCAGGGATTTGATTCGGAGTCAGTTGCGGCTCGGCCGAGTCCTGACGCAACGACGGCCGAGGTTGAATCAATCTCGTCCGAGGTGGGGCGGGATGATTGATTCGGAGTCAGTTGCAGCTCGGCCGAGTTTGAAGCAATCGCGGCCGAGGTTGACGGGATCTCGGTCGAGGTTGCGTTAAAGACGGTCGAGATTGAGGCAGTGGCGGTCATTGACGGGTTACAGGTGACTGGTTGCAGGTGACGGGTTGCAGGTGACGGGTGACAGGTTGCAGGTGACAGGCTACAGGTGAGAGTGCGGCACGGGGGCAAAGGAAAAGGACCGCCGCGGCGGTCCTTTTTTGATTTTCACTCTATAAGTTCAGGATATCAGATTGGAGGGGGTAATCCTGCCAACTTTGTTGGAGTTAGAGGGGATGTAAGTCGCGTGGAATGAGGGGTGGTTACTTTGGTTAAGAGGTGCGGGGGTTGACAAGAAAACAGCTGTTAGCTGTTAGCCGTTAGCTGTTAGCCATTTCATTGCAGGGGCGCAGCGAAGTCGCCGGTGGTGGGTGAGGCGCGACGGCATGACGAAAGCAACCGTGGCGCGGAGAGATGGATGGGCTTCGCGTTGCGAAGCCCGACGCGTCGAGTGGAACCGGCCTCATATTGAGATTTGAGTCGTCGACTGGACCCATGAGGCCCGCTTTGGGCGGCGGGTTTCCTACGTGCCGTTGCGAAGGTCTCGCGGTATGAGGCCGGTTCGTGTCGGCGACGGACCGGCAGAGCCGGATCCGCCAGGATGCCGACGGCCTACCACCCCATTCGCGCAGGCGCGATGGGGACCCCGGTTCCTCCGGCAGGAAGGCAGCGCGCTACGCGCGCGATTCTTCGGCACGGCTGAAGCCGTGTCCTGATACAGCCTGAGTCTCGGCGCAGTGGGGTTCGTGCCTTCCCACATCTGCCAACGGCTGGCAGATGTGGGGCATCCGGAAGTCGTGTCCTGATACAAGGCACAGGCAGCAACTCCTTGTGATTCAGTGACTAACGCAGCGCCAGAGAGGTGTTGGGTTAATTTGTGCTTCACCTGATCGCCTGGGCCGTTAGCAACGGGGTTCGGCAACTGAAAGTTCTGGAATGCCGGTAATTCGCCAATTCCACAGCCCTCGATGAGTGCATTGGCAATTTGTCGCAAATCGAGACAGACGCACTTTAGGCCCAATACTCTGTTTCGGGAGGAGACGCCAGGCAGAGCCATTGGCCCCTATCGAGGTGTTTTGCTTTGCGCCAGTTTCTCCGCTGTCTCCAGTGCATCTCCGGCGCTGACCTTCACATCCGGCTCAACGCCGGTGCCTTCCCAATCCGCTTGCCCATATGGATTGATTGGCTTCGTCTCCGGTATACCCATGCCGAAGTGATCGTCGAGACGGAAGAATGTTCCTATATGCGCGCTGCCGTGCGTTGTCTCGCCGACCAGCGTTGCGCGCTTCAGCATCTTCAGGTTGTAACAGAACTGTTCAGCGCCGGATATCGTCGTTGCGGAAGTCAGTACGTAGACCGGTTTGTCCGCCAATCGGCTCCCAGGAACAGGCGATTGCGTCAGAGAAGGCTCGGCCGCGTTGTTCCTCGGGTCGTACCAGGCAACGGGACGATTGAAGAGCCAGGATGCGATGAGGGAAACCATATCGGGATAGCCGCCCCCGTTGTCACGCAGGTCGAAAATGATCGCATCTGCGTTATTCAACGTTGCCATAGCCGCCACCGCTGTTGACCGACAAACGGAAGGGTCTGGGAATGAGTTGAGTTTGAGATATCCGATGTTATGCGGCAGTATCTCGACTTTTTCGAACGTGCAGTTATTCTGCCGCAATGCTTCATGGTAGCGCTCGATGGCTCCCGGTGGAGGTGCCGGCGGTCCGGCCGGAAATGGTTCCGCGCTCCAGACAACCATCAGGTGCGGGTCGTGGCTTACCTCTCGAATCTGTTTCGTCAGCAGATCCGCGAAGGCGGCGCCGTCCGTGGTGGCGTTGTAGTCGCCATTCTTCTCATGGGAGATCAGGGCCTCTGCCATTCTCTGCGCCGCGCCTCGATCGAAGTAATGCTCTTTGAGATTGGTTGCGACCGCCTCGACGACACGGTCGCGTTCGGCATCGTCAAGCTTCGGTTCCGCGGACGCGACCAGGTAGACTGCCTCGATCAGTTGCGGCTTTGAGCGAGGTTTGGGTTCTCCTGGGACACCGGCCACGAAAGCCTGATCCGGGTCGTCGCTGAAGCCGAGTATGGGGGACTTGAGCATAAAAAAGGAATTCAATCGGCGCGATGCGACAGCACTGTGTGTCCCTGCAAGCGACGGCCTATATGCGTCAGTGCGGCCGATCAGCACGGACAATCCGCTCAACCCTGCTAAAGCCAGAACGCCTCCGAAAAGGATTGCGCTCGGTCGCAGCGGGTCGTCTTCCAGGACGTAGAACGAAGGAGCGCCGCAAAGTTTCTGTGCCGACGCGTGGACGAGCGTTCGCTGGCTGCAGCAGCGCGTTCGTGGAACCGACAATAGAAGATCGAAGAGCAGATCGAGCCAGAGCTGCAACCGCGGCCAGAACCCTCGTTCATCTCTCAGGCGTTCGCGGAAGAGCTCCATCGCAGCATCGCCGTAAGCTTCACGGAACGAAGCTGGGTAGAGGCGCAGGAGGCAGGAGTATATCCTCTCAGACATAGTCGCCGCCGAGAATCTTCCTGGCTCGTGCTACGCGAAGCAGGTCGGCCAGCCTCTCAGCTTCAGAGCGTGCCAGCTTTCGACCGGCCGAAGTGATGCGATAAAAACGGCGCCGTTCGTCGCCGGACTTACTCCGAGTCAGCTCTTCAATCAGGCCATCTGCCAACAGCGCCTGGATCGAGCTGTACAGCGTTCCGGGCCCCAGCCTCATGCGACCGTTGGTTTGTTCCTGCACCTTCCGCATAATGCCGTAGCCGTGGAGATCTTCATCGGCAAGCGAAAGCAGAATCTGAAACGCGGCCGAGGGCAGAGGGTCAAGCTTTCGTTTTGGCATAATGTGCTCGATGATCGATATATCGATAGTCGAGCATACTAAGCGGCAGAGCCGCTGTCAATCACGATTTCAACATGCGGTGGAGATTCGCCCCGAGACGCGCGGAGCGGTCCATTGTCGCCAACAGGGCGAGGCGCTCATCGAGCCAGAGAGTGCTCAAACTGCCACTCAATTTACGCCTCGGCGATTCGGCGCTCATCCACCGCGGCTTGACGGCTTAACCCGGGAGCCCTGCGCTGCCGATCACAGTCCCAGGATTTCCGGAACCTCACTTTGCATCAAGACCAGTCGTCTCTTCCTTGCCGCGTGCCGGAAATAGAGCGCCCCGGTTCCGTTGATGACGAGGATCACCGCGACGACCTTGATTGTGAAAGACGCCCGGTTCCTGACATCGACGATGGGAAACATGGAAAGCACGACGTAGAGAAGCGTCATCATGAATCCTGAAACCGCTGCAATACGGACGCCGAGCGCCGGCTTTTCGCCGCGCGCGAGCAGCGGAATCGAGAACATGACCAGATAGGTGAGTCCCCAGCACATGTTGCCTTCGTTGTTCAGGAACTGAAATGCCTCCTGCGAACCCACACCGAAGTTGCCGAAAACGGTCAGGGCGATGGTGGCCAGAAACACGGCAAGGATGGAACCGACCGGCGTTCGGAAGCGCGGATGCAGCCGGCTCACCCAGACCGGCAACAAGCGATCCCATCCTGCGACCATGGGCAATCGAACCACAGCATTGAAGTAGTTGCTGCCTCCCGCTGCCCCGGCGGCGATGAGCAGCAATGCAACACCGGGGGCAATGAAGGGCGCGAGAAATGTTCCCTGCGCTCCGCGGGCCAGGGCCTGGGTGGGCGGGGAGATCAGGTCGAGGTCGGCGGGCCGGGTGAAGGCAAGCACGCAGGCTGTGCCGGCAATTAGGAGAGCGCAATCAGCGGCCCCGCCAGCAGGATCGACCGCCGCACGATCCGTGCGACGTTGGCACTGCGCACCTCTCCGGAGAAAATGGCGCCGCTGTCGATTCCGCCAAAGGCGCCCATGCCCATTCTGCCCGCGATATTGAGGTTGAGCAGGGTGAGCGCGGGAATCGTCGCAGCCACCGGCGCAACCACCGCAGTTCCGTGCATCCATCGCGGCAGGGCGAAAGCGATCATGCCTGCCAGCAGAAGCACAAATACGAGGCCGCCGAAGTTATGAAACCACTTGGCAATCGACAGGCCGCGGACCGCGAGGAGAGCCACCATGCCCATCAGCAGGACGTTGATGGCCACCGTCGCCACCTTGCTCTCAACAATCCACGAGCCCGACGGTCCCATCGCGTATCCGATGTTATCGGCCATCAAGGACGCGCCGCTGGCGACGATGAGAATCGCCCCTGCGCAGAAATTCAGTCCGATGAGAAATCCCGGCAACGGGCCGAAGCGCAGCTTGACCCATTGATAGAGGCCGCCTTCCAGGGGCATTTCCGCATTGAGGTGGATAACGACGATTCCCGAGGGGATGTAGAAGAGCAGCACCGCGGGAATCCAGTACATGATGTGCGCGGAACCCAACTTCGCGGCGTCGCCCAGCCATTGAAATCCCGTGATGTAGAGAACCTGCAATAAGACGAGATCGCCCACGCGAAGTACCTTGCGGAGCGAGCCGCTGCGCTGTTCGACCAGGTGCTCGGCCGCGATAAATTTCTGCAGTTCGCCTGTTGACATGCGCTCCCTTTACCTGCCCTTTCCATTGACCTGCAGAGGGGGCCGTTCTCAGATGTCCGGGGGGATTTTGGCGGGATCTTTGTTCCATGAAAATAGCACAAAGTCCGCGGGATCAATCCTGCCGCCACGCGGCTACTCAGAAGAGGACAGGTCGGCGCGAACATTCAGGATTTCGCTGAGCCGGCTCTGCGGGCTGCCTACGGTCACCAGCGTTTGGCGCATGGCGGGGTCGAACTCGGCGAGCAGGTCGACGTCGGAGTTTGGGCCGCCCTCCTGATAGCTGACAAGTTTCACAGATGGGAGTAAATAAGTGGAGAAATCTCTCAATTACGCCAGGAGGCTCCCGATGGCGAAGACTCCCAGTTCGCGCCCAACAGGCTGGAAATGCGACCCGCGTTTACCGATCGAAGCGCTTGCCTTCCGGAAACGGAATCCGGAACTGTTGACAGAAGAGGGGCTGGGAAGGATCAACATAACGGCCTGGCTCTACAAGGATGAGGACGAAAGGGAGCGGGTCAAGGTGAATCCCAACATCACCATCGCAGAAATTCGTAAGGAATTCGGGCGAGCAGCGACGCGCGACGCCGAAACCGGCATACATTCGGAAGGAATCGCGGCCCAGTTCTTTAAGGACAATCCAGGGTTTCGAGTGCTGGGGATTTTTTCGGAGCGCATTCCGTGCCGAATGCAATGCGCCCCATTGCTGAGAAACTACTTCCCCGGCATTCCATGGTTCTATTACTACGACCGGGATTCCTGGCGGGGGGAGAACGGAGAGTTGCTGAAGAGGGCTGCAGCGGCTCTGAGGGTCGCTTACGGGCTGTAGGAGTCGTGCAGGCGACCGAGATGCCCCGTCAACGCTGTCCAGCGAAGCACCCAGAGTGGCGATGCGAGGGGAATTCGCACAACTAACTGACGGGTGGGGGGAAGTTCGACCCTGCCGGCGATGGCTCCGAACGACATCCGGGATCGTGATAAGGATTTTGGGGGCAGAAAACCAGAGGGTCCGTGGCTGTCAGGAACTGGGAGTGGCCGTTCAGCGGTTCAATCGAACACGCCCGGACTCGCCGCTGGCGCGAGGCGGCAAACATCTCCCACGGCCCTGTCTCGCCTGGTCAAGGGCCGCCAGGCCTGGAAATTGAACCCTGCTGCTGCCGCCGACACCGGAGCGGTAAAGCGGGATTTATGACACCCCGGAAGGTCCTCCCCGGGGGAAGGTACCGTGTTGCTGGTCGTAGCGCTCCGAGGTCTTGCGGGCCTTCCCTGCGGCCTCGTCAGCAATGCGGCTCATTTTCTTCCGCTCGGCCTCTGAAGTCTTCGAGGGTTTTGATTCGTCTACCTTTGGGGTCTCGGGATTTTCGGATTTGCCTGGCATGGGGTTCGCTCCCTACTCTTCGATTAGTTTAGAGCGGATCCGAGGGAAGGCGGGGAAAACCGGCGTGAATGGGACAACCGGCCAGGTCCAGCGTGAAAGCCTGCCAATTTGGTTGGGATTTTGGGGCGTGTAGGGGTTTTGGAATGAGGGTTGGGTGCTTTGGTGGGGAGGTTGGGGGCTGACAGGAGAACAGCGAGGGCCAGTGGCCCATTTACGTCTCCTCGATCCGTTCCGGCTTTATCCAGTTCACAAACGTGGGGGCGACCTTCTGAGAAGAGAGCAAGAAGACCTTCGTTTTGGCTCTTGTTAGGGCCACCAGGAAGTTGCAGACATCCCTATCAGTCATACCCTCTTTTGTGATCCAAAAGACATCGTCTAGGTGGGTGATGAAAACTACGTCTGCGGCCAGTCCCTTGGAACTCTGAATGGTGGTGACCTTGATCGGGAGCCTCCTCAGCCCTGGCCTCACCCCTGCTGAGGGGTCGGCGCTCAGTTCTCTCGATAAGTCGTTGAGACCGACGGCGAGCGGATCAACATCGTAGGCCTTGAGAAGGCTGAGTTGATCCGCGTCGGGTGTCTCGCCATCTCGTAGCCGCCGGAGGGCCGTTAGGGCCTGCTTAGTCTCCTTCTTAAGTGTGGGAGGGACGAGATCGATGATCAGTGGCGGGGTCGCGTTCTCTGTCTTTTGGAGCAAGGCCTTCACGTCGTCTTTGGGGAGGCGAAAACCGGCAATAATCCGCCATCCCAGATTGCTCTTCGGATCAATCAGGAGGCGTTCAAGACCATCACGGAGTGTTATTTCTCGGTCGTCGCGGTCGACGAAATCGACTGCCTGAAATCCCATTTTCGTCAGCGCGATGGCGATTGACTTTGCCTGCTTCTTGTAGGGCGCGATGATGAGGACGGAAAACCGCTGACGGAGCCCATCCAGCAGGTCACCCAGCTGCTTGGAGATGTACCACGGGAATTGAGGTGCGTGGAGAGTCTTGCGGGTGAGCCGTGGGTACCGATCGCTAATTGCGTCCTTGGCTTCGCTATCAAAGTACTCATAGGCTTTCGGTATTCGTGAAAGGAGTCTGCCGTTTTTCGTGGCAGACTCAACGACGTGGTTCGTGGCCGCAATGACTACGCGTGGACATCGGGAGCAGAGGGGAAGGGTAAATGACTCGAACTCTGACCCTCTGTGCAGGTCCCGAATGTGCTTGGGGTCTGCATGCTTGAAGTCGTAGAGTGCTTGATCGTCATCGCCAGCGACCAAGACCGGGCTGCGCTCGGCCAGAAGATTGATTAGCGACACTTCAAGCAGGTTAAAGTCCTGGAACTCATCAACGAGGACCTGATCGTAGGATGGAATTGTGTCTGAGCGTGCTTCGAGGGACTTTACGGCCGCAAAAACGACGTCGGAGTAGCCGTACGAATCGTCGTAGTATTTCCTGCGTGCTTTGTAGAAGCTGAAGTGCTCGTTTTCATCGTCGCGAGTGTGAAAAGCGCGTGGGAAATCGACTTCCAGTCCTTTCAGTATGACCTGACCCCATTCTTCGTCCACTTGACTATACGAGATTCATAGTCGCCGTCGGGGCGGTGGGAAAGTGGGAAACGCCGCAGGCGTTTTCCAAGCGGGCAGAGCCCACGTCTTTTCGACGGCCCTGGTGCTGCCACCGCCGCGCAAATTCGTCCGGGGTGAGATACCCCAGCGAGCTATGCGGGCGCCGGGAGTTATATTCGGTCTTCCAATCCGAGATCTTCGGTCGGGCGTCGAACAGGTTCCAGAACCAGCTCACGTTCAGGCACTCGTCGCGCAGCTTTCCGTTGAAGCTTTCCATACCTCCGTTCTGGATCGGTTTTCCCGGCTGGATGTGAACCAGGTCGCACAAGGCTGCGCTGTGCAGAGATCTCGAGAGCGTGTCGGGAAACGATACGCGCGCCTGCTGGCGATTTCTCAAAAAGCACGGCATCCAGCGGCCCGGCTCAGCGTCGAGACACAAATTCGATCGTCGCACCGCGGAGGCCCTGATCGAGTGCATCTCTGACCACGGAGTCCAGGCGGCCGCCCTCAGGTTCGCCTATGATGCGAAGAGTCTTTACAACCTCCTTTACCGCCAGGAACACACTCGCCTCAGCACAGATGCGATGAGCCTGCGCGAAGTTTGTGGACACCTGCGGATCAGGCACAGCCAGGCGACCCGATGGATCGAGGCGGGCCTGCTCAAGGCTGTGCGGAAGGAATCAAGAGCCGGGGCCGTGAGCTATCTCATCGAGTTCGATGCCCTGCAGAAATTCTGCAGAGAAAATCGGGATCTGCTGGTTACGCGCCGGTCCTCGCCGAACAGGATCCGCTTTCTCGAGGAATATATCTTCGCTCCGAAGCATGCGGAACTCGTGCGCACCCGCGAGAGCAAATGCGAAGCCGAAGCCTTCGAACGGGGGGAGTATCTCAAGGACACCAGACGCTCACAAAAGAGTGCCTGATCGTACCGGGACCATTGCGTATTCCATGCGAGATCGTCGGCATGACCCAGGAGACGCTGCCGTCTGAATCGATCCGCCCGATCGTTTGCCGATGAGGAGATCGTTGGCGTTGCGAGCATTGCACGTGCGGGGTTTCCTGCCACGGTGTACTATTGCGGTCAGACGGCGCCCGCGCAGTTACGCAATTCCGGCGGAGTAAAGTTCTCCG
>DATJQW010000093.1:0-16892 GCA_035505395.1 Acidobacteriaceae bacterium
TCCTGCTGGGTGTAGCCGCCGTTGACGCCCAGCGTGTGCAGTTCCATCAGCTCGCGGCCGTAGTTCTCGTTGATGCCCAGCATGCGCGCGTGCCCGTACGGGGCCATGGCCGCGCGTCTGGCTGCCATGGAATTCGGCCCCACACTTTCGGTCTGATCGAGATAGAAGAGCATGGCCGGGCTCTGCGCCGTCGCCACCAGCAGGTCTTCAAATTTGCCGAGCGCGTGCGGCAAGATCACCTGATTCTGATACTGGGCCAGATACCACGGCGCGAAGGCGCCCTTGCGCAGATAGACGTTGAAGTGGTTCAGCCAGAAATCGGCCATCACTGCCTGCAACTGGCGCTCGCTGTAGATGTCGCGCAGCAGCCGCGTCACCAGCAGCTCGCCGCCCACCACCAGCTGCGGATTGATCATGGCAAAGACGGTCTCGCGCTGTTCCGGGGTCAGATCGCGGAAGAGCGCGACCCGGTCGGGCCGGCTCAGATGCTGAAGGAAGTCGCGAAATTCCTGGGGCTGCATGGCCACCAGTTTCCGGATCCGCTGCTCCGGCGGCAGAGTGGTCACGCTGGTCGCGCCCAGGTCGGCGTAGAGCTTCTCTTCCGCCTGTTGCAGGTTGGGCGCGTGCGCTGCATCCATATCGGGCGGCGGAGGCGGTCCCGCATCCGGCGCGGCCATCGCGCCAGCCGGCTGGGATGAGGCAGCATTGCCCTGCATCGGCGCCACGTCAGGCGGAGGAGGCGGGGGAACGCCATTTCCCTGCATCTCCGCGCCGGCAGCGCTCGCTGCGTTGCTGCCAGCGGCCACCTGATTTCGGGCTACGGCCCCTGGAGCTCTGAGCCCTGCTCCCTGCTCCCTGTTCTTTTCCTGGCGAGCCCGCAGGTCCGCAATCTGATCGATGTAGATCGCGTGCTCCACCGGATCGGCCGGAATGGCCAGCCTGCCGAGATCTGCCTGGCGGATCATCTCCTGCGTGGGGAAGTATTCGACCAGATCGCGCAAGCCGAGCTGCATCGCCGGATACGCGGCCAACCGCGCCTCCAGCGCCGAATCGTCGATGGTCTCCGGATACAGCTGCTCGTCGATCCACTTGCTCAGCCCCATCGACTCAACCGCCGCGACGTCTCCGGGCCGCGGTCCGAAGGTCAGCCGATTCAGCGCCTGGAGCACCCGCTGCTGCTGGGCGAGCGTGGAAGTGTCGGCCGCACTCGGGGTTTTCTTGTGGCGTCCCAGCGCCCACACGTCTCCTGAGGGCAGAACCAGCAGCACGGAAAGCAGCACAGCGAGGCAGCGGCTGACGATGGGCATGAGGGTGGGTCCTCAGGAACAGTCTGTCCTTGTTCTGTTGACCCGCGCAAGCCCGCAAAGTCGCGGCGCGCAACCTCCCGATTGAACTTTCACCCTGTACCCTGCCCTCTGAGACCCGTGTTCTGAGCTCCATATACTGAGCTCTGCGCTCTGAGCTCTGAAAACTGTGGACCGTAGGCTGGGGACTGGGGACTGTCTCACTCGTCCCGCAATAGGATCATCGGATCCACCGACAGCGCGCGCTGCGCCGGCATCCACGCCGCTGCCACGCCCAGCACCAGCATGGTCACCACCACCCCGCCCAGCACCACCGGATCTTTGGGGCTCGCCTGGTAGACGATGTACCCCAGCAGCTTAGTCGCCGCAAGGCCCAGCGCCAGTCCGGCCACGGAGCCAATGGCCAGCAGGCGGAAGGCCCGTCCCAGCGCCGTCTGCAGGACCTCCCGCTGTCCCGCGCCCAGCGCCACGCGAATGCCCAGCTCGCGCAGCCGCTTGCTCGCCACGTACGAGGCCATGCCGAAGATGCCCGTCACCGCCAGCATCGCGCCCAGCAGCCCGAGCGCGCCGAGGGCCACGGCGGCAACGCGCGACGCAAACAGCGCCGAGTCCAGATGGCGGTTCCACGTCTCGATGGTCAGCGGCAGCCTCGGATCCAGTCCGTGCAGCGACCGCTCCAGCGCCCCGGCAATCTCCTGTGGATCGCGATTCGACCGCACCACAAAGATCGCGTCGGTGTCGCTCTGTTGCAGAGTCGGAGAGAACATTGCCGGCTGCTGATCTTCGGTCAGCGTCCGGTAGCGGCCGTTCTCGACCACCCCCACCACCTCCACCGATTTTCCGCTCCATCGCTTGAAATAGCCGCCGATCGCTTTCTGCACGGAACCGAACACCTTCTCGGCGAATTTCCGGTTCACCACCGCAACCAGCGGCGCGTTCTTATCGTCGTGCCAGGTGATATCCCGTCCCGCCAGCAGCGTCGTCCCGGCAGCTTCGAAATAGCCGGGGGAGATGTCGTAGTCCATGGCGTCCGCCACGGAGTTGGTCGGCCGGTAATCCGTTGTCGTATTGGTAAATACCGTCGAGTCGCTTCCACCCAGGTCCAGCGGCAGCTGGTTCGCGAACCCCACTGCGGTCACTCCCGGGATAGCCGATATCGCGTCGAACATCTTCTTCTGCATCACGGGAGAGGTGTCGCCGGTGTAGCCGGCCATGGAGAGGTCGGTCTGCGCCACGATCGCGTGCTCCGGTACAAATCCGAAATTACTGTGCAGGGAGCGAAACAGCCCGCGCACGGCCACCAGCGACGCCGTCACCAGCACCGCGCAGATGGCAATCTGCCCAGCCAGCAGCAGGTCGCGCACGGTGAGCCGGCGCATCGCGCCCACTCCTGTCGCACCCGAGCGGATGATCTGCCACGGATCGGATTTCATGATCTGCCGCGCCGGAACGATGCCGAAGAGAACCGCGCTGAGCAGCGCCAGGATCAGGGCCAGGGCGTACGTGCGCACGTCAGGGTTCACCGGCACGTTGATGGGGATATTCGGAATTGGCTGCCAGGCGCTCAGCCAGCGGAGGATGGCTACCCCGCCGACCAACCCCAGCGCGCCGCCGGCCAGCGACACCAGCACGGCTTCCGTCAGCATCTGTCGCAGGACCAGCACGCGCCGCGACCCCAGCGCCATGCGCACGGCGATCTCTTTGGCCCGGTCAGCGGCCCGCGCCGCAAACAGGCTGCCCAGGTTCGCACAGGCAGCCAGCAGGATCAGCCCCGCCAGCAGCATCATCCCTGCCATAAACGCGCGCGCCGGTTTTCCCAGATAATCGCCCACCAAACCGGGTTTTGCCAGCGAGAAACCCAGTCCCTCGTCATCTTTCGGATATGCCTTAGCCAGCGTCACCGCCAGCGTGTTCAGTTCCGCGCGAGCCTGCGCGGGGGTCACTCCGGGCTTCAGCCGTCCGACCACCCACATGAAGTGCGATCCGCGCTGGTGGAGCGCGTCCCAGTCGGCCAGCTGCTGCACCTGCATGATCGGGATCCACACATCGGGCGCGAAAAACATCTCGGTCCCGCGAAACGAGGGCGGCGCCACGCCGATGATCGTGTAGGGATGCTTGTTGATCTGCACCACGCGCCCCACCACCCCGCGATCCGCCAGGAAGTGGCTGTTCCAGTACGCATAACTCAGCACGACAAAGGGCGCGCTGTTGGACCCTTTTTCATCCGAAGCATGAAAAAATCTGCCCAGATACGGCTGAATGCCCAGCGCGTCGAAATAATTTCCTGTCGTCAGGTACGGCCACATGGTTGACGGCTGGCTCCCCGTGTCAATGCCGACCGTGCCCATAATCTGGTATCCCACCAGACTCTCGAAGCTGTGGCTGCGGTCACGCAGATCCTTGTAATCCAAATACGACTGCGAAGGAACGCTGCCAATCTGGGGGATCCAGCGCTGCACCATGTAGAGGTTCCCCGGATTGGGCACCTTCAGCGGGCGCAGAATCAGAGCGTTCAGCACGCTGAACACCACGGCATTGGCGCCGATGCCCAGCGCCAGGGTGAGGACGGCGGTTACCGCAAATCCCGGGGACTTGCGCAGCTGTCGCAGTGCGAGCCGAATGTCGTCCAACATGCTCTTCTTCCTCCTCTGATAACAGGCCCTGTGTATTTCCCCTATTCCTCGCGCAGCGCTTCCATCGGATCCAGCCGCGCTGCCTGCAGCGCCGGCAGCCAGCTCGACGCCAATGCCACCAGGGCAATCGTTGCGATCACACCAGCAAACACCATCGGGTCGCCCGGCCGCACGCCGTATAACAGACTCGCCAGCGACCGGGCCAGCAGCACTGCAAGCACTACGCCAGCCGCAATACCCATGCCGGTCAGGATCGCAGCCCGGCGCAGGATCATATTCAGCACATCCTGCCGCTGCGCCCCCATCGCCAGCCGCACTCCGATCTCCCGCCGGCGCTCCGCCACCAGATTCGCCATTACCCCGAAGATCCCAATCGCCGCCAGCAGCAGGGCAATGCCCGCATCGCTGGCCAGCATGGAAGCCGCATACGTCAGTCCGATGGTGGTGTCGTGCAGATACTGTTCGTAGGTCTGCACAAAGTCGAGCGGCAGCGTGTTATCGATGCCCGCCAGTGCCCTGCGCACGGCCGGCGCCAGCGCCAGCGGGTTCCCGTCGCTGACGATCACATAGGTCGCCCGCAGCGGCGGCATCTGCGCCGCATCCAGATAGATGGCCGGCTGGGCGGTCTGGTCCACCCACCAGAAGGCCGCGTTGTCGCCGACTCCTACGATTCTCACCCAGGGCTCGGGACGGTCGCTGGCCGCGCTCATCTGGACGCGGTGCCCCAGCGGGCTTGTGCCTGAAAAATAGAGCTGCGCAAACTTCCGGTTCACAATCGCCACCGGCTGCGTGGTTACAGCGTCGCCGGAAGTGAACGGCCTGCCGGAGAGCATGGAGACCCCCAGCGCCGGGAAAAAACCGTCGCTCATGTACAGCCGCATCGCGCTGTTGAATTTTCCCGGCTCCGTCGGCCTTCCTTCGATGCGGAAATCATCCGTCCATCCGCCCGAGCCGTAGGGCAGCATGGTGGTGATTGCAGCGTTGCGCACTCCAGGCAGCGCGCGGATGCGGTCGAGGCTCTCCTGATACCAGACCGCCTGCTTCTGCACGTCGGGATACCGTGACTCAGGCACCGTGACGCTGAAGGTCAGGACATGGCTGGGACGGTAAACGTCGGCGAAGTGCAGCGTAGCCAGCAGGCCCTTGGACATGAGCGAGGCTCCGATGACCAGCGTCATCGCCAGCGCGATCTGCAGGACGGCGAAGGTGTTGCGGAGGGCATGCGACCGGCCTGCACCGGTTTCCGTCCGGGAGCCGGCTTTCAGCTGATCCACCAGGTTCACGCGCAGGGCCTGCACTGCCGGAGCGATTCCCGCCAGGATTCCCGCCCCTACCGCCAGCAACAGGGAAAACGCCAGCGTCGGCCCGCTCAGCCGGATCGTATCCCATCCCGCAATGTAACGCGCCACCTGCGGGGGCATGGAAACCACGACGTAATGCAGGTCCAGCTTCGCCAGCAGAATTCCGCCCGTCGCCCCGATGAGCGCCAGCACAAGATTTTCCGCCAGCAACTGGCGCAATAACCGCCGTCGCGGCGCACCCAGCGCGCTGCGCATGGCAATCTCCGGCCGCCGCGCCAGTCCCCGGGCCAACTGCAGATTGGCCACGTTCGCGCACACGATCAGCAAAACGAACAGCGTTCCGCCCATCATCATGCGCATGTACTCCGGCGTCTGCGCGCCGTTGAGTTCAGCGAGGAGCGGGGCCACACGGACGGACCAGCCCAGATTCGTCGCCGGATACAGCTTCGCCAGCCGAGCGGCAATGCCCTGCATCTCCGCTTCTTCCTGATCGACGCTCACTCCCGGCCGCAGGCGCCCCACCCCCATGTAGTCGTGCGCGCTGCGGTCCTCCAGTTGTTGCGCGGTCAGCGCCAGCGGGAGATACACATCGGTTGCCGGGGGAAACAGCAGGCCCCTCGGCATCACGCCGACGATCGTGTACTTCCGTTCATTCAGCTCGAGCGTGCGGCCCACGGCCGACGCGTCGCTGCCAAAGTGCTGTTGCCAGAAGGCCCACGACAGCACTGCCTCGCCGTCCCGTCCCGGCTGGCCCTCGTCCGGGCGGAACACACGCCCCTCAAAGGGCGCGATGTTCATCACGTCGAAAAAGCCTGGCGAGACCGTGGCGGCGGCCACATGGGCGGCATCTCCCGCCCCGGTCAGGCTCACGGAGTCCTGCTTGTAGAGAGCCAGGCTCTCGAACCCATGGCCCTCCCGCTTCCAGTCGCGGAAATTCGGAGCCGTCACCCACTCGTAGAGATACTTGCCTCGACCGCGGTCTTCGTTCACCGTGACCACGCGGTTGAGATGGGGCACGGCCATCGGGCGGAGGACGATTGCGTCCATCACGCTGAAGGTGGCGGTGTTGATGCCAATACCGATGGCGAGCGTAGCAATTGCCGTCAGCGCAAATCCGGGAGCTTTGCGCAATTGACGAAGAGCCAGGGTGAAATCGCTTCCCATGTCGTTTCTCCCCCGCCATGGAACCCGATACGCTCAGCAGTGGGCTTTGGTTCCTCGTCTTTGCATGCTGTCCGCCAATGAACATCGCGTGAATGGGATTGAAAACACAGGGACGAGGCGAACACGCGGACATCTCCCGTGTCCGCATTCGTGATCGGCTGTTCGGAATCGGACGCCGAAAGGCAAAGGCAGACCGACGTGGGGCCGCGATCTTCTGCCGTGTTAGCGGATGAAGTGCAGAATGGCCTGGTTTGTCGCCAGCGCTGCCACGTACGCCAGCACGCTCATGTAGCAGAACTGCAGCGCGGGCCATTTCCAGCTGTTCGTCTCACGCCGCACGATCGCCAGCGTCGAGGTGCACTGGAGCGCAAAGGCGAAGAAGACGACCAGCGCCATCGCTCCGCCAAGGGTGAGGTCATGGCGCAGCGCCGCCTGTAGCCCCAGGGACTGGGTCGCCGGATCGGCTCCGTAAAGCGTGCCCAGCGTGCCGACGATCACCTCGCGGGCCATCACCGAGGTCAGCAGGCCGATGCCGATCTTCCAGTTGAAGCCCAGCGGCCTGATAACCGGCTCGATGAGATGGCCGAGGCGTCCGATGAGGCTCTCGCCCAGCGTTGCGTGCGTGGGCAGATGGCTCATGACCCACAGCACCATGGTCACGGCGAGAATCACCGTGCCCGCCTGGCGCAGAAAGACCTTGCCGCGATCCATCAGGCGCAGGCTCAGCGAGCGCACGGTGGGCAGGCGGTACTGCGGCAGCTCCAGAATGAACGGCGCCGAGGACGCCTTGAGGATCGAGGATTTCAGCAGCCGCGCCGTCGCCAGCGCCGCCAGGAAGCCGAGCAGGTAGAGCGACAACATCACCGCGGCCCGCAGCCCGAAGAGATCGCCCAGAATCGGCTTGTTGGGGATGAACGCCGCGATCATCAGCATGTAAATGGGCAGCCGCGCCGAGCAGGTCATAAACGGCGCGACCAAGATGGTCGCGAAGCGATCGCGTTTGTTCTCGATGGTGCGCGTGGCCATGATCGCCGGCACCGCACAGGCGTAGGCCGAGAGCAGCGGAATGAAGGCCTTTCCATTGAGGCCGATCGAGCGCATCACGCGATCGGCGATCAGCGCCGCCCGCGCCAGATAGCCCGAATCCTCCAGCACTCCAATGAAGAGGAACAGCAACAGGATCTGCGGCAGGAAGACCAGCACCGAAGCCACGCCGCGCCAGACGCCATCGATCGTCAGCGATTCCAGCCAGCCATGTCCCAGCAACGGAGCGACGCGGTCCCCGGCCGCGTTCAGGATGTTCCCGAAACCGTCGCTGAGCGGTTGCCCGATGGTGAAAACCACCTGGAAGACGGCGAAGACCACCGCGAGGAAGACCAGCGGCCCCCAGATGCGGTGCAGCAGCACGCCGTCGAGGCGTTTGCCCCACTCCGAGGAGAGCGGCGCCTTGTACTTGGTCCGGGTGCTGATGCCCGTGGCCCACTGCCGGTACGAGCGGGGATTGCCGATCACCGGAAGCTCAATTCTCATCGCCGGCGCGGCAGCCCCATCGGCCGAGCCCGCTGAAGACTCCGCCTGCCCGGCCAAGGCCTCCGCTTTACGGCTGAGAAAATGGTTGATCGCGTCCAGCCCCGCACCGCGCGTCGCGCTGATTTTGGCCACCGGCACGCCCAGTTCCTGGGCCAGCGCCAGCGTATCGACGCGGCCCCCGCGCGCCTCCATCAGATCGCTCATGTTCAGCAGCACCAGGGTGGGCAATCCCAAAGCCAGCACCGGCGCGGCCAGCATCAGTTGCCGGCGCAGCTGGAGGGAATCCAGAACCAGCAGGATGGCGTCAGGAGCCGGCGTCCCCGGCATTTCGCCGTGGAGGACCTCGATGGCCACCCTCGCGTCTTCCGAGTAACGGTCCAGGCCATAGATTCCGGGCAGATCGATCAGTGTGAGGTCGCTGCGCCCGATCCCGTTCAGGCGCCCAACGCGCTGCTCCACGGTGACGCCGGGGTAGTTGGCCACCTTCTGCCGCAAGCCGGTGAGCCGGTTAAACAGAGTGGATTTCCCTGAATTGGGAGGGCCCACCAGCGCCACCGTGCGGATCTTCCCCGCCACCCGCGGTTCCAGCGGGAGATCGACGGTCTCGGTGTTGCAGCAACTGCTCATGCCTGTCTCGCACTCAGCGCGTCGTACTCGCGAACCCGGATTGCCTTCGCCGTGTCGCGCCGCAGCGCGACCTCAAAACCGTCGATGGAATAAACCGTGGGATCGCCGGCCGGAGCGCGCCGAACCACCACCACCCTCGCCTCCGGCACAAAGCCCATGTGCATCAGGTGGTGCTGGATTTCCCCCGGCAGCTCCAGAGACTCGATCACGGCAGTGGTTCCAATGGCCAATTCGCTCAGCAGACTCAACTTCCACGCTCCGGACAGGTCCAGATCGTCCGCGTTTTCGGCTCCAAATTCCGATAATAGCGCAATTGCGACCATTTCGCTCCTATATTCCTGTCCAGAAGCATAGCGAGGGCTGCAGCATAGTTTCCGTGACTGATGTCACACCCTCCACCCAACCCAACCGGGGCGTTCCCAACCGGGTAACCCACCCCCTCGGAGTGAACAATCCATTCAACTTCTTCCTGTACTATCGGAAGAGGACCCCCTGCAGTTCTGCACTTGTTGACCTACTTTTCCTATCTGGAGTCGCATGGCGTTGCGCTTTCCCCCGTTTTCTTCCTGGTTTGGCCGTCTGCTGTCTGTTTGGATTGTTTTTCTGGCGTTCGGTTCCGTGCCGCTTCCGGCGCGGGCGGCCGTGGATCCCTCCGCTGCCGCCGCCAGCAAGAAACCCCCCGAACCGGCCCCGGATACCCTCGTTTTCACGAACGGCGACCGCCTTTCCGGCAAGTTTGAGCGCGCCGTCGGCGACGAAATCCTCTTTCACAGCGACATCCTCGGCGACGTCACGGTGAAGTGGGACAAGGTCAAGGAGCTGCACACCGGAACGCGGCTGGTGGTGCTGGAAAAAAGCGCCTTCTCCCGTCACGGACATCTGCCGGTGGGCATTCCCCAGGGCACGCTGTCGGTCACCGATCAGCTGATCACTGTGCAGCCGGAGAACGGCGCGAGCATCGCGCCCATCCCGGTGAAAAGCGCCGAGTACATCGTGGATGAGACCACGATGAAGAAGCAGATCGCCGGCCATCCCGGCGCGCTGGCGGGCTGGAACGGCAGCGCAACCGCGGGCGCGACGGTGGTGCAGGCCACCGAGGAGCAGTACACCTTCTCGGGAGCCGTCAACCTGACCCGTGTAGCGCCAACCGTGAACTGGCTGGACACGCACAACCGCACCCTGGTCGACTTCAGCGGATCGTTCGGAAAGATCATTCAGCCGGCGTACACGAGCGGGGGCGTTTTCACGCCGGCCAGCGCCTCAAAGAGCTCCATCTATCACGCCGATGCGGAACGGGACGAGTATTTCTCGCCGCGTTTTTACGTCCTGGCGCAGACCGTCTTCGACCACAACTACTCCCAGGCCCTCGATCTTCAGCAGATTTACGGAGCCGGCATCGGCTGGACGGCGATCAAGCGCCCCAGCCAGGAGCTGGATCTCAAGTCGACGCTCCAGTACGAAGGGCAGAGCTTCATCGACGCCACGCCGGGCGAGGACCAGAACCTGATCGGTTCCACCTTCGACGCCACATGGGCCGCGAAGCTGCCGCACAAGATCATATTCAAGCAGCAGGTTTCCTGGATCCCGGCGTACAACAATCCCTACGCCTACTCGGCCGGAGAGACGAACTCGCTGACCATGCCGTTCTTCAAGAATCTGGCCTTCTCGCTCGGGTCGATCGACAGCTACCTGAACGATCCTCCCGAGGCGGTGCCGCCAACCAAACAGAACTCGCTCCAGTTCACCACCGGCTTCACCTACGCGATCAAGTCGAAATACTGATCGCTGCGCTGCGCTACTGGCCGCCGGCTGCCGGCGGATTGAACTGAATCGGCTCGCCCAGTAGCTTCACCACCGGGTCCGGCAGGGTGGTTCCAGCGCTTTTCAGCAGCACGGCTACCTGCCACATCTGCGTCTGGTCGAGCACCTTGCTGAACGAGGGCATGCCGGTAAGGCGAATGCCGTTGTCGATCTTCCAGTACGTCTCGCCCACCGGATCGTCATTCACGCCGATGACGCCGGTGCGGTGCCACTGCCAGAGCTGCGGCGCCCGCGGGTACATGTGGGCAGCGAACGGCGAACTCCGCTGCGGCAGCCCGTGGCAGGCGGCGCACTGCTCGCGATAGGTCTGCGCACCGGCCATCAGGTTCTCCGGCGTCGCGGCGACCGGCGAACTGGCCGGCATCTCGCGATCGATGCGCGCGTGCAGAGGCGCCCGCACGATCTGCTTCTCGAAGGGAAACGGCGCGTCGGCCACCGCTACCGGAGGATGGCCAAAGCGGAGATAGCTCCACACCGCCGCGGGAACGATCAGCAATCCCAGGATCAGGCCCAGCAAAAATCTCGCCATTGCGTTGTTCGCCTCAGGGAAAATGTCGCGCAAACATGCTTTCGGCATCGTGACATGCGGGCGAAAATTGCGCAAACCTCACGCCTCCCCCGCCGCGCGACTGGCGCCCCAGGCCCCGCAGATGATTGAATACAGAACAGGCACAATCTTTTCTTGCACGGGCAGTGGAGGCAATCAGGTTCATGCACTTTCGCAAGTGTTTCGGGTACGGTGCGTATCCGCTATTGGCAGCTCTTCTTTTCCTACCCTCCGCCGTTCGCGCGCAGGATGCTCCGCAGCAGCAGACGCCGGCTCCCCAGACCAGCACCCCGGCCAACATGGATGAGTCCCAGCAGACCACTCCGGAGCAGCGCGCCCAGGTGTTGCGCGAGGCGCAGGAGCGCGTCAACGCGCGCCGGCAGCAGCGCATCCGGCAGATCATCCGCGACACCTACAGCCACAAATACGAGTTCGACGCCGGCGGCGACTCTCTGCGTTTCCGCCCCGGGCAGACCCTGCAGTTCATGAACGAGGCGGGCTGGCACGTGGATATCACCGACTATCTGCGCGGCAAGCTGGGCGTCACCGCCGAAGGGCTCGGCTACTATGGCACCGCGTACACCGGCTCGCACGTCTACAGCGGGCTGAACCAGGCCTACAATCCCAGCATCAGCGAGTATGTTTTCCTCGCCGGTCCCCGCTATCGATTCTTTGAGGGGCAGCACTGGGGCTGGACCGCGCAGGTTCTGGCCGGCGTCGGCCACGGCAACTTCGGCACCGGCACCTACGGGCTGCCTCCGCAGTATGTGGGACTGTACACCAACTCGACCGTGCTGAACGTCGCTCCGGGCGCATCGGTGGACTACAACCTGAGCCCCACGGTCGCTGTTCGCTGGTCGGTCACTGATCTGATCACCAACTACGGCAGCGATCTCCAGGACAAGAACCTCGGTGGCAGCATGGGAATCGTCTACCGCTTCGGCCGCCAGTAATTCCCACAGCATAAGGAGCGATCAGTGACCAGCGATCAGTGATCACGGCGCGGCCTGCAAGGTGCAGACGGCCAGAGGCGATTGAGTCCGCGTGGCCGCTGATCGCCGACCCCTCATCAACGCTCGCTCACGCCGTACGCCGATCACTGATCGCCGGCCGCCGCATACTGTACCCTGATCACTGATCGCTGATCACTAATCGCTGTACCCTGTACACGATGCACAGTCTTCTGCTCCCAACAGCCTTCACGGCTCGCTTCCTCGCATCCTGCGCGGAGGCTCTCTGCCTCTTCCAGATGCGCAGCGACCTGCGCCACTACCTGCGCACGCATTACGGCGATCACACCTTCCAGAACCTCTACCACTGGCAGCTCTTCTCCTTCGACACGCTGCTGCTGACACCGTACTTCGTGGTGATGATCGTCCTCTCCGTCTACGGACTGCACCGCTATAAGCTCGTCTGGCAGTATTACCACTACAAGAAGAACGCCACCAAAGAGCCCCCCAGCCGCTTCGCCGAATTGCCCCGCATCACCGTTCAGCTGCCCATCTTCAACGAGCAGTTTGTCATCGATCGCCTGATCGACTCCTGCTGCAACCTCGACTATCCGCGCGATCGCGTCGAGTTCCAGGTGCTCGACGACTCCACCGACGAAACCAAACAGGTCGCCGAAGCCATCGTCGAGCGCTATCGCGACCTGGGCCACAACATCGTCTACCTGCACCGCACCGACCGCACCGGCTACAAAGCCGGAGCCCTCCATGAGGGCATGAAAGTCGCCAGCGGCGAATTCATTGCCATCTTCGACGCCGACTTCGTTCCCCCGCGCGACTGGCTGCTGCGCGTCATCCACCACTTCGCCGAGCCCAACATCGGCATGGTGCAGACCCGCTGGACCCACCTGAACCGCGACTACAGCTTCCTCACCCAGGTGGAAGCCATCCTGCTCGACGGCCATTTTGTGCTGGAGCACGGAGCGCGCGCCCGCGCTAATCTCTTCTTCAATTTCAACGGCACCGCCGGCATGTGGCGCCGCTGCGTCATCGACGAGGCCGGCGGCTGGCAGCACGACACCCTCACCGAAGATACCGACCTCAGCTATCGCGCCCAGATCCTTGGCTGGAAGTTTAAGTACCTCCAGGATGTCGAGTGCCCGGCGGAAGTTCCCATCGAGATGACCGCCTTCAAGACCCAGCAGCAGCGCTGGGCCAAGGGCCTCATCCAGACTTCGAAGAAAATCCTGCCCCGCGTCTTCCGCAGCAAAATCTCGCTGCGCGAAAAAATCGAAGCCTGGTATCACCTCACCGCCAACATCAGCTACCCGCTCATGATCGTGCTCTCGGTGCTGCTGATGCCGGCCATGATCATCCGCTTCTATCAGGGCTGGTGGGAGATGCTGTATATCGACTTCCCGCTCTTCCTCGCCTCGTCCTTCTCGATTTCCTCGTTCTATCTCGTCTCCCAGAAAGAGCTCTTCCCGCGGCGCTGGTACGGCACCCTGATTTACATGCCTTTCCTGATGGCGCTGGGCATCGGCCTCACCGTCACCAACACGATCGCGGTGATGGAAGCGCTGTTCGGCATCCAGAGCGCCTTCAAGCGCACGCCCAAGTACCGCGTCCAGAAAAAAGGCGAAAAGTCCCAGGCCTCGAAGTACCGCAAGCGGCTTGGCCTGATTCCCTTCATCGAGCTGCTCATCGGCGGCTACTTCGTGCTCTGCATCTGGTACGCGGTCGCCAACCAGAACTTTTTCACCGTGCCGTTCCTGCTGCTCTTCGTGGTGGGATACCTGTACACGGGGCTGCTGTCCCTCTTCCAGGGACGCTTCGAGCGCTGGCGCTCCGGCGCGAACCTCGACGAAACCTCGCCCAAGCCGTTCCCGGTGGGGGTGTAGAGCAGATCGGATGAGCGCGCTCTCGACCGCCGGGCTGGTCATCGCGTGCATAGGCGGCTTCATCGCGATATGGCTGCTGGCCTGCGCCCTGATTGCCCTGATCGGTGGGTGGACCCGTCTGGCCGAAGACTTTCGGTCCGAGGGCCATGCCTGCCCACCTCGCGTTCTTCTCGGAGGTGCCTATATGCGCTTCATAACCCACTACAGCAATGTGATTCGAATCAGCGGCGGCTCAGACGGGCTCGCCTTATCCGTCCTGCTGCCGTTCGGCTTCTGCCACCCTCCCCTCCTGATCCCGTGGGGTCAGATCGAAGCCCAGGAATTCAAATCGCTGGGGATCTTCCCCGCAATGAAACTGCTATTGGGCCGCGAGGCGCAAATCCCCCTCACGTTCTACAGCAGAGCAGCCCGAGAGATGATTGCTTCTCATCAGACTCAGCTGATCTCTAATCGTATCTCCAGCTGCTGAACTGGCATGACCCTCGACTACGCCGACATATCCTACCGAATCACCTTCACCGCAATCCCCAGATTGAGCTTCTTCCAGCTCCTGTCCGCCGTGTACACCGGCGCCTTCATCTCCAGCGCGAGGGCCAAGCACGCGCGATCCCCCAGGGAGAGCCCGAGTGGCCGGGTCTTCGCAACCAGGTTCCCTGCCACACGCGCCTGATCTGCAGTCAGCGGCATCGCCTCGCCCACCGCTACGACGGCGCGCTTCCACGCTTCTTCGGGATCAACCCCTCGTCTCACCATGGCGGTCTGCACTTCAGCCAGATTCACCGTGCTTGCCGCGGATTCCGCCAGAACCTCATCCGTCAGAACTTCGTTGCCTGGTTCGTTCTGCAGCAGCGCCAGGATCGCGGACGCATCAAGAACGCACCTACTCATGTTTTGCCGCTTCGCGGCGCTCAGCGATCAGTTCGTCGACCAGCGAGACACCCGGCTTGATGAAGCGGCGAAGGTATCTCTGCGCTTCCTCGATGCGCTGCCGCCGCGTGGTCAGCCGGTATCCGTTCTCCTGCCGTTCCAGAATGATCTCCCCGCCGGATTCCACACCCAGTTCTCTCCGCACTTCGGCAGGAATCACCACTCTGCCATTTTCCGCGAGCCGTAGCCGAACCTCATTGGATGCCATTTTTCTCTCCATTGCCATTTTACACCGATCTGCCACTCACCTCGCCTCCTTTTCTGATCGCTGATCGCTGATCACTGTTTCCCGTCCCTTCGTCCAGCCCCGCTATACTCGCCTCATCATGAAACTTCTGCGTCCGCTCTGCGTTCTGTTTCTTCTGCCTCTCGTCGCCGTGCCTGCCTCCTTCGCCTGGGGAAGCAAGGGCCACACCATCATCAACCACCTCGCCGCGCAGAGCCTGCCCGACAGCGTCCCCGCCTTCCTGCGCACCCCCGAAGCCATCAACGAGATCGCCTACCTCGGCCCCGAGCCCGATCGATGGCGTTCTCGCGCCGAGCCAGAACTGGCCGCGGAACAGGCCCCCGACCACTTCATCGATATGGAACTCGCCGACCTCATCGGCACCCTGCCCCGCGGCCGCTACGAGTACATCGCCGACCTCTACGCCTACGGCCTCACCCATCCCAAACTCGCCAGCGAGATGCAGCCCGACCGCGTCGGCTTCCAGCCGTACATCACCGAAGAAGTCTGGCAGCGCCTCAAGTCCGCCATGCGCGATTATCGCGAGCTGAGCGCCAACCACCAGGACACGAAACCGGTCGAAGCCGCCATCCTCTTCTACGCCGGCTGGCTCGGCCATTACGTCGGCGACGGCTCGCAGCCGCTGCACACCACCGTCCAGTACAACGGATGGACCGGCCCCAATCCCAACGGCTACACCACCGACCACACCATCCACGCGCGCTTTGAAACGGATTTCGTCAACGCCGCCATCAACCAGTCGGACGTGCAGGCGCAGATGACTCCGCTGCACCCCATCGGCGACGAGTGGGACGACTACCTCGCCTACCTGCGCCACACCAACTCGTTTGTTGAAAAGGTCTACCAGCTCGATCAGCAGCACGGCTTCGAGGGCACCGGCACGCCGGAGTCGCGCCAGTTCACGGCCGAGCGGATCGCCGCCGGCGCGTCCATGCTGCGCGACATGATCGTCGCCGCCTGGGTGAAGTCCGCCGACCCGGTGCCGCAGTGGCACGATGAGCATGCGCAATCCGCTCCGGGTACAGACAACGAGCCGGCGTCCGCCTCTGGTTCTCCCAAACCGGCGCCGTTGGATGCACCGACAGCAACGGGTGCACCGAGGACGGAGACTGATCCGGAATTTGGAACGGTCTACATTCCGGGAAACGGCGTCGCGGGTCCAAAACTCGTCCATTCCGTCGTACCGGAATTCACAGATGAGGCACGAAGGGCGAACTACCAGGGGACCTGCATCATCGGTCTCATCGTCGGAACCGATGGTGTTCCGAGAAATGTCCACGTCGTTCGCCCGCTTGGCATGGGGCTCGACAAACGTGCCGTTGATGCTGTGAAGAAATATCGATTCAAGCCGGCGCTATTTGAGGGCAACCCGGTCCCTGCTAAAGTCAACGTCCAGGTGGATTTTCGTATCTATCAGCGGAGCGGCCCGTTTTAGCTCGCCGCCAGGGGGATGATCCGCTTCAGCAGCTCCGCCAGCCGCGCCTCCACCTGCCGTCCCGTCTCCATCACCTCTTCATGGCTCAGTGGCTGCGCCTGAATTCCCGCCGCCATGTTCGTCACGCAGCTGATCCCGAGCACCTCGATCCCCATCTGCCGCGCCGCAATCGTCTCCTGCACCGTCGACATGCCTACCAGGTCCGCGCCCAGCGCCCGGAAGGCACGAATCTCCGCCGGCGTCTCGAAACTCGGCCCCAGCACGCTCAAGTACACACCCTCTTCGAGATCCAGATCCATGCTCTTCGCCGCCTCGTGGGCCAGCTTCCGCAGCTGCCCCGAGTAGGCCTCGCTCATGTCGAAGAAGCGCGGCCCCAGCCGCTCATCGGCCGGCCCGGCGATGGGATTCCTCCCCGACAGATTGATGTGATCGGCGATCAGCACCAGCTGACCCTGTCGAAACCCCTGGTTGATCGCGCCCGCCGCGTTGGTCAGCACCAGCGCCCGCA
>DATJQW010000094.1:0-7483 GCA_035505395.1 Acidobacteriaceae bacterium
AATGTGGCGGACTCCTGCGTGGTGATCGGGGGGATCCTGCTGGTGCTGGAGGCGCTCTTCGCCCGGCATCACGAGGGATGAGCGCAGCTTTTTCCGAAAAGGCGGGTTCAACCCTGTGCACGGTCGCTTTGAGAGCACGAAAGAGTGACTTTCGGGCTATTGATTCCCTCAATCGGCGCTGGCTATACTAGGCAGCGATTTTCTGTTTGTTCCCTGCTCCTGGTCGGTACGGATTGCGAAAGGTAAGGTGACGCTTGGGCGCGCCGGCAATTCTTTTCTTCGGCTCGGATGAATGTCTGCGGGGCGAGGTGCTGAAGCACAGCGGACTCGAAGTGATCCGTTGCGCCAGCGTAGCGGAGCTGGTGCGGGCGATCGAGGAAACACCGCGGGCTGATGCCATTATCTTCGCCGAGGAGCGCGGGAAAGAGCTGGACGAGGCGGTGCGCGCGGCCAAGAGGCGCACGGGAGCCGTTCGCGTCCTGTTCCAGCATCCCTGGACGGTGAGCAACGAACGCGATTTCGACGTGGTGGTGCGTTCGGGAACCGCTCCGGAGCGCTGGCTGGAGGAGATCGCGCGGACCGTGGTGCAGAGCCGCGGCAACGCGCCGCAGATCCCGGCAGTGGCCGGGAAGGGATGGCGGGAGATTGCCCGCGAACTGCAGACCCTGCGCGCGCGAGGCGCAGCGGGCCCGGGGGCGAACGGGGACCAGCGGGGCACGACCTCGGAGGCGTGAGCAGCATCCAAACCTGCACGGAGGAAATTGCTATGACATCGTCCGCGCGCAGGGCAGAGAATACCGCAGTATCTCGCCGTGGATTCGATCTGATCACGCCGAACTGGCGGCAGAGCGCAAAGGAAATTCAGAAATTCGGCACCGTCATCCGGGATTTGCCGATTGGGTTGAGCGAAGAGACGCGGCGCGAGGTCTGCGAGCGGCTGAACGTGCTGCTGGCCGATACGGCCTCCATGCGGGATCTTTACAAGAAATCGCACTGGCAGGTGGGCGGTCCGACCTTTTACCAGCTGCATCTGCTCTTCGACAAACATTTTGGCGAGCAGGTGGAGCTGGTGGACCTGCTGGCGGAGCGGATTCAGATCCTGGGCGGCGTGAGCGTGGCTATGGCGCACGACGTGGCGGAGCTGACCCGGCTGGAGCGGCCGCCGAAGGGACGCGAAGAGGTTCCGGTGCAGATTTCGCGGCTGCTGGAAGCGCATGCGCTGATCATCAAAGACGCGCGGGAACAGGCGAAGAAGGCCGACGACCTGGGCGACGATGGAACCAACGATCTACTGATCAGCAATGTGCTGCGGACCAATGAAATGCAGGTATGGTTCCTGAGCGAGCATCTGGTGGAGATGCCGCTGGTACACAGCAAATAGGTCACAGGTTCCAGGTTACAGGGGCTGGGGCGAATGCGTCCCAGCCCTTTTTGCTATTCGTTGCGGAGAACCTGCATGGGATCGGTCTGCGCGGCGCGGCGGGCGGGCAGTAGTGCGGCCAGCAACGCGGCGCCCCCGACCAGCGCAATACTGGCGGCGATGGCGACCGGATCGGCAGTGCTGGTGTGGTAGAGCAGGCTCCCCAGCCAGCGCGCTCCGGCAAAAGCCAGGGCGAGCCCGGCAAGGATGCCTCCAGCGACGGGCAGCGCAGCCTGGCGGGCGACGAGGCGCATGAGCGCCAGCTTTTCGCAGCCGAGCGCGATGCGGATGCCGAATTCCTGCTGGCGCAGGGAAACCGAGTAGGCGAGGACCCCGTAGATCCCCAGCAGCGCCAGCAGCAGAGCGGCGGCGCCGAAGCTGGAAAGCAGCAGCGTCTGGAAGCGCTGGGTGGCGACGGAGTCGGAGACCTGCTGGTCGAGGGATTTGACGACGGGGATGGCGACCTCGGGATCGATCTTCCAGAGTGTGCGGCGTATGGGGTTGGTCAGGTCTGCGGTTGCCAGGGGGCTACGGACCAGGAAGTTCGCGCGCCACCAGGGATTATCCCAGTAGGGGATGTAGACCATGTTGGCCGTGGACTCAAGATCGTTGATGCGCGCGTCCGCCAGGATGCCCACCACGGTGTAGGGAGTGCTGTCGCCCATGACGAAGGTGTGGCCGATGGGGTTCTCGCCCGGCCAGATATCGCGGGCAGCTTTCTCTGAGATGAGGACGTTACTGGAGTGGTCCTTGTCGGAGGGCTGGAGATCGCGCCCGGCGAGGAGCGGGATGCGGAGCGTGGCCGCGTAGCTGGGGCTGACCCAGCGGATATTGGCGTCGGGCGTCTGGGCGTCGGGGAGGGGATGGTCGGGACGCTTAATGGTATTGATCCAGGTTTCGCCCGCCAGAGGAGTCTCGCTGGTGGAGGCGACGGCCTGGACGCCGGGGATATGGGCCAGGTCGGCGAGAGCGCGGTCGACGAAGGCGGCGCGCACGGCCTGGGCTTTCGCGTCCGAAGAGGAGTTTCCGTACTGCGGTGCATAGAGCGCCACCTGCGCAAAGGTGACGTGGCTGGAGTCGAAGTCGCGGTTCTGACTGAGGAGGCTGGAGAAGCTGCGAACCAGCAGGCCGGTGAGGACAAGGAGGGCCAGGGTGCACGCGACTTCCGCGGCGACGAGAAGATGACGGGTGCGCTGGGTTTCGCGCGAGCCGGAGACGCGCGTGCTGCTGGTCTGCAGGGCAGCCTGCGGATCGACGCGCATGGAGCGGAGCGCGGGCAGAAGTCCGAAGAGGAAAGCGGTGCAGATGGAGAGCGCGGCAGCGCCGAGGAGCACCGGCCAGCTGAGGTGAATCGTGTCGAGGCGCGGAAGATTGGTAGGCGCGGCAGCCACGAAGAGGCGCACGCCGAGGAAAGCGAGCAGGATGCCGAGCGCGCCCCCGATGACGGAGAGGATGAGCGAGTCAGAGAGCGCGGACCAGACGAGGCGATCGCGGGCAGCGCCGAGGGCGGCGCGCAGGGAGAGCTCGCGCTCCCGCACCACGGCGCGGGCCAGCTGCAGGTTGGCGAGATTGACGCAGCCGATGAGGAGCACGGCGCCGACTGCGGCCAGCAGCAGCCAGAGGGCGGTGCTGATGTCGCCGGTGACTTCGACCAGCAGCGGCTCGACATAGGGTAAGGGATGGGTGCCGAGATGATGGGCCTGATTGAAGGCCTGCTGGAGGGTGGTCAGCTCCGCGCGGGCCTGCTGCAGCGACGTGCCGGGGCGAAGGCGGGCGAGGGCCATGTAGTTGAAGTCGTAATCGTCGGCCGAGTTGGCGAGATCGAGGGTAAGCGGGGTGAAGATCTCGTAAGCCTCGCTGGGGCGCGGCGCGGTGGGGCCCATCGGCGACAGTGACGGCAGATCGAAGGAGTGGGGCAGGACGCCGACGACGGTTTCCGGCACGCCGCCCAGGCGCAGAGTGCGGCCGATGGCCGAGGGGTCGCCCTGAAAGAACCGTTCGAAAGCGCCCCAGGTAAGGATGATCTCGTGGTCGTGGCCCTTGATCGCTTCAGAAGGAAGGAAACTGCGGCCGAGGGCGGGCTGAACGCCGAGAACGGAGAAAAAATCGGGCTCGACCTGAAGGCCGTAGAGCATCTGGGGGTGGTCAGTGCCGGAAGAGACGCTGTACTGGCCGGTCTGGAAGATGGTGGCGCCGGCGAGCGATTGCGCGTGAGTTTTCCAGTTTTCGAAGTGGCGCGGGTTCACCGGGATGGGCAACTGGGTGAAATCGCGGTCCAGCTCGCGGAGCGAAACGAGCCGGCCTGGGCTGGGCATGCTGAGGGGCTTGAGCAGCACCGAGTCGACCACGCTGAAGATCGAAGTCACGGCGGCAATGCCGAGCGCGAGCGTGAGAATGGCAGTGAGCGCAAATCCGGGGGACTTGCGGAGAGTGCGGGCACTGAAGCGCAGATCCTGAAAGCGGGCAGGCATGGCGGCCTCTCTGGAGCGGGGATTCATGAGAATTCAGCATCCGGAGGGCCATGCAGGATATGGGAGTAAGTCCCCTGGATTCATTTGGATAGTGGGGATATGCAGAGTATGGGTTGAGAGGCGGATGTCCGTCCGCGGACGGCGGTGTTCGCTGGCGGACAGATTCGAACAACAGCTTTTCCCCGGAAGATGGGCTCGATGCCGGAGCGTCAGGGCTGAAAGACGAGGCGGCCTTCAGTGTTGCGCGCGTTCCAGGCCGATTCAACCTGGCTGAGGGGCGCCGGCGCGACGTGGAACTGGAATGGCGCCCGCGCGGCTTCGTGAAGAACGGCGGTGAGGGTGCGGAAGATGCCTTCCATAGAAACGCTGCCGAAGCCGCTGCCGAGCAGCTCAAGGCCGGAGCTGCGCAGCGTGGCGCCGGGCAGGGAGATGGCCGGCCCGGCGCTGGAGCCGATCTGGATATAGCGGATGCGCGGTGCGGCGTGGGCCAGCCCTTTTTGCGCGATGGCAGCGAGCAGGGTTTCAGCAGGCGCGCCCCACAGGTAGTCGAGAACCACATCGATCTTGTGTTCGGCGATGGCGTCGCGGAAGGCAGCGACGAGAGCATCGCGGTCGTCGGTGAGAGGAATCACGGCGTCGGCGCCGAGGGTCTTCGCCTCGTCGAGAGCCTCGCGGTTGCGGCCTGCGCCGACAATGCGGTGGGCGCCGAAGCGGCGAGCGATCTGCACGGCGAGCTGGCCGGAGGTTCCGGTGGCGCCGAGGATCAGCACGCTTTCGCCGCGGGCGAAGTGGGCGCGTTCGGCAAGCGCGGCCCAGGAGGACATGGCAGGATTCATCATGGCGGCGACGGTGGCGTCATCGAGGGGATCGGGAACGGGCAGGCAGGCAGCGCGGGCGGCAACGGAGCGTTCGGCCATGCTGCCGAAGGGGCTGCGCCCGGCGAGGAAATAGACACGGCGGCCGTCCGATGCCACGCCAACGCCGTCGACTCCGGGGACGAAGGGAAGTTTTCCGGCGCTGCCGTAGTGCTTGCCCGCAGCCAGCCCCCGCACCAGCTGATGCAGGCCGGCGGCGCGGACATCGATCAGCAGCTCGTCGGCTTCGGGGACGGGGTCGGCGAAGGTGGAGTAACGAGGTGGGGCCTCGAAGGATTCAACGACGGCGGCGTGCATAGGCAGTACCTCTGTTTCCGTTTATAGCTCAGATGGCGGGTGAGGACGGACAGGGGGATGGCGCGGCCGGGGATCAGGCGAAGAGCAAGGTGAGGAAACGGTGGAGATGGTCGAGGCAGGCGACGGCGGCGGAAGGGCCGTCCTTGGCTTTGGCAAGGATAAAGGAGCCCTGAAGGACGGCCTCGATGTGCAGGGCGAGGCTGGCCGCGGTCCACGAAGTCTGAAGGCCACGCAGCCGCATGGCGGCGGCGATGTCGGCCTCGAGGTGCGCCGCCTGTTCGGAGATGCTCTCGTCGCAGATCTGGCGGAGGACCGGGTGGGTCATGTAGATCTCCTGGAGCAGAGTGCCGATGAGGCAGGTGTACTCGGGGAGATCGCCGCGCAGGAGGGATTTGCGGAAGTCGACGTAGCCGAGGACGCGGTCGAGCGGGTCGGGCAGGAATCGGTAGAGGGTGGAGTCGGAGGCGGAGCTGTTCAGTTGCTCCCAGCGCCGGATGGAAGCCCGGGCCAGATCTTCCTTGCTGGAGAAGTGGTGAAAAAAGCTGCCCTTGGTGAGTCCCGCGTACTCGCAGATGTCGTCGACGCGGGTGGCCGTGTAGCCGCGAGAGCGAAAGAGATAAATGGCGGCGTCGAGGAGGCGCTCTTTCGAGGATTTCTGGGTGACTGGGGTCACAAGGGCTTACTCCGAGCGTGACGGATGACAATACCGACTGGCTGGTATGTTGTCAAGCAGCGGCAGAAAGCCTGTGAGGGTAGAGCCGTTACAGTCTCGCCGGAGGCCGCGTCAGACCCTTGCACCGAGCGAATACAGACGCGCGCGGAGACTATCCAGGATGGAGAGGAAGAGCGGGGTGGCGCGGCCGTTTCCATCCCTGAGTTGCAGGGACATCTCAAAATAGGCCGTGCGCCCCCTCAGGATTGCCAGAGCCACCGCTTCCTGGTCGCTGCGTCTGCCAACCCGATCGAGCATGGTCAGAGCGCAGATGCCGTCTTCGAGTTCTTCGTGGTCGATTCTCATGCGGAGTCCGTGGAAGCAACGGGTCCGCAGCCCCGGAAAGAACTGGCGGACCTTGTTGCTCGGTTGTATGCGACGAGAATGGCAGCCGGAGCGGGCGACTGGATGTGATGGAGCGCACATGGCTGACCGGTGCGGTGCAGGGCAGCACCGGGAATGCAGCCGCCTGGTAAGGAAGGCCCGATGGCGGAGCGATAAGATGCAACGTCAGGAGTGAACGCGCGGGAGCCGGGGAGGTGAACGATGGCAATGGACGTGAGGGGCGTATGTCCGCTGCTGCAGGTGTATGACATGCCGACGGCGGTGCGGTTCTATCGGGACAAACTGGGATTCGAGATCGTGAGCTCGTCGCCGCACCTCGGCGGCGACAAGGACCGGTTTCACTGGTGCTGGCTGCGGCTGGGGACGGGCGAGCTGATGCTGAACTCCGCATACGAGTTCGACGAGGAGCGGCCGACGCGGGAGGAGCATCAGCGGGCACGGGGGCACAGGGACACATGTTTGTACTTTGGGTGTCCGGATGTGGATGGAGCCTATGCGGAGCTGAGGGCGAAGGGCGTGGAGGCGCGGGCGCCGAAGGTGGCGCCGTACGGGATGAAACAGATCTACCTGACAGATCCGGATGGGTTCGGGATCTGCTTTCAGTGGAGAGCGGAGCAGGACGGGAAAGGGTGAACGGTCCGCACAAGTCCGATGAATTCCCCGAGAATCAGCTCGCGGGTACAAATTGGCGCCGGCACACGGCACTTTGCTGGGAAGGCCCGTAGCCCAAATCACGCCGCCTGGCGCAGTTTTTCAGCCTGGCGGTGGATCATTTCCCGTTCGCTCTGGAGAACAAAATCTTCCGCCTCCATCACAAGGGAACGGGCGGCTCCATAGTTGGTGCGCTGGAGTGCCCGCTCGATCTCCACCAGGATTTCCATCAGAGTCGAGGTATTCATTGCTAAGGAGGAATGCAAGCGCAGCGCCATGCCGTGAGGGCGGTGGCCGGCCAGTGTCGCGTATCAAGACATTGAAGACCCGAGGTTTGCGCGGGTCGATGGTAAGTAACCGAGGTGATTACCGTTGCGTTGTGACCCGGAAACTACCTTTCCGGTTTGTAAAAGCTACATGATCCTCAAAGTGCCAACCCGAGGATTCTGCGGGCTTTCGCGCCGCCTTTTCATGGAGTCGGCACGACAGCGGCCGGGAGTGGGTGTGTGGGGGATTTGCATCGGCCACCGAGCTGTGATATCAAATGAGTATTCAAGTTTGCTCCTCGTGGGCGAGCCTGAATTTCATGCAGAGTGGCTGAGGGACGGGCCCTGTGACGCCACGACAACCGGCCTGAGCAATTCGGGATCACGGTGTCAACTCTCGCCCGCCGTAACAAGCGGGGTACATGAGATTCGGGGTGCAGGCTGTA
>DATJQW010000095.1:0-15222 GCA_035505395.1 Acidobacteriaceae bacterium
CGCCAATGAGAGGTGGTCTGACCGCTGTTCAGGGCCGGCGATCCGCGCGGGTCGACAGGATGCAGGTTGTGACCTCGAAGAAGCCGGGAAACCGTGCCTTTTAGGAGGTCAGGCTCGACGTCGCCGGTCAGAGGGGTGTTCCGCACGGCCGCGAGGAAGCAATAGAGGAAGCAATAAGGTTGGCCACCTCTGCTGAAGACGCTGACACCGGCACGTGCCTGCACCCGCGTCATGGATTTTGGGAGGAAGTATGCAGAAACGAGTGACCGCAACATGGGGAGCCGTGGCACTGGCCCTCGTGCTTTCGTTTTCCGGCAAGGGCGCCTTTGGGCAGGCAGTGACGGGCACCCTGCTCGGAACGGTTCAGGATCAGACGGGAGCCGCCGTTCCCAACGCCGGCGTCACGCTCACCAACCAGGGCACCGGAGTCGTGGACAAGACCACCACCGGACCCCAGGGCTACTACACCTTTCCCACCCTCAACCCAGGCCTCTACACGGTGACGGTAAGCGCGTCCGGCTTCGAAACCGTTGTTTCGCGCAGCAACGTCGTCCAGGTGGAACAGGCGACGCGTGTGGACGTGATGCTGCGGCCCGGCAGAGTGAATGAGCAGGTGATCGTAAGCGGCCAGGCGCCGCTGGTCGAGACGACCACCTCCGACCTGGGCCAAACGATCGACCAGGTGCAGCTCCGCAACCTGCCGGTCAACGGGCGGACCGAGATGCTGCTGATGCAGCTGGCTCCTGGAACCACGCCCGCGGCATGGGGTGCGGGCAATCCCGAAGATTCCTCCGGGGCAGCATCGGTCCAGCCGGGCGGCGGCGGAGGCGGCGACTACACTTCAGCCAACGGCTTTCCTTTCGAGGGGAACCTCTACCTGGTGGATGGCGTGGAAGACGTCGAACTGGAGAATGCGTATGCGGGACTCCAGATTCCGGAGGATTTCATCAGCGAAATGAAGCTGGAGACCAGCGACCCATCCGCGCAATACGGCACCTTTGGCGGAATGGTGTCGAACATCACTACGAGGAGCGGAACCAATGCGTTTCACGGTGAGCTCTTTGAGTACAACCGCAACAACGACTGGGATGCGAAGGACTACTTCAGTCACCTGAACCCGCCTTACCATTCCAACCAGTTCGGTGGCGAGGTCGATGGCCCGATTATCCGGGACAGGCTGTTCTTCGCGGCGGATCTGCAGTGGCTGAGGACGGCCGGAGGATCGTCCGGCATTAAGACCTTGCCCACGGCGGCGGCCCGCGGCGGCGACTTGTCAGGATTCGATTCGAATGGCGCTGGCCCGATCACCAACCCGGCAGCGTGCCAGTACAGCGCTGCAGCGAATGGCATTGCGAATCCCGTGCCTTGCACGGCCAGTTCCAGCATCACCGTTGCAGGCACTTACGACACGGTGCCCGCGCAGGACATCGTGCCCCTTGCGTCGTCCTTCCTGAGCTCCTCGGTGTGGCCGTTGCCCAACATTTCCGGACTTGCCGTCAATAATGCCACGTTTGTGCAGGACACCGACTTCAGCATGCCGCAGGAAGATGCGCGCGTCGATTACGCCTTCTCGCAGCACGACCGCTTCTTCGCTCGCTTTGGGTACAGCGACCGGACGGTCTCCGAGCCTCTGTATCTGGGCGCCGACAGCTCGCCGGCCATCTTCATGAATAACGGCAATAACAACGCAACCAATCAGGTCACGAACAACGTGGTCGGCTGGGACCACATCTTTGGTAATAACGGCAACATGATCAACCAGCTGAGAATCGGCTACAGCCGCTTCGCCACCTCCCAGTTCACCACCGCGTACGGGACGGACGAAAACAACATTCTCGGCGTCCCCAATGGCAATATCGCCGCCTACCCGGATACCAGCGGTGTGGCCGCAGTCAACATCAGCGGCTTTACGGGCACGGGGGACCCGGGTTCGGTGCCTCAGGGTCTGGGACGGCTTTCCAACATTTACCAGTTCAACGACACGTTCTCGCTGGTGCGCGGCCGTCATAGCTGGATATTCGGCTTCGTGTACAACCCCATCCAGGCGCGCGTCACGAATCCGCAGAACGACCCTCGCGGGCAGTTCTGCGCCACCGGCGACTACACGGGTAACGGCAGCACCGGAGCGGCTCTCGCCGATTGGCTGGTGGGCGCTCTGGGCAACAGTGGCAGCTGCCAGGGGGGAGCTGTCGCCCGCGACCACTTCTTCGACTCGCCCAACACTCGGACCGCCGATATCGGGGAGTTTGCTCAGGATAACCTGCGTCTCAGCGACAAGCTGACGCTCAACCTCGGTGTCCGCTACGACATCTACACGCACCCGGTGGATACTAAAAATCTGCAAAGCAATTTCGTCACTACTGGTACGAATGCTGGCGAGATCCAGGTAGCTTCGTCGAGCAACCGCGGCCCTAATGTGAACACCTATTACGGCAATCTCGCGCCGCGCGTCGGCTTCGCCTACACGCCTGACAACGGCAAAACGGCAATCCGCTCCGCTTTTGGGATCAGCTATTTCAATGACAACTTCGGCGCCGACGGCGGCACCCTGGAGCGCAATTTCCCCGAACTGGAACAGGAAAACAACGATGCGCCCATGAGTAACTGCTCGACGCCGTACGGCGTCAACGGAAACCCTGCGAACCCCGATTCGGCGAAGTATTCTACCTGCGGCTCGCTCATCCTCGCCAACGGACTGCCCGGCAACGTGACCACCGGAACGCCGGTGTATACGCCGATCGTTCCGTTTAGCGTAACGCCGGGCGGGCTGATCTTTTCGCCGCCGGGCTTCGGCGTCTATCAGGTCGCCCAGAACTTCCGCCAGGACGAAGCGGAAGCCTGGAACGTCAGCATCGAGCGGCAACTCGATCGGAATATGGCGCTCCGTGTCGCCTACGTGGGCACGGCTGGCAGCCACCTCTACGACGACAGGCAGCTCAACCAGTGCAATCCCACGGCGTTCGGCAACGGGCCGACCTACCAGCAGTTGCAGGCGCTGTACGGCACCACGTTGTATCCAGGTTTTCCGGAATGCGAGCCGTACTACACATTTCCCACCAACCCCGGCTGGACCCCCACCGACAATGGGTCGATCTCGACGGTGGATTTCCGCAACAGCGACAGCAAGTCGCATTACAATGCCGGCGAACTGGTGCTCGAGCGGCGCGCCGGAGCGAACCTGACCTTCACCGCCGCCTACACCTGGTCGAAGATGATGGATAACATCAACAACCCCCTCGATTCTTACGACATGCATCAGTACCTGGATACGGTCGGCTGGCAGCGGAACAACTTTCCGCAGACCCTCACCGTCACGTATGTCTACGCGCTCCCGTTCGGACGCGGACAGCAATTTGCCAATTCCACCACTCCCCTCGAAAATGCCTTCGTCGGCGGATGGTCCATCAGCGGCGTCACCTGGTTCCGATCCGGGGCGCCCATGCTGGTGACCGCAAGCAACCAGTACCTCCTCGGCAATTCCAGCACGGAGCGCGCGAATTACGGCTGTCCCGCGAACCCGTACAATCCGCACACGATTCAGGAGTGGATCGACACGAGCTGCTACTCACAGCCGGTCGGATTCATCTTCGGCAACGCTGCTGTCGCCGAGGGTAACGGATACGGGCCGCGCTATCAGGACTGGGATATGTCCTTCAGCAAGGCGATCCACGTGACCGAGCGCATGCAGGTGCAGCTCGTGGGCCAGTTCTTTAACATTTTCAACCATGTCAACCTGCAGCCGCCGAATACCAATGAAAGTGCCGGCCCCGGGCAGTTCGGGGTGATCACCAGCGACTTCCTGCCGAGGCAGGGGCAACTGGGCGTCACCATTATGTTCTGAGGGGCAGATCGCACGGTGCGAACCACAGCCATCGGTTCGCGCACAATAATAATGGGGCGCGCGTCCAGGCTTCTTCGGCGCCGCCCCGCTGCTCATCAACCATTGTCGGCGGCGGTCGCGAAAGTTGCCGGCGCAACCATCCTCAGCAGCGGCGGAGCGGAATTCCCCTTGATCAAGGTTACCGGCGCGGCCACCACCCGAAGAAACTTCCTGCGATCGCTTGCGGAACTCGCAGGCGCCGTATCCGTGCTGCGTCCCGTCTCCGGGCGTGGTCTGTCTTCTGCTGTTCCCCTGGCTGTGGCCGGAAACGCTCAGATCCCGGTGGTGGAGGGTGCGATCGAATTGGCGTCGTCGGATGCAAAGCTCGCCGCCGGCTTCGCTTGGGCCAAAGCACAGGCACTTGAATATGTGCATAACGGCGATCCGGTTGGCCCCTGGTACGAAGCAGCCCTGCCCGGCCGCAATGCCTTTTGCATGCGCGATGTGTCGCACATGAGCACTGGCGCGCAACTGCTGGGGCTAGGCGCGAGAACGCAAAATATGTTGCGCCAGTTTGCAGCGCACATTTCCGCCTCGAAAAAATGGTGCACCTGGTGGGAAATCACCGGCGATGGCAAACCTGCGCCGGTTGACTATAAGAGCGATCATGATTTCTGGTACGACCTGCCTGCGAACTTCGATGTGCTCGACGCCTGTTACCGGCAATGGCTGTGGTCGCGCAACGATGCCTATGTCAGCGACCCAGTGTTTCTGAACTACTACCGCCGCACCGTCACCGATTATGTTGCGGCATGGGATCACGATCACAACGGCCTGCTGGAGCATCTGCCCGGCGACGGCCACATGGGAATCGCCACCTACGACGAGGATCTGCAGAACCAGGTGCTGGTCGGGGCCGATCTGATTGCGGCGCAGTATGCAGCGTACAGCGACTACGCAAAAATCGAGCGAGCGCGGGGCACGCCGGCCGAGGCGGCTGCGTTCGCGGCGAAGGCCGAATCGCTGAAGATGCTGTACAACGACCGCTGGTGGGATCCCGCTGCGCAATCCTTCCATGGCGCGCTCGGCGAGGACGGCAAGTTCCATGCCGACCTGAAGGCCAGCACCGGCGGCAGCGATATCGAGTTCCCGCTCTATTTCGGTCTCACCGATCCGGGCCCGAAAACCCAAGCCTCTCTCGATCGGCTCGAAGGCCGGCTACATCTTGACCAGGCTGCGCGCACCGGCGTCATCGGAGGCGTGGAGGGAGTCAGTTACCTGCCTGACATCTTCTATGCCTACGGGCGAACCAGCGCCGCCTGCGCCGTTCTGCTGGCCCTGATGGACCCCGGGCTCAAACGACGCACCTATCCGGAAGTTTCGTTCACGGTCATCGGCAATCTGGGCAAAGGTCTCATGGGGATCCAGCCGGCTCCGCGTGGCGCTACGGTCGCGACCTTCCCGCAACTCACCGCCGCGACATCGTGGGCTGCGTTGCGGCATGTGCCGGTGGGCCATAACGTCATCGCGGTCCGCCACGTGCAGAACTCCGAAACCGCGTTCACTAATGAGGCCGGGCCCGCGCTGCTGTGGGAAGTAAACTTGCCTGCGGGAGCGGGGACGATTCTCGTGGACGGCAAGAAGGTTGCAGCGACCAATTCTGTGCATCCCGCAGGAATCGCCGTAACGAAATGCACGGTCGAGGTAGCTCCCGGCGAGTCGCATGTCGCGAAGGTGCAGCCGGCATGAAGAAGGGGAGGGAACGAGCGAGTTATGGATCGGATCAGGAATAACGGCAGGTTATACTCCGGTGCGGTAACTGGTGCGTCTTCTTACTATCTTGAGAATTGGAGTCCTACTTCATGGTTGTGAAATCGAATCGGAAGCAGCGAGCGCATCGCAGAACCCGGCCCTCGGCATGGGCGTTGGCCGGGCTGGCAACTGCGCTGTGGTTGTGCGCTCGGTGCGAGGCGCGCGTCGACGTTCTTACCCAGCACAACAATCGTGAGCGTACGGGCGCCAACCTGAACGAGACCATCCTGACGCCGGAGAACGTCAACGAAAAGCACTTCGGAATGCTGATCAAACACGTTGTCGACGATCAGGTGTACAGCCAGCCACTGGTCGTCACGGATGTGAAGATCGGCGGGGGAACCCACGACGTCGTCTACATAACAACGGTCAACAACAGCGTCTATGCCTTCGACGCCAACGATGCCCATAATCCCGCGCCATTCTGGCATGTGAACTTCGGCACGCCGGCCAACGTGGACGATTTTGACTTCGGCTGCACCGATATCAACGGAAACATGGGCATCATCGGCACCCCGGTGATCGACAGGGCGCGCGGCGTTCTCTATGTCGTGGCACTCACCCGCCTGCAGGGCGACTTCGTTCAGCGGCTGCATGCCCTCGATCTGGCCACCGGCGTCGATCTGCCCGGCAGCCCCGTCGCCATCGAAGCTCCAGAGTTCGACCCGCTGATGCAGAACCAGAGGGATGCGCTGGCGCTGGCCAACGGCCAGATTTACATCGGCTACTCCTCGCACTGCGACAAAGAGCCATACCACGGCTTTCTGTTTGCCTACGACGCACACTCCCTGCGGCAGACTGCTGTGTTCAACACAACGCCAACGGGCGAAGAAGGCAGCATCTGGCAGTCGGGGCAGGCCCCCGCCGTGGACGATCGCGGCAACCTCTACGTTGTCACCGCGAACGGCACCTGGGATGGCGTCCGGAACTTCGGGGAGAGCTTCCTCAAACTCGATCCGCAACTGCACCTGCTGGACTGGTTCACGCCGACCAATCACCTCTACCTCGATTCGATCGACGCCGACCTCGACTCCTCGGGAGCCACTCTGTTGCCGGGAAAGCACGAGGTGATCGATGGCGGCAAGCAGGGCGTGCTCTACGTGGTCGATACCGAGCACATGGGCCACTTCGGAGATGAGCACGCGATCCAGCACTTCCAGGCCACGGGCTCGCATCTGCACAGCATTGTTTACTGGGACAGCGCAAAAAATGGGCCGATGATCTATATGTGGGGGCAGCGCGATCATCTGCGCGCTTACAAGTTCGACGGCGAAAAGTTCAATCCCACGCCCTTTGCGATGCGACCGGAGCAGAACCACGGGCATCCGGGGGCGATGCTCTCTCTTTCGGCAAATGGCAACCGGGACGGAATTCTGTGGGCGGCGATCCACTACACGGGAGATTCATGGCATGAATCGCGTCCGGGCATTCTCCACGCCTACGACGCCAACGACATCCTGCACGAGTTGTGGAACTCGCTCGAGAATCCTCAGCGCGACGACTGCGGCAATTACTCCAAGATGGCGCCGCCGACGATCGCCAACGGGAAGGTCTATCTGTCCAGCTTCGGAATGCAGAATATCGGCAGCGGCCAACTCTGTATCTATGGGCTGCTGCCGGATGGTCCCGCTCCGCCGGCGCCGGCTGGACTGCAGGCGGCCGCTGGCCATGGCCACGCTTCTCTGTCATGGAATGTCGTCTCCGCGGCGACAACGTACGACGTGGAGAGATCGACGAACGGTGGCCAGTCGTTCGCGAGAATTTCCAGTGGGCTGACAACTCCGCTGTTTGAGGACGCCGCCGTAGCCCAGGGAAAGAGCTATATCTATCGGGTGACCGCAGTAAACAGCAATGGGGAGAGCGGTCCGTCGAATGTGGCGACCATTTCATTCGCGAGCCCCGAAAAGAGCGGAGTGCGCCATTGACGGAAGGAACCCGGGTGGAGTGAAAACGTCAGTCAGTTACCTGAGAAACGGGAGGTTGGATTGGATCTGAAGCCGCGAAGGGATTTCCTGAAACTGGCGGGCACGGGCGCCGCGGGCGCGATGGTGACAGCCTTCCCCGCATCGATGCAGGCCGAGCAGAAGCGGGGCGGTGCAGGCGAGGTGTCAGCGCGATTCGATGTGAGGCGATTCGGCGCTGCGGGCGATGGCAGAACCGTGGATACACCGGCCATCAACCGCGCGATCGAGGCGGCAGAGGCGGCGGGTGGGGGCACGGTTCTCTTTCCGGCCGGAGAGTATCTGAGTTATTCGATCCGCCTGAAGAGCAACGTAGCGCTGTTCCTCGATCAGGGCGCGATCATCGTTGCCGCCGACCCTTTGCCGGAAGGACAGGCCGGTGGTTACGATGAGCCGGAGCCCGATCAACCGTGGGAGGCGTATCAGGATTACGGGCACAATCACTGGCACAACAGCCTGATCTGGGGGGTCGGGCTGGAAAACGTATCCATCTGCGGCCCGGGGCGGATCTGGGGACGCGGCCTGAGCCGCAACAATGGCCCCCAGACCCACAATCCTGCGGATCGGCGCACCAGCGGCGTGGGCAACAAGTCGATCAGCCTGAAAAACTGCCACAACGTGCAGCTGCGGGATTTCCAGATTCTGCAGGGCGGCTGGTTCGGCATTCTCGCCACCGGCGTGGACAATCTGCTGATTGACGGCCTGACCATCGACACGAACCGCGACGGGATGGATATCGACTGCTGCCGCAACGTCCGCGTCAGCAATTGCGCGGTGAACTCGCCGTGGGATGACGGCATTGTGCCCAAGAGCAGTTACGCGCTGGGATATGCGCGAGCAACGGAGAATCTGGAGATCATCAACTGTTATGTGACCGGCGCTTATGAGCTCGGCTCGATGCTCGATGGTACCTGGAAGAAGTTTGACCCGTCGGCGCGGGTGCCGCACACCGGACGCATCAAGTTCGGAACCGAATCGAACGGCGGATTTAAGAACATCGCCGTCGCTAACTGCGTCTTCGACGGCTGTCAGGGACTGGCGCTCGAAACCGTGGACGGCGCGCTTCTCGAAGACGTCACGATCACGAATCTGACGATGCGGGACATTGTTTCGGCGCCGATCTTCCTGCGCCTGGGCAGCCGTCTGCGTGGGCCGGCAGAAGCTACGACAACCGGGACCCTGCAACGGGTGACCATCAGCAATGTGGTGTGTTCGAACTCAGCTTCACAGTTTGGGTGCATCATCAGCGGAGTTCCGGGACATGAGATTCAGGATCTGCGCCTGCACAACATCTATATTCAGCATCGCGGCGGAGGCACAAAGGAACAGGCGGCCATCATGCCCGCCGAAGACGAGCAGAAGTATCCCGAACCCAACATGTTCGGCCCTATGCCATCGCAGGGCTTTTATCTGCGCCATGTGAAGAACGTAAGCCTCTCGGAAATTGAGATTGCCGCGCTTTCCGAAGATGTGAGGCCTGCGATCGTCCTGCAGAATGTGGACGGAGCCGATTTGTTTCACATCCGGACGCCGGCGAACGCGCTGGTTGTGGAGATCCATGATTCGACCAACGTGGACGCTCTGTGGGTTCGAGGACTGAAAGACGGCGTGCAGAGCTGATGTGCGTGTGGCGCGCCGATGGAATAAGGAATGCTGTATGCCCAGGCCCGTACAATCCGTAACTCGAATCGACCGCAGCGCCGGGGTCATCAGCTATCTGTGCTCCCAGATCCGGGCAGGCATTCTGCTCGGGGGAAACTGCATTCCTTCCGACCACGAACTTGCGTCAGCCCTCGGGATGCGAATCGGCTATGTACGCCAGGGAATCGCGTGTCTGTGCACGCTGGGAGTTCTTCAGCGACACCCCGTCGCGGGCATGGTTCTGGCCGAGGATCCGCCGCAGCTTCTCCTGGATCTGCTCTGCGCTTTGTACATTTCGAGACCCAGGGAATTGGCGGAGGCACGCTGCTTCCTGGCCACGGAGCTGGCAGGGCTCGCCGCGCACCGCGCCACGGAGGACGATCATACAGCGATGGCCGAGGAAGTGGTGGAGATGTACTCAGCCACAACTCCGGGCGAGCACGCGGAGCACTCTCTTCGCTTCCATCGGAGGATGGCGCAATCGGCCGGAAATTCGCTGCTGGCTGCCTTCGCAGAAGCGCTCCTGTGTCCTCCTTTTGAAGATCCCGGGGAGAGCAGTGAGTTGTCTCCGGACCTGCGGGAGTCTGCGCGGATGCACAGCGAAATTTACCGTGCAATTCGCCGGTCCCAGCCGGACGAGGCAAAGAAGGCGATGGAAGAGCACCTGCGGTTGGCTCTCGGCAGATGGCTGTGCGAGCCAGACTCAGCCGAAGCGGAGGAAATACCTTGCACGAACGGAACCTGATTGCGGTGCCGCACAAAACGCTCTCACGCCTCCCGAGACACATCAGGGAAGGGAGCCTCGCAGGATGAAGACGAGTATCGGCGCGTGGGACCGATGCGCGCGTTGCGATGATTCACGACTGCGTTTTGCAAGGCAGGGAAGCGCACAGCGATGGAGTATCAATAAGGCAGGCAACCATGAGTGAGAACAGGGACCGGAAACGCACCGGATCGCCGCTTCTAAGCCGCCGGCAAACGCTGCCGGTTCTGGCAGCGATTTTCGGCGCAGGAGCGGCAGGTCTGCGTTCGGCGAGTGGGCAGGAAACCGCCGCTCCAGAGCTGGACGAGGGTGCACGGGTCTACAACGTTCGCACTTATGGAGCCAGAGGCGACGGCCAGACCCTTGATACTGTCGCCGTACAGAAGGCGATCGATGCCTGCGCCGCCGACGGCGGAGGCACGGTACTGGTGCCCGCCGGCACGTTCCTGATCGGCTCGGTGGAGCTGAAGAGCAATGTGACGCTGCGGCTCGCGGCAGCCGGAAAGCTGCTGGGAAGCGCACATGGCAGCGATTACCACGCCGTGGAGGCGATCCCGCTGAGCGGAGATTCGACCCTCGAGGACGGCAATTGGGCGCTGCTGTATGCGGTGCACGCTCGCAACGTTTCCATCGAGGGTCCGGGAGCAATCGACGGCCAGGGAAGGCAGTTTCATTCCCCCGTGCACGATGTGCCGCCGCCTAGCGGCATCGGGGGCAGCCGCCGTCCTTACCATCTGCTGTTCTATCGCTGCGAAAACCTCCGCGTGCGCGACATCGATCTGCTGAACGGGGCCTACCACAGCGTGCGCGTCATCCAGTCCCGGCTGGTGCACATGGAGGCGATTTACATCTACAACCGGGTGAATGAGAACAACGACGGCTTTCACTTCATCAGCTGCGAGTTCGTCACGGTGAGTAACTGCACGGTGATGTCGCAGGACGATGCCTGTGCGCTCTTTGGAAGCTGCCGCGCGGTAACGATCACGAATTCCTCGTTCAGCACACGCTGGTCGTGCTTTCGGTTCGGCGGCGGAGCGGCCAGCGACATCGCCGTCTCCAACTGCGTGCTGCACCAGGTTTTCGGATGCCCGATCAAGTTCCACGGCGTGCCCGGCTCGCGCTTCGAGAACATGTCGTTCTCGAATCTCGTTCTCGACGAGGTCACAGGGCCGATTTCGATCAGCGTGGGACCGCGCCAGCCGCACCAGGCGGGAGCGGGACCGACGCCAGTGGACGCGGTTCCTGCAGACCCCGGAGAGCCGGCGGTGGTGCGCAACATCTCCTTCAGCAATATTCATGGCACGGTGACGACGAATCCGCCGCAGCTGGCCGGGCTGCCGTTTCCCGACATCTACCGCCCGGGCGAGCTGCACTCCTGCATCACGCTGAACTGTGTGGGCGATGCGATTCTTGAAAAGGTTTCCTTCGAAAACATCCACCTGACCTTTGGCGGCGGCGGGACTGGGGATGATGCGGCGCGGCGTGAACTGCCCGAGCTGGCAGGGGAGTATTTCATTCTCGGACCGATGCCGGCGTATGGCTTCTACGCGCGGAACGCGCGGGCCCTTTCCATGAGCAACATCCGTTTCGACCTGGCAACGCCTGACCTGCGGCCGGCGCTGATTCTGGACCGCGTCGAGGATGCGGTCATCAGCGGATTGTCGGTTGAGGGAAATGCCCAGGCGGAATCGGCACTTCGGCTCATTGATGCGCAGCAGGTGCTGGTCACGGCGCCGCGAGTCCTCGGCAGCGCGCGGGCCTTCCTGCGCGTGGAAGGAGCAGGCAGCAGCGGAATCATCGTGGAAGGAGGCGACCTGACGCGAGCCTCACAGGCGCTGACGCTCGCGAACGGGGCGACGAAATCTGCAGTCCGGCTCGCAGAACACGGATAGTCTCGTGCTTCGCCGGGTGTAGGCGACCGCAAATGTGACGCTGTGGCCTGGCGTTGCCGCAAAGGCACGACCGCAGCTACGAGTCGCCGCTTTCCTGGCGGTCTGGGACAGCAACGGCTTTCGTGTTGCAGCTGCGGATGGTTGGCAAAGATGTAATCAGCCCGCTAGAATCGTTGCCGTCGCAGGGAGGGCATGTGACCAGCATGACGGCCAACTCGCCGGTAGCGGAACATCCAGCCGTGCCTCCCGCCGTCTGTCACGATCAGGTGCAGCGCATCATCGACTCGGAGACCTTTCACAGCGCGCCGACTCTGCAATTGCTCCTGCGCTTCCTGGCCACCCGGGTTCTCGATGAACACGCCCAGGAGATCAAGGAATACACCATCGGCGTCGAAGCCCTTGGCCGGCGCCAGGATTTCGACCCCAAGAACGATCCCATCGTCCGGGTCCAGGTTTATCGCCTGCGGCAAAAGCTGAAAGAGTATTACGATCTGGAGGGCTCACAGGATTCGATCCTGGTAGAGATTCCCAAAGGGCACTATCTCCCTCGATTCGAGACGCTGCCGTCGCTTTCCTCCGGTCTTCGTCCCCTCTCCCCGCTGGAGCACGATCACGAACGCGACGAGGTCGCCGAAATCCGTACGCGTGCCCTGCCGCGAGGACTTCTGATCCCGGTCGCCGCCGTGCTCGCGGCTGCTGTCTTTGCGGCCGGCTTCTGGACGGCAAACTTCCGGCATCGCACTGGCGTGGCGGGCGTCTCGGCGAACCAATCGGCGGAGATCGCCGCCGATCCGGTTAAATCGTTCTGGGCGCCCTTCCTCCGCGATGACCCGTCGCCAATCATCGCCTACGCCGACGCGGTATTCCTGCTCGATGACTCTGCGGACCTGTTCCGCTTCCGCCGCGGCGCCGCTGACAATCGCGGCGCTCCGGTCGACCCGCATCTGGCGCGCCAGTTCGCCTCCAATCCTGGCCTCGTGGCCAGGGCGGGTCCCCTCTATTACGACAACGGATACACCGGCACCGGAGAACTGCAGGCGGTAGCCACGCTCATGGCGCTGTTCACCCAGATGGGCGCCACCCCTACCGTCGAGTCCAGCTACGACATCACCACAGACGACCTGAAACAGCACAACGTCATCCTGCTGGGCTCGCCCTTCCAGAATGTCGCCGTGCAGCAGCTTCCGCCCGCCGGCGACTTTTTGTTCGTGGACCCCTTCTCGCCGCACGACCTGTGGAACGGCCACATCCTCGACACCCATCCTCGTCCGGGAGAACAGGCGATGTATCAGACGGAACGCGATCCGGTGACTCAGGTTCTGAAGGCCGACTACGCACTCATCACGTTTGAGCCGGGAGTCGTGGCCGGGCGCCACATCGTCGACCTTGGGGGGCTCGACACGACTGGCACCGAGGGCGCCGTCCTGCTGGCCACGTCGAAAACCGGCGTGCAGGAACTTGCGCAATCTCTCGGCCCGCGCAATTCACCCGCACAAAACGGTAAAGTGCCCGTATTCCAGGCGCTGCTGCGCGTGAATCTCGAGAAGGGTTATCAGGTTCTGGACAGCCGGCTGCTGGCGGTTCACCTGATTGACACCGAGCACCTCGCGGAAGTCAGGCACACTCCCTGACGAATCTCCGGGCGGGCGGCGGAGGTAACCGGAGCCGCCTGAGTCTCTCTCTACAGGTTTCCTGATCGGCCAGGGGTGCTGACGGGTGGCGACGACTCAGGCGTCATTCAAGGTATCGATTACGCACGCTTGTTCCATCCGTGGAACGGAGATCGGTCGCCCGAGTTCCACGCGTCGCGGAGCCCCGGGGCGCTCAGGTCCCAGTCGGGCCGAATTTCGCTGGTGAGGGCGCGAAGATCGTCCCAGAGATCGACGACCGAGGGACGGCCCCAGAACCAGTAGCCGTTGTAAATGCGGTAAACCACGAGCCCCGGCTTCAGCACCAGTGTGTATGGAATCATTGGATCGTGCTCGGGGTCGGTGTACTCCTGAATATCGAGGTCTTTCTGTACGGTTCGTTTGGGATCGGACAGAAACGGCCACTGGGCGCCGACGGAGGCGCGGAACTCCTGCAGCGTGTGGTGCTCGTCGGTGGAAATGGTGGCAATCTGGGTGTAGCTCACCGCGATTTTTGGATAGAACGACGCCAGTTCCAGATGCTGCTGGTGCTCCTTTGGACAGTAGTGGCCGCGGGAAAGAGTGAGGATCAGCGGATCTTCGCCCTGTATTTCGCTGAGCTTCCGCAGCGTGTTCGTGTGATCGGGCAGCTGATAGTCGGGGAACGTGCTTCCAGGAACGATGTCAGAACGCATTGGCAAACTCCTCCCACAAGGTTCGGATGCAGAGGAAGGTCGGTCCGCCGGCCGCGGCGGCCCTTCAGTCAGCTCTGAGAATGTGGCAGATTGAATTGCCGATACTACGCCACGCTGTGCTGCTGCGGGAGCGCGAAGCGGTCGGGACTTCTTCTTGCCGCGCGCACACCCGAGCCGGACTGGAGCCTGCCAGCCATCTTCACCAGATCCGCCAAAGAGTCTGCCTGCATCTTTTGCATGACGCGGCCACGATGCGCCTTGACGGTAATCTCGCTGATGTGGAGTTCTTCGGCAACCTGTTTATTCGGCATTCCCAAAACTACTAACTGCATCACCTGCTGCTCGCGATGCGTGAGCGCTGCGTAGCAGCACTGAAGCTTGTCGAACTCAGCCTTATGCCTGAGGGCACTCTGACTCCGGGCGAGGGCATGGCGAACGGCCGGCAGCAGGAGCTTATCGTTTAACGGTTTGGTCAGAAATTCGATGGCGCCGGCTTTCATGGCCTGGACTGTTTTGGGCACGTCGCCGTAGCCGGTGATGATGATAATCGGCGTCACCGCCCATTCGTCGGCAATCAGCCGCTGCAGCTCGAGGCCAGTGATCCCCGGCAGAACGATGTCGAGCACCAGGCAGCTCGGCACCGTTACCGGAGACCGTGCCAGGTACTCCTGTGCAGATGCGAAAGTCTCAGGCTGCCAGCCTTCGTTCCGCATCTGCAGGCTCAGCGATTCGCGTACGGAGACGTCGTCGTCAACAATGAACACAATCGGCCTCGAGACCGGCAATTGTGCGTCACTTCCACGGTCAAAAGCGGAGGGGAGATTCATCGTTTTCTCCAGAGCAGGACTTTCAGTTGGTCCGAAGCGCCGAGTTGAGTGCGTCCAGCAGAGCCTCGTCACTGAATGGCTTGATCAGGCACTCGACGGCGCCTTTCGCGAGCATCTGCCTGCGAAGATTCTCGCCGGTCTGAGCGGTGATAAATACAATCGGGATGTGCTGGCGTCGGCGCT
>DATJQW010000096.1:0-35993 GCA_035505395.1 Acidobacteriaceae bacterium
GAAGCGCGGGTGCGACGCATCCACCGGCAGCTGCGGATACCGGTACGGAATCTCCACATGCGTCATGCCCAGCTGCAGCGCCAGGTTTTGCAGCTCGCAGTTCCCGTTCGCCACGCACACGCTGCACACGTGGTTGCGCTCCGCGAAAAACAGCTCCAGGATCAGCGTGCGGTAGCGGTCGATCTTCGCCGAGTGGGTCGTCACCTCCATCCCCTCTTCCACCCGCGTCACGCACGCCGGCCGCAGCCGCCGCGCGCCCTTCACCTCCACCAGGCACAGCCGGCACGCGCCCACTTCCGACAATCCTTCCAGATGGCACAGCGTCGGGATGGCAATGTTGTGCTCCCGCGCTGCCTCCAGAATCGTCTGGTCCGCCCGCGCGCTGATGTCCACTTCGTCGATCGTCAGAGTGCGAATGTTCCCATCGGCGCTCATGCGTGCACCTCCCCGCGTGTTGCCTCCACCGCGGCCGGGCTCATCGCGCACACCCCTGCCGGGCAGCGCTTCTCCTCGATGTGCGCCAGGTACTCATGCCGGAAATACCGCAGGGTGCTCAGTACCGGATTGGGCGCCGTCTGCCCCAGCCCGCACAAACTCGTCGCTCCCACCACCTCGCACAGCTCGACCAGCTGGTCCAGGTCGCGGTGCGTCGCCTCGCCCTGGCAGATCTTCGTCAGCAGCTCGTACATCTGCACCGTCCCCGCCCGGCACGGCACGCACTTGCCGCACGACTCCGTCATGCAGAATTCCATAAAGAAGCGGGCGACCGACACCATGCACGAGGTATCGTCCATGACAATCATGCCGCCCGAGCCCATCATCGAGCCCGCGCTGATCAGCGCGTCGTAGCTGATGGACAAATTGAGGTGCTCCTCCGGCAAACATCCGCCTGAGGGTCCGCCAGTTTGAACCGCTTTGAATTTGTGTCCGTCCGGTACTCCTCCGCCGATCCCAAAGATGATCTGCCGCAGCGTCATCCCCATCGGCACTTCCACCAGGCCCGTCCGCTGGATCTTTCCCGTCAGCGCGAAGACCTTCGTGCCCTTGCTGCGCGCCGTGCCCATCGACGAGAACCACTCCCCGCCTCTGCGGATAATCGGCGGCACGTTGGCGAAGGTTTCCACGTTGTTGATCAGCGTCGGCTCGCCCCACAGCCCGCTCACTGCCGGATACGGCGGCCGCGGCCGCGGCGTCCCCCGCTTGCCCTCAATCGAGGCGATCAGCGCCGTCTCTTCGCCGCAGACAAACGCTCCGGCGCCAAGCCGGATATCTATGTCGAAGTTGAACGTCGTCTCGCAGATTCCGTTTCCCAGGAATCCCCGCCGCCGCGCCTGCTGGATCGCTACCGTCAGCCGCTGCACCGCCAACGGATATTCCGCGCGCACATAGATGAAACCCTTGGTCGCCCCGATCGCGTACGCCGCAACCGCCATTCCCTCGATCACCCGCTGCGGATCGCTCTCGAGCACGCTGCGATCCATAAATGCCCCCGGATCGCCCTCGTCGCCATTGCAGATCACGTATTTCTGCGCGCCCTTTACCTTGGCGACCGTGTCCCATTTCAATCCTGTGGGATAGCCGCCGCCCCCGCGCCCTCTGAGCCCGCTCTTCGAGATCTGCTCGATCACTCCGGCCGGCGTCATCTCCGTCAGCGCCTTCACCAGCGCCTCGTAGCCCTCGCGCGCGATGTATTCGTCGATCTTCTCGGGATCGATGTGCCCCGAATTCTCCAGCACCACATGATTCTGTCCGTCAAAGTATGCGCCCAGCTTCGGATCCAGCCGCGCCACCGGCTCGGCGCCCAGAGACGCCACAACCTCTTTGGCATCGCCCTCGTGCACGTGCCCGTACCGGACCTCCGCCGGTTCCACCAGCACCATCGGTCCCGCTGCGCACAGCCCCATGCAGCCGGTCCGCCGCACATGGCACTTTTTCCCGCAGCTCTCCACTTCTTTCTCGATCGCGCGTTTCACCTGATCGCTGTGCTGCGAGAGGCACCCGGTGCCCATGCATACGTTCACTTCGTAATCGAACTTCGCGCGCTCTTCCTGCGCCTCGGCGGAAATCTGCTGCAGCTCTTCCACGTTCATTGCGCCGTCCACCTTTCCAGCTGCGCGGCCAGCTCCGGCGCCTCGATCTGCCCGGCCAGCTCGCCGTCCAGCAGCACCACCGGCGCTCGCCCGCACGCGCCCACGCACCGCGCCGTCGTCAGCGACACTTCTCCGTCCACGGTGGTCTGGCCCGATTTGATGTGCAGCAGCTTCTCGGCTTCCGCCACCAGCTTGTCCGAACCCTTGATGTAGCACGCCGTTCCCAGGCACACCGTGCAGGTGTGTTTTCCCGGCGGCTTCAGACTGAAGAAGTGGTAGAAGGTCACCACTCCGTACGCCTGGCTCAGCGGCACGCGCAGCGACTTCGCCACAAATTTGATCGACGGCTCGTCCAGGTATCCGAACGACGACTGCAGTGTATGCAGCGTCTCAATCAGCGCGTTGCGCGAATAACCATGCTTGCGCATCGTACCGTTTACGATTCTCCAGCGTTTGTCGTCGGAGGGCAGAGGCGGGCGTTCTGCGTACAAGAGCATTTGGGACCTCCTCCGGCCGGTGCGGGCGGCCGCAGGCTGCGGGTCGCTGATTCCAGCCGCTGCTGCACCTGAGTCGTGCAGCCGGCGCGGGCGGAGATACTTCCTCCGCGCGCCGCCTCAGCTCAATGCCAGTGCCGAGCCAGCGCGCGGGAACAGAAGAGAATGCATCGCAGTGTGCACGATTGTCGGTGACCGGAGTCACCGCAGACAAGCAAAATCTTTGTTAACCGCGATTACCATCGGGGGCGATGCGTACCCAGCGCTCCGCGTCACTCGCCCAGGACCGCCAGATCGATCTGGCGCAGCCGCTCCGGATCGCCCAGCACCTCCAGCGCCGCAATCCGCCCGGCGACAAACGTAAAACGCAATACGCGGAAGAGCTTACCTCGCGGCGCGATCACCACGCCTACGCCCCCGTCCACCAATGCCACCCGCGCCAGCCGCGCCCCGGCGGCCGTCTTCATGGCTACCCTGGCCCAGGCTTCGGGCCCGTGGATTCCCTCCGGCAGGGTCGGCCGTACCACCGCATCGGCGTGAACCGCAAACTCCGGGTCCAGCAGCGTCACCAGCTTCTCCGCATCTCCGGCCCGCAGCGCCGCCAGGAACGCATCCACCAGCGCGCGTTGCTCCGTCAGCTCCGGTCTCGGAACTGCGCTCACCCCACGCACCCGCCGCCGCGCGCGGCTCGCCAGCTGCCGCGTCGCCTCCGGCGTGCGGCCCGCAATGCGTGCAATGTCCTCGAAGGGCAGATCGAACAGATCGTGCAGCACAAACGCCACCCGCTCTGCCGGCTTCAGCCGGTCCAGTACCACCAGCATTGCGAATCCCACAGAATCTGCCAGCAGCGCTTCCGCTTCCGGATCGGTCCGCCTCGCCGTCCTGACGGCCGTCTCACTTTCGGATCCCTCCAGCGGCTCCTCCCGCCGCGACTGCCGCGACCGCAGAGCATCCAGACACACGCGCGCGACGACCGTCGTCAGCCACCCGCCGAGATTTTCGATTTTCTCTCCGCCCGACCGGCTCAACCGCAGCCACGCTTCCTGCACCGCGTCATCCGCGTCGTTCAGCGACCCCAGCATCCGGTACGCCACCGCCCGCAGATGTCCGCGGTTACCCTCGAATTGCTCCGCCAGCCAGTCCTTCCCTTGCATCCGCTCTCCTAGGCCTCCACCTTCGCAAGCCCTCTCACTCCGCAAACCCGACTCTCCGGCCGCAGCCACCACGAAGCCAGACCCAATACGGTAAAGATCAACGGCGCAATCATGGATTTGTTGTCGCCGCATACCGCGTGCGACACTACCGCGCCGCTCATCTCGAAAAAGATGCCGGCATAAGCCCACTCCTTCAGCCGCAGGAAGCCCGGAGCCAGGATCGCCGGAACCGCCAGCAACTTCCAGACTCCCACAATCGTCAGTAAATACGCTGGATATCCCAGATGCGCGATCACGCTCGCGGCCATTGGCTGCCGCGTCAGGTCCAGCCCCGCCCCAGCCAGCAGTTCCGCGGCCAGAAGCCCCGTCGCCGCCCAATAGCTCAGCGTTCTCGCCGTCATCGTTTCTCCTCCGTGCTTTGTCACATTCTCTCTTCGTGATCCGTCAACACTCTGACGAACCAAACCCGACCGATGTGACAAGGAGGAATCTCACCATGGCCACTTCATTCCAGAACGCGATGACCCTCCACGGCGCCGCGAGTGCGCCCGACGAACCCTTTCTGCCCCCTATTGAAAAGCCTTCGAGCCTGATGCTCAAACTCGTCTACCGCATGTCGCGGAAGCAGTTCGGCAAGGTCATGACCCCTTTTAAGGTCTTCGTCGCGCGCATGCCCCTCGCTTTCGGCCAGTTCATCGGCAAGATCGCCCAGCTCGACAAAAAACTCACCCTGCCCCGCGAGACCGTCATGCTCGTCCGCGAACAGGTCGCCCGCATCAATGTCTGTACCTTCTGCATCGACATCGGCCGCTGGTTCACCATCCAGGCCTCGATGAATCAGGCAAAATTCGATGCTATCGATCAGTACCCCGCCAGCCCTCTCTTCTCGGAAGCCGAACGCGCCGCCCTCGACTACGTCACCGAACTGACGCGGGACAAAAAGGTCAGCCCGGAGACCTTCGCGCGCCTGCGCCGCCATTACTCCGAGCGCGAGATCTGCGAGATCGTCTGGCTGGTCGCCACCGAGCACGTCTACAACATCAGCAACATCGGCCTCAATATCCACTCCGACTTGCTGTGCTCGATGCCGAGGCATGGGTGAGAAAGCCGAATAGGCGACGGCACTTTGATTCCTCGCAACTCCTGGCGCGAAGCCCATTGACCCGAGCGGCCGGCGCCCTGGACGACCAGTCTGGCGCGAAGCGCGCCCGCCTGGACGGTCAGTCCCCGATGTCTTCGTTCCAAATCTCCGGCCGCTCCCGGATAAATCCGCCCAGCAACTCCACGCATTCCTGCGAGTCCAGATCCACTACCTCCACGCCCAGCTCGCGCAGCCACGCGATTCCCCCCTGAAACGTCCGGCTTTCGCCCACCACCACGCGCCGAAACCCGAACTGCCGGATCAGCCCGCTGCAGTACCAGCACGGAGCCAGCGTCGTCGCCATGGTCAGCTCGCGATAGTTCCTCTGGCGCCCTGCCCGCCGAAACGCATCCGTCTCCCCATGCGCCGACGGATCGCCCTCCTGCAGGCGCCGATTGTGGCCCGCGCCCAGCACCTTCCCATCCGGCCCGAAGATCGCCGCGCCAATCGGAATTCCGCCTTCGGCCAGTCCTGCTCGCGCCTCGCGCAGCGCCACTTCCAGCATCTCGCGCACGTCCATCTCCCCTCCGTCCCTGTAACTCTGTAAAGATTTGCCCGGGCGGCCAGTCCTCAGGACGACAAGCCCCATCTAAGTCTGCATGACCCGACCGGCCCACTCTGACCCCGACGCCAGGAAAGGCGCCGTCGAAGACACCGCTCCCGACGCGCCCTGCCCGGACAAATCCCACCCCGGCGAAGCCCACGACCGTCTCTCCGGCCAGCTCCCGCACCGCGAATCCGATCCCCGCATCAAGGACAGCGACTCCGACTTCCCCGAGCCCGGCCCCACCCCCGAACACTCATGACCAGCCAGCCGCAACAATTCCTGACTCACTGTTTACTGATCTCTGCTCACTGATCTCTGTCTCCTGTCTTTTGCCATAATCGCTCTCATGCTGATCCTCGCCTCTGCCTCGCCCCGTCGCCGCGATCTCCTCGTCCAGGCGGGCTACGAATTCACCGTCCTCCCCGCCGATATCGACGAAGAACCCCGCACCGGCGAATCCCCCATCGACTACGTGGTGCGCCTGGCTCAGGAGAAGGCAGAAGCCGTCGCCGCATCACCGGAATACGCCGCGCTCGCCCACGCTCAGCCCGGGCCACCCATTATCCTCGGCGCAGACACCACGGTCGTCGCCCCCAATGGCGAGATCCTCGGCAAGCCTGCGGATAATGCCGACGCGGCGCGCATGCTGCGCCTTCTTTCCGGCGCTACGCACCAGGTGATCACCGGCGTCGCCCTCGTCGCGGGAGACCTTCGCGAAGCCGCCGCGGAGGTCACCCACGTTACCATGCTGACGCCGGCTGACGAAGAAATCGCCGCCTACATCGCCACCGGCGAGCCCCATGGCAAAGCCGGCGCCTACGCTATCCAGGGCCGCGCCGCCCGCTGGATTCCCCGCGTCCGCGGCTGCTATTTCAATGTTGTTGGATTGCCGCTCGCACTCGTCGCCGGCATGATCGCCGGCATTGAAGACCAGCTCCGCGCCCCAGGAGAATCTCCCGCGCCTCGCTCCGCCGCGCCCACGCGAGCCTGACACCCGCGCTCAGGGGGTGTGCTTTCCCTCGTCCCCCGGTTCGCGCGCGCCAAGCGCATGTTCCGCCGGCGGAGGTGCTTCCGGCTGCCCGCGGAGCACCAGCCCCAGCACGATCAGCAGCGTCACGCCCAACAGCCCGAATTCCATCAGCTTCAGCATCGGAACCCTCCGATCAGACGCTCCGGATCATCTCCGCCAGCAGCGCCGTCCTTGGCGCCAGGTCTTTCAACAGGACCGATTCGTTGGATGCGTGGGCGCCTTCGCCGACTCCGCCCATCCCATCCAATGTTGGGACGCCGAGCGCCGCGGTAAAGTTCCCATCCGATCCGCCGCCCGTCGCCGCTTCTGCCACTTCAAACCCCATGTCCCGAGCCAAAGTCGCGGCACGCCGATAGAGCGCGACCGTCCCGGCGCTTCGCTCCATCGGCGGCCGGTTCATCCCACCCGTCACCCTGAGGACGCAGCCCCGGTCGCGAACGCGCAGCCTGCGGAATTTCCGCTCGATGCGCGCTGCATCCTTCATGCGCGCGATCCGCACGTCGATCTCCGCCTCCGCTTCCGCTGCCACCACATTCCCCCGCGTCCCGCCGCGAATCACCCCGGCATTCACCGTCAGCCCTCGCTCCAGCTCAGTAAATCCGCGAACCTGCTCCAGCTGCCACGCCAATTCGTGGATCGCGCTGTGACCGCTCTCGAAATCCACGCCCGCGTGCCTGGCCACTCCCGTCACGTGCACCGTGTAATTGCCCACTCCCTTGCGCGCTGTCTTGTACGCGCCCTTCAGCCCCTGAGCCGGCTCCAGCACAAACACCGTTGCGGATTGCCGGGCCAGCTTTTCCGTAATCGCCCGCGATGCCGTGCTCCCTACCTCCTCATCGCTCACCAGCAGCAGAATCACCGGCCGCCGCAGATCGCCGAGCGACTCCACTGCCGTCAGCGCCATCGCCACGCCCGCCTTCATATCCAGCACCCCGGGTCCCCACACTCGTCGCTCCGCGACCCGGAACGGCATCGTCTTCAGCGTTCCCATCGGCCACACCGTGTCCAGGTGACCGAGCAGCAGCAGCGGCGATCCTCGTCTTGGCCCAAACCGCAGTTCCAGCACGTCCCCGAATTCCCGCTGCCGGTGCCGCCTCGCTCGTCCCCCCACCCCGCCCGCCATCTCCTCCACGGCAGCCACGCACCTGTCCACAGCCGCCTTGTCGTCGCTCGGCGACTCGATCTCCACCATGCGGCGTATCCGATCCATCAACACCGGCTCGAATCGAGCCATGGTCTCCAAAATCGAAGAATTAGCATAACCATTTGATTTATCAGTGCTTGCCATGGGGGTAACCTTTCTGAGTACTGTGACCTGCGGCATCTATGTTGTGGCTATTTTGCCACACCGCAACTTCCTTCTCGCCGCGCTAGTCTATGTGTTCAACGAGGATTCAGCTTGCCCGATTCACCGCACCTGGAAAATACCATTTCTTCCCCCGTGGAATTCTCCGGCGTTGGTCTCCACAGCGGCGCGCCCGTGCACATGCGCCTTCTTCCCGCTCCTGCCGGCTGTGGCGTCGCCTTCCGGCGCACCGACCTCGACAATTTCGAAATCCACGCCACCGGCCGCAACGTTGCCAAAGTCAGCTATGCCACCAGCCTGATGCGCCAGGGTGTCCTCATCTCCACCACCGAACACCTTCTCTCAGCGCTCCTTGGCATGGGCATCGACAACGTCATCGTCGAGCTGGACAATCTCGAGCTCCCCATCCTCGACGGCAGCGCGCTGCCCTACACGCTCGCCTTCCGTCGCGCCGGACTCAAACCGCAGCGCCGCCGCCGCCAGTATCTGCGCATTCTCAAGGATGTCGAGGTTCGCGAGGGCGACAAGTTCATCGGCGTCTATCCCGGCACCGGCTATTCCGTCTCCTATTCGATTGACTTCCCCGCACCCATTGGCCGCCAGGGCTATCGCGTCGATCTCGCTACCGGCGCCTATGAGCGCGACATCGCCCCGGCCCGCACCTTCGGCTTCCGCGAAGACGAGCAGAAGCTCCGCAACATGGGCCTGATTCGCGGAGCCACGGAAGAGAGCGTCATTGTCCTGGCCCGCGACGGCGTCCAGAACGGTCCGCTGCGCTTTCACGACGAATTCGCGCGCCACAAGGTCCTCGACCTTATCGGCGATCTGGCCCTTGCCGGCCACCACATCCTGGGCCACGTCATCGCCGAGCGCGCCGGTCACGCCATGCACACCGCGCTCGTCTCGCGTCTGTTGCGCGACCGCTCCGCCTGGGAACTGGTGACGCTTACCCCCGACAAACCCCGGACCAGGGTCGTTCCGGCAGCCGCTCTCGCCACAGCCTGAGCGCGCCGGCCTGTCCCTGCAGAGCTATCCCGCGCCATCTCTCCCGTGCTGCCGCTAAAAGAGGTGCTCCCCTTCGTCGTGCCTCGGAGTCCGATTCTCCGCCTCTGCCTCCGCCCGCACTTTCGCCACGGACTGCCAGTTGTCCTTCTTCGCATGTTCCAGGAAAAACGGCGGCAGCGGCATCGCCAGGCGGCGGCTCAGCGTCTCCGCATAACCCTCATACAGCGCCCGCAGCTCCTTCAGCCGCTCGCTCGACCGCTCGTCGCGGCAGACGCGCACTCCCGCCGCGCACAGCTGGTCGTAGATCAGCCCGAACCGCTCCGGCGGCAGCCGGTCCGGATCAGGCTTCATCGGCCTGGCAGACAGGATCTGCGAAATATCCACCAGCGCGTGACGCGCCATGGCGAAGGTCAGCTGCGCCTGCCGGGCGGTCTGCTCCTGCACGCCCGCGATGAGCAGCGCACACGTGTCCAGAATCGCAGTCAGCGCTCCCAGCCAGCTCTGGTTCGTGTGCTGCGATCGAAACAGGCACAGCAGCGGATAGGAGATGTGGCTCTCCAGCAGCTCTGCCGACCACCGCTCCCACTCCGCCAGCAGCACCGTCAGCGCCGCGTTCCCCCCCTCGAACGAATGCCGTTTGATCAGCTCAAACGCCGTTGGCGGGGACCCGGCACGCGCATCCAGCAGCGCAATGTTCACCTCGCGCCGCGAAAACGCGCCGTACAGCACCGGGAAATACCCGATGACCAGCGCGACAAATCCGAGTCCGACGCCCGACTCCAGAACCATGAGCCCACGGATCGGCAGCTCCCGGGGCACCACGTCCCCCAGTCCAAGCGTGAACAGCGTGGTGCCGCTCGCGTACAGATCGGTCAGCAACGGGTTCGCCGCGCCACGCGGATCGACAAACGGAGCGGGAAACGCCCAGTAAATCAGCCCGAAGCCAACCACCAGCCCCGCCGCCCATGCCGCGATCAGGATCACCAGCGACAACGGCCCGTAGAAGCTCAGCATCGTCTCGCGCTTGCGCTCGTGGCGCACCCGGTGCGCCACCCACCACCACGGGGTCCATGTCAGCCGGTAAAAGAGCCGCGTCAGCCGGAAGCGCCCGGTCGCGCGGCGCGGCAGGATCACCGTCTCGAACGCGTCCAGCAGCACCGAGACGAGGCACAGAACGCCGACGAGGCAGCGAAACGGATGCATCTCCGCCAGCAGATCAGGAATCGCCGCCGCCGTCAATCGCGGCAGTTCACTGGGGTATGACAAAAAGCGTGATCGACGCCCCCGGGAAGGTGTAGCCGATCGTGCTCGTCGTTCCTCCGCCCGACGGCGGTGTCACCGTCACGCTCGGCTGGGCCACAATCGCGTTCAGATTCGCGTCGCTGTACTGGAACACCTGCGCCGCACCGGGCGTTGTCACATTCTCGAGCGACAGCGTGGTGCTCAGCGCACCGTAGGTCTTGTTGATCACCACCACCGTCACCGCGTTATCGCTCGATCGCAGCGCTCCGTAGACCGCCAGCTGATTCTGCGCCGCCGCGTTTGTCCCGGTCGCATCGCACGCTGCAGCCGCCGTCCCCGAGCACGACGCCAGCGCCGTGCCTCCAAACATCGAATCGCTTCCGTCGTAGTTGCGGTAGATCGCAAACGCCATCAGCCCCGGCGTCTGCGTCGAAGTCGGAGGGCCCCACAGCGCGCCCAGGTCCAGCCCGTATTGCCCGAAGATGCCCAGCACGTCCGCCTGCGCCAGCGCCCCGTTCATGCTCTCGAGGCCGCCCCAGTTGTACTCGTCAATCGCTGTCTTCGTTCCCGGATAGTCCTTCGCGACCCACGATTTCAGCATCGGAATCAGCTCCGGCGCCTGCAGCGGCACGCTGCAGCTCGTCGTGTAGTTCGCATCTGTCAGGTAATTTGGCTGCGGCTCGTTCGGATCGGTATACGTCGGATCCCACAGCACCCGCGTCGAGTTCAGCCGCGCTTGCTGCTCGGCCGTGTCGCCCGCCGTTGTCAGCCCCACCGACGACCCGTTGTAGGTCGCTGCGTAGTATCCGTGGATGTCCACGTAATCCAGCAGCCGCATCCCGTAAGTCGTCTGCGCGTTCGCAAACTGCTGCAGGTAGTACTCGATCATCGGCACGCCGCCGTGCGCCTCGCGGTCCGTTGGGTCGTCCCACGGCTGATAGCACGCCCCGTGGCTCCATCCGTTCTCGATGTCCTGCTTCGAGTAAAAGTAGTTCCACCAGTAGTCGATCACCGGCCCGCTCACCAGCGCCGTCGGATCGATGGTCTTGATCGCCAGCGCCGTGCTGATTCCGCCATACGTCACCTCGTCGTACGTCGAAGCCACAGGATGCACATCTCTGTGCACCGCATCCCACCACGCCGGCTCGTTATCGAGGTCCCAGATGTTCACGCCCTTGCCCGTGCCTGTCGCCGGATTCGCCTGGCCGTAGAGGCCAAGGATCTGGTTCACCCATCCCCCTGCCCATGTTCCCTGCGCCCACGTCGTCGTCGCCGCGCTCGCCGCAGGCATCGTCGCCGCGGAGTTTGCCGGCGGCGGCTCGGAAACGCTGGTGATCGCCGCCACGGTCGCGTTGCCGTAGATGTCGCACCCGCTCGCGCTCGTGCATCCGCCGCTTCCCTGCTTGTAGACGCCGTTCCCGCAGTTGCCCACGTAACTCTGTTGCCCCGGATACGATGCCTCAGTAAAACTGCACGCTGTCGTGCTGCTGTTCGTCACCCATCCCAACACCGGCACCGTCCCCAGCGCCTCTGTGCCTTCGCCGTGCACGCTGGAAATAAAGCTCGTGAATGCGCCCCCGCCGATCATTCCCCCCGCACCCTGCCCATTCAGGAAGTAGTAATCGCTCGCCGAATTGCTCGTATTCGCCTGGTAGTTGTAGCGCGAGGTGTTGTCGCCGCCCCACCGCGCCACCGGAACGTTCCCCTGCGCGAGGTCCACATTCGTCAGCGCGTAGGAATTCATTCCGTAGATCAGCGGGCTGATCACGTGCAGCGGATCCCCCGCGTCCACCGTCAGCGCCGGGCCCGTCGACGCCGCCGGAGCCGCCAGCGTTACCGTCACGCTTCCGCTCACGCTCGTATTGCCCACCGACGTCGCTGTCACCGTCACTGTCGCCGGCGCCGGATACGGCGTCTCATACAGTCCGCTGCCGCTGATCGACCCCACGCTTCCCGTCCACCCCGCCGGACCAGCCACCGACCAGCTCACGCTCTTGTTGTAGGCGCCCGTCCCACTCACCGTCGCCGTAAACTGCTCGGTCGTTCCAATGGTTGCTGTCGCCGGATTCGGCGTCACCGTCACGCCGGTGATCGTCGGCAGCGCCGTCGTAATCGGCAGTGTGGCGCTCCCGGTTTTCGTCGTGTCCTCCGTCGACGTCGCCGTAATCGTGGCTGTCCCGGTCGTCGCTGGCGCAAACAACCCGGCGCTTGAGATGGTCCCAATTCCCGCCGGCCCCACCGCCCACGTCACCGTGCTCGAATAAGCACCCGTGCCCGTCACCGTCGCAGTGGCCTGCGCCGTTTGTGCCGTGGTAATCGTCGCCGGGCTCACTGTCACCGTCACGGCCGTAATCGCCGGCACCGCATTCACCGTCACCGTCGCGCTGCCCGACTTCGTCGTGTCCTCCGTTGACGTTGCCGTAATGGTGGCCGTCCCCGTCGTCGAAGGGGTAAACAACCCCGCGGCTGAAATCGCCCCAATCCCTGTGGGGCTCACCGACCACGTCACGCCCGTGCTGAACGCCCCCGTCCCCATCACCGTCGCCGTGGCCTGGCTGGTCTGCGCCGTGGTGATCGTCGCTGGATTCGCCGTCACCATCACGCCCATGATCGTTGGCGCCGCCGTCACCATCAGCGTCGCGCTGCCGGACACGGTCGTATCCTGGTTCGACGTCGCTGTGATCGTCGCTGTCCCCGTCGTCGCCGGGGTAAACAAGCCCGTATTCGAAATCGTTCCAATCCCCGCCGGGCTCACCGACCAGGTCACCGCGTTGCTGTATGCCCCCGTCCCCGTCACCGTCGCCGAAGCTACCGCGGTCTGTGCCGTGGTAATCGTCGTCGGGCTCACCGTCACCGTCACGCCCGTGATTGCTGACGCCGCACCCACCGTCACCGGGGCGCTTCCCGACTTCGTTGCATCCTCCGTGGACGTGGCCGTGATTGTCGCCGTCCCCGTCGTCGCCGGCGTAAACATGCCCGCGCTCGATACCGTCCCCATACTCGACGGGCTCACCGACCACGTCACCGCGCTCGAATAATTCCCCGTGCCCATCACGGTTGCGGTCGCCTGCGCCGTTTGCGCTGTCGTGATCGCCGACGGACTCACGGCCACCGACACTGACGTGATCGTTGGGTTCTGTGGCGGAGGGCTGTTCGTCCCGCTGCTTCCGCACCCCACTGCGGCCACCGCTGCCAGCACTGCGGCACCTACGCCCATCGACCAACGCATCGCCCGCATTCTCTTTGCCTTTCGATTGCCAAACCGATTTTGTGGAGCATTGTACGCGTTTCGCCGCACGTCTCGATGTGCCCGCCAGCACCTCCCTGACTCCGTCTCCAGCCCGACAGAATCATTTCATTTCTCTGTGATCCTCTGAGTTCTCTGCGGTAAAAACCCTCAAATCGAGTCAATCTTCATCGGTTACACTCTCAGGGCATTCTTTTGGAGGAGCTTGTGACCATCCACCGCCCTCGCCGCGCGCACACTCCGCTTCATCCGCCTTTCCTGTTTCTTCTCTGCCTCGCCGCAGCCCTGCCCGCCGCAGCCCAGTCGCGCAAACCCGTCCACCACCCCGCGACACCCGTATCCCGTGACCAGTTCATCGCTGACCTCCGCGCGCACATCCATCACGTCTTCGTGGTCTACCAGGAGAATCGCTCCTTCGATTCCTACTTCGGTAATTTCCCTGGCGTCGACAACCTCGCCACGCCCGAGGCTCGCGCGCATGGCTTCCGCCAGTGGGACTCCATCGGCCACGCCTGGATCGTTCCCTTTCTCCGCAATGTCCCCGACTCCCTCGACGCCGATCATTCCCGCGAGGCCCTGCTCACCAAATCCGATAACGGCCGCATGGACGACTTCGTTGGCTACGAAGAAAAGAACCTCGTCGAGACCTCCGACGCCAGCCCGCAATACGCCCGCCAGATCGGCATCCTCACCATGGGGCACGACGACTGCCGCACCGTCCCCTTCCTCTGGATGTACGCGCACCACTTCACCCTCTACGACCACATTTTCCAGGCGATGTATGGGCCCTCCACCCCAGGCAACATCGATCTCATCGCCGGCCAGACCGGCCAGACCCAGGCCGCGCGTCATCCCAATGAGAAGTTCAAGTCGTATGTCACCCCCGGCGAACCTGTCGTCGACGATGATGAGCCTGATTTCGGCCCGTATGCCTTTCCCTACCAGGCCAAAGGTCCGCATCAGCTCGACCAGACCTACGCTACGCTGATGCTCACGCTGAAAGGCCGCGACGCGGACAAGGACGCCAAAGTCGACACCGACGACGTGAAGGACGACCTCGGCGCGCTCGGCCGCCTCAACCATCAGGACATTCCCTGGGCCTGGTACCAGGAGGGCCTTGGCAACGGAGAGGGCAACAATCACCCCGCCTATATCACCCACCACAACTCCCCGCAGTATTTCGGATACATCCGCCAGAACCCCGGGATGTGGAGCGGCGAGCACGACCTCTTGCAGTTCTTCACGGACATCGGCCACCACACCCTGCCACCGAAGAGTGTCGTCTTCATCAAGGGCGGCGCCCTGAATCCCTTCGGCTGGAAGCCCGCCAATCCCCGCGCCCGCAACATCCTCGGCGACGACGACCACCCCGCCTACTCCGACTCACAGCTCTCTGAATCCCTCGTCGCCACAGTGGTCAACGCCGTCGCCCGCAGCCCTTACTGGAACGACTCCGCCATCATCGTCCTCTGGGACGACTCAGAGGGCTTCTACGACCACGTCCCACCACCGCAATTCGAGCAGTGCCCCGACAACCATCCCTGCGGCGATGGTCCTCGCGTCCCGCTCATCCTCATTTCGCCGTACGCCAAATCCGCCGGCGTCGACTCCGATCCTGGCGATCACGCCTCCTTCGCCAAATTCCTCGATGTGCTCTTCAACCTGCCTCCGCTCGCCTCGCTCCCCGACGAGAAACCGTATCTCCCCGAAGGTCCGCGCGACACCCTGCCGCAGCTCACCGATCTTACTGGCGGATTCGATCCAGCCCGCCTCGCCGGCCGCCGGCCGCCCATCCCCGCCAGCCAGGCGGAAATTCCCGATCCCATCGTGAATCACTTCCCGCCGCGCATGACCTGCCGCGAAACCGGCGTCGAGCCCATCCCCATCCCCGGAGGCTCCCTCACCTGGCCAAAGGGCTTCACCAACCCCCTGCCGTGAGTGGCAGGAATCAGTTGTCAGTGAACGGTGATCAGTGATTCGCGATCAGCTTCCCCTCTGGGGACTGGCAACTGGGGACTGGGGACTGGCAACTGGGGACTGGGGACTGAAGACTGGCAACCGGGACCGGCAACTAGGGACTGGGGACCGGCAACCGGGGACTGGCAACTAGGGACTGGGGACTGTCTCCTGTCTCCCGCCTCAACCAAAATTCCGATACTTCTTCCACAACACCGGCCACGAGATCTTCATCCCGCTGCACACATAAATGTCCGGGTGGGATTCGCTCTCTTCGTTTTTCACCCCCTCTGGATTTCCGTTATGTCCCGCCAGCCTGCACGTCGTGAAAACGACGGGCAGGTCCTTGCCGTTCACCCCCACCACAATCAGCGTCTCCGGCGGCGTCTTCGGATAGCTCCAGTACCACGCTGAATTCGTCAGGCTGATCGGTGTGGGCAATCCATACGCAGGCCCAAACAGCTCCAGCGCGCCTTCCTCGCCGTAATTCCCCACGATAATCCCGTAGCTCGCCCGCTCCTGCGGCGTCAGTCCGTCCCGCACGCCGGCCACGGCTCGCACCAGGTCGTGCCAGCCAATCTCCTCGCGCAAATCACCGTTGTGGTTCAGCGCGTACGCTCTGAGCGGACCGCTCGCCGCCAGCGGCACAATCTGCGCCATCAGGTAGAGCCCATAGCCCACCACCGCCACCAGCACCACGCCCCACGCGGTCCTGCGCCACACCGGGCGCCACCCCGCGCTCCAGCGCTCGCAGGCCACCGCGCCCATCGCCACCAGCATCGGATACGCCGGCGCGATGTAGTAGAACCGCGCCCGCGTCGCCGCAAACAGCGCCAGGGGGACCACGAACATCCACCCCACCATCCGGTACCGCCTGCTCCGGAAGTACGCCACCAGCCCCGCAATCCACAGCGGCGCCGCACACGCGTTCACATCCAGCAGCCACTGATACTTCCAGAATCCCGCCGCGCGCCCCTCGCCCACATCCCGCTTGTGGATGTACTGCAGAAACGTCAGGGTGATGAAGTGGTGCCGTGCTTCCCATACCAGGTTCGGCAGGAACATCAGCAGCGCCAAAGCCGTCCCCGCCCAGAACCATCCGCTTGCAAACCATCGTCGCGCGCTCGTCAGCGCCATCCCGGCCAGAATGCCGGCAAAGAAAAAGCAGACGGTGTATTTCGTCTCCAGCGCCAGCCCCGCCGCCGCTCCAATCGCCAGCCACCATCGGCCCTCCTCCGACTTCAGCAGCCGGATCACCGCATACGCGATCAGCACCCACCACAGCAGATCGAACGTTGAGTACTGGAACTCTGTCCCTTCGAACATCGGCAACGGCGACAGCGCCACCGCCAGCGCCGCCGATGCCTGCGCCAGCCGCCCTCCGCCCAGTTCCCGCGCGATGAACCCGGCCAGCACCACGACGAAGAATTGCGCGATCACCGAAAACAGCCGCAGCCCCGTCAACGACAGGCCAAACCACGCCATCGACACCCGCTCTACCGCGGCCGTAAACGGCGGGACCGCCACAAAACCCCACTCCAGATGCCGCGCGTCGCTCAGGAACTGCAGTTCGTCCCGATGGAACCCGTACCGCCCATTGGTCAGCATGTGCAGCACGGCCATCGCCGCCGCAATCCCCAGCACCCACGCCGTGCCGCTGCGCGTCCTTGTCGCTTCCTCAGGGCCCACAACGACACGCGTCGCCACCCTCTGCGCCTCCAGGCACAGGTTCAGGATACGCAGCATCTCTGCCCGTCGTTCCCCGCCCAATTGCATGCTTTTGGAATTCGCTGCCCGGCTCTTCGCTAACCGCTTTTCAGCTGACCGCTTCTCCGCCAGCCGGTTCTTAGCTCACCGCCTCTTCGCTAGCCGGCTTTCAGCTGACCGCTTCTCAGCTGCGCTCAAAACACCCGCAGATCGCCCTCGACCCTGGGTGCGTTCACCAGCAGACCAAGCTCTCCCGCCATGCGCTCCAGAAACGCTCGCGTCGCCGGCTGCACCGGCACCATCGGCAACCGGTAGTTGTCTGCGATCCGTCCCGTCATCGCCAGAATCGCCTTCACCGGCCCCGGGCTCGTTTCTTTGAAGAGCCCCTGCATCAGCCGATAGTATTTTCGGTTGATCAGCCGCGCCGTGGCCCAGTCGCCCTCAAGCGCCGCCCGCACCATCTGCGCCAAATCTGCCGGAATCAGATTCGACGCCACCGACACCACACCCGCGCCGCCCACCGCGACTACGCCCAGCGCCATCGTGTCGTCACCGGAATAAACGCGGAAGGTACGCGGCGCCTGCGTGATCAGCTCCGTAATCTGTACCAGGTTTCCGCTCGACTCTTTCACGCCCTCAATGTTCGGCGCCGCCTCGATCAGCCGCAGCACCGTCGCCGGCTCCAGGTTCGCCGATGTTCGTGAAGGAATGTTGTAGAGCACCACCGGCAGCTTCACCGCCTGCGCCACGGCTTTGAAGTGCTCGTACTGACCTTCCTGCGTCGGCTTGTTGTAGTAAGGGTTCGCCGTTAGAATCGCCGTCACGCCCGGCACCTGCGCAGCCGCGCGCGCTCTGGCTACCGCCTGCCGCGTTGCGTTGTGCGTGCATCCGGCCCACACCGGCACGCGTCCCGCCGCCGCCTCGGCCACGATGCGAATGACCTCGAGCCACTCCGCCTCGTCCAGCGTCGGCGTCTCGGCAGTCGTCCCGCACGCCACCAGCCAGTCGATGCCGCTCTCCACCTGCCAGCGCGCCAGATCGTACAGCGCCCGCTCGTCGATACTCCCATCCGCCCGAAACGGCGTCACCAGCGCGGTCCCGCAGCCCTGCTGCTCCATAACAAGTCGAGTCTACACTGCCCTTCGCGCCGCTCTCCGGCTCTCGCGTCTTTCGTACAGCTTGGCGTCGATCAGGAAACGGAACCAGAACGTCTGCAGCACAAAAAAGATTAAGCCCTCTGTGCCATCCATAAATCCCGCCCGCAGAAAATAGCGGTAGAAGAAGAGCGCGAACGGCCGCACAAACAGCGGAGACCGGTTATACAGTCCGCGCAGGTATCGCTTCCGCTCCACCGGATTTCCGGAGAACTGCCCCCCGATCCGGCCCTGGCTATCCCCCTCCGACAGCTCCTCAACCTCGGCGTCAGACCAGCGGTTATGCCGGAACGTCCACTCCGTGAGTGGCATGCGGATATCGTCGATCATGTGCGCCCGCAGCCGGGCGGTCTGCCCCGAGGTTACATAGAAATGCTGATCGTAGCGCCGCATCTCGCAGCGGCCCAGGCCGTTACGAAACAAACGCATGTGCCAGGTGGGAAACATCGCGCCGTGGCGGATGGGGCGGCCGAGAAAGTGCATGAGCCGGGGCAGATGATAGCCTGCCATCTCTGCGTTCTCGTCGAGCGCCGCGATCTCATCTCGAAGTTCCGGCGTGAGCTGCTCGTCGGCATCGAGATGCAGCTGCCAGCCGTATTTCGGTGCGATGCAGTCGATGGCCCAGTTGCGCTGCGCACCATAATTCTCGAAAGGATGCTCCAGCACCGTGGCGCCAAAGCTCCGGGCGATCTCCAGAGTGCGATCCCGGCTCCCGGAATCCACTACATGGATATCATCCGTGAGCCCGCTCACCGACTGCAAAGTCTGCCCGATCGAGAGCTCCGAATTGAAAGTAAGAATGATGACAGAAGGTTTCAAACCGGCCTCATCGCCAAAAGATGCGCGACATTGAAAAGATAGCGCATGCCCCGCACACGCAGATGAATGGCGGCATCACCCCTGCGAATGCAGGCGATGCGCCAGCCGCAGCCCCAGTGCCACGGCCGGAAACGTCGAGTTGGCCTGTCCCGTGGTGGGGAAGACGCTGGACGAGGCGATGTGCAGGTTCTCCACTCCGTGCACCCGCAAATCGCTGTCCACCACGCTGCTTTGCGGATCTCTGCCCATCCGCGTCGTGCCCGCCTGGTGATATCCATCCGCAGCCTGATCTCGCACCCGGTCCGCCAGCTCCTCCTGGTGGTAGCGATATTCGAGCCGGGCGATCCCGACGGCGCGCAGCGCCGCATCCAGCACGCGGTGCGATCGTACGACGCTGTCTACGTCATTCACCGTGAATCGCAGGTCGATGGCCGCGCGCGGCAGGCCGAAGCGGTCAGCCTCGTCCGCCAGCGTGATCCGGCTCTCCTCGTTCGGCTCCTGCTCGCCGTGGTAGTGCAGCGCGTATTTGCCCGCGGCGTTCCGCACCAGGAACCCCGGCTTGCGGGGTTTCGACAGAAAGCGATCGCGCACGATCCTCGCGACATCCCTCGCTCCGGCCGGCGCACCCACGACCGCATTCCACAAATGCGCCCCGTAATGCCGCGGCTTCGGGCCGATGTGCGCGATGCGGATGCCCTCCGGCAGAATTCTGCGCCCCGTCGGCGGAAAGCTTAGCGCCAAAAATACACCGGAGAGTACTCCGCTGCGATGCCGGTAATCGTAGAACGGTGGATTGTCCGGCCAGAACGCGAGGTTGAGCAGTCGATGTTCACGTTGCGCCTCATCACTCAACATCAGCCGCCGGCGCGTGAAGCATCCCGTCGCGTCCTTCTCGAAATCGAAATCGGCGACCGAGTCGGGCCGCGTGAACACGATATCCGCGATCTTGCCCGAGATATGGCCCATGTAAAAGCGCCCCAGCGGTCCGCCCGCACCGCCGAACAGGCAGGGCAGCCGCCGCTGCACCGCCAGCAGCAGGCGCGTGGCTTCCACGCCGCCCATGGCGAGAATGATCTGCCGCGCGCGCACCCGGGATCGGCCATTGGGTCCGGCAACCACGAGCCCTTCAATCTGCCGCGTCGCCGAATTGAATTCCAGATCCACCACAGTGCTGTTGACGCACAGCTGGATGTGCCGGGACGCTTCGATCCGCGCCCGATGGACGAGTGCAAGCCGCGACTCTGTCGCCCAGCGCTCCAGCGCGTCCACACGAAGTTCCGGATGCGTGCCTCGCAGATGGGCAGGCGCACTGGTGAAATGATCGTTGCCGCACAGCAGATACTCCGCAGCCTTTGGGTACCAGCGGCGCAGCTCCGCCTGATCGATCGGCCACTCCGAATGTGGAACCCAGCGGCGATCGGCCAGATCGATATCATCGAACGGAACGGATCGGCCGCCCCACGTCCACGATGTCCCGCCCAACGCGCGGCAGGTCGCGATCTCCATCGGCACGTGGGTTTGAGGATTCACCAGAACGGCGCGCGAATCCTCCGAGCGCTTCGGATCGACCTCCGGACCGCCGGACTCCAGCACCAGAACCTCGCGGCCGAGGCGATCGAATTCCAGCGCCATCGCCATGCCCACGGGACCGGAACCCACGATGCACAGATGCCACTGGCGCGCCCCGTCGGGGGCATGACCGATAATCACAGGACTCATTTCCAATCAGGTCGAGATTTCCATAAACTATCTTAACCATCCCCGGGAACCCGTAGCGGCCCGATTCGCGAGCCGTGCCCCGAGCAAAGCACGTGCAAAGCACACGTAATGACCACCCCCACTGCGAACTCGGAGACCGTAACCTCGTCAGGAATCGCACATCGGTTCAGCGCCTATCTCCGGCGGCAGACTTCGGGCAGGACCTACGTGCCTGAAGTCGACGGCCTGCGCTTCATAGCGATTCTTTCCGTTGTCGTCTTTCATATCGCCGTTCAGGTCCCCGAGCAGCCGAATGGCTACAGAATCGCCAACATCCTGAGCCCCTTCGTGCACAATGGTTACCGCGGCGTTCAGCTCTTTTTCGTGATTAGCGGATTCATTCTGGGTCTGCCCTTCGCGCGGCATCGCCTGACCGGCGACTCCGCGATGCGGCTCCGCGCTTATTTCCTGCGTCGCGTGACCAGGCTGGAACCGCCCTACTTCGCCATTATGTTGATTCGTGCGGCGCTGGCCATCGCCATCCTGCACAAGACCGCCGGGATAATCGTCCCGCATTTGCTGGCCAGCCTGCTCTATGCTCACAATCTGATCTACGGCAGGGACAGCGTGATCAATCCGCCTGCCTGGTCGCTGGAGGTCGAGATTCAGTTCTATCTGCTCGCCCCATTGATCGCGTGGCTGCTCTTTTCCATTCGGCGGGCAGGTTGGCGAAGATGCCTCATGCTCATCCTCATCGTCGCGATCGGCGTGCTGCAGCAGCTCTTCATCGCGCCGGACAGCCGTCCCGCGTTGTCCATCGTCTACTGGATCCAGGATTTCCTGGCTGGCTTCGTGCTTTGCGATCTTTTCATCGTCGACTGGAAAAGCATTCCCTCCCACTGGATATGGGACATAGCCTGCCTGCCGCTCTGGCTCTGGGTATTCTGGTGGAACAGCGAGTGGTATCGCGTATTGTTACCGCTGGCCTGTATCGTGCTCTACATCGGCGCATTCAAAGGCCCCCTGCAGCGAGCCTTTTTTCGAAATCCCATCATCGCTCTCACCGGGGGCATGTGTTACAGCATCTACCTGACTCACAACCTGACGCTGACGGTGGCCCTGCGGCTGTTTCGGAGACTCTCATCCCAACCATCGCCGAATATTCCCGGCGTCTGCGTCATCTCTGCATTTGTCGTCCTGCTTGCTTTCGGCGTCGGGCTCCTCTTCTACGTGGCTCTCGAACGGCCGTGCATGGAACGCGACTGGCCGCAAAAGCTCGCAGCGCGAATTCGTGCCCGTCTGCCCCAGCCGGCGCCTTCACTGGACAAATCGCTGTAAGGCGCAACGCAGCCACACGATCTCATCCCCGGAAAAGCGTGACCCCTCCATCGCCTCCACATTCCTCCGCAGGTGCTCCGTCTTCATCATGGCCGGTACCACAACTTGAATCCCCGTGCCCTGCACAATCAGATTCAGCACCACATCCGCCAGAACCGCATCCTCCACAGTCCCAAGTTTCTCGCGCAGCCCCGCAGGCGTCGCGGGCGAGGCCGCAATCTGCCCCAGCATGGCCCTGCACTGCTGCACCCGCATGACCCCTCCAAAGGGATGGTTGGCAATCGTCGCCCACCCGCAGTTGCCGGAAGCGTCCGCCATGCCGGTCGCGGAGAGATCGAATACGTTGCATGGAAACTGTACCGCGCGCAATGGTCGCGGCTTCTGCTGCAGCGCCAGCGCGGCCACATCCGGCTCGCACGAAATGCCCGCCACGCGCACTTTTCCGGAGGTCACCAGCTTTTCCAGCGCTGCCAGCAGTTCCGGCTGCGCCAGCACGCTCGCCGGCGCAGAGTGCATGAACAGCAGATCGACATAGTCCGTCCTGAGCTTGCGCAGGCTCTCGTGCAGGCTGCGTTCCAGTACCTCCACGGTGAACTGATTGGCGGCGAATTCACCTGCCGCCTGGCGGCGCACTGCGCTGCGAGCCTGCGGGGCCACCGCGAGCAGCGCCCGCAGCACCGGTTTCGCCGCACGCTTCCACAGCGGCTGTGGAGACGCCAGGATGCCGAACTTCGTCGCGATCACCGCGCGGTCCCTGCGTCCTCGCAGAAACTCGCCCAACAGCGTTTCTGACTCGCCGTACCCGTAGGATCGCGCTGTATCGAAGAACGTAATGCCCGCGTCCCACGCCGCAGCCAGTGCCCGCAGAGACTGCTTTTGTCCACTGCGCCCCAGCAGCGCTGAGCATCCGAAGCCGAGCACCGACGAGGATATTCCGGTCTCGCCCAGCCGAATGCGGCGCATCAAACTCACTCCAGGATCAGAGGCGTACGGTAATGTTGTACCATGCGTTCGCCTGAAAATTGGCAGAACGAGGGGTCCGCATCGCCCTCAGTTTCCGACCCTCTCAAGCTGCCTGCTTTCCCGTTGCGCAACCGCGCCTCGCGACTGTTCTGGGATCTCTGCTACGTGCTTTTCTTTCGCCTTTCTCCACGCCCGTTCTTCGCGTGGAGGGCTCTGTTGTTACGGCTCTTCGGCGCTCATCTGGGACCCACCTGCAAGTTCTATCCCAAAGCTCGTATCTGGGCGCCCTGGAACCTCATCTGCGGTGAGCTGGTTGCTGTCGCCGACGACGCCGAGATCTACAATCCCTCTCAGCTCACCATGGGCTCGCACTGCATCGTCTCCCAGGGCGCGTACATCTGTGGCGCGACCCACGAATACAACGACCCGGCCTTTCGGCTGGTACACTTCCCGACGCGCCTCGGCGCGTATTCATGGATTTGCGCGCGAGCCACCGTCAATCCCGGTGTGAACGTCGGAGCCGGCGCCATCCTCGCTCTCGGCTCGGTGGCCACGCGCGATCTGGAACCATTTGGAATCTACGCCGGGATTCCGGCGCGAAAAGTGAAGGAGCGCCTGCGCAGCGCGGTGCCGATGACCGACGAGCAGCTCGGCCTTCCCTAAGTTCGCCTTCAGCCCCGCGAAGATCTCCTGGAAATCCTTTTGGCCCAGCTCGAACACCCGTCTCAGCCTGCGTCTTTTGCGCGCTCCTCCCTCTTCTGCCAAACGAGGGAGTCATGAAAAAATAAATCTCCTACTTCAGTTCCTTCACAATCTCCTGGAAGTCCCAGCACCCCGTCCGTCCGGCAATCCATTCCGCCGCCCGCACCGCGCCATCCGCGAACCCGCGCCGCGAGTATGAATCGTGCTTCAGCTCGATGCAGTCGCTTTCCGAACGCGCCTCGACCACATGCGTCCCCGGAGCTTCGCCCTCGCGCTTCGACGTAATCTCGACGCTCAGTTTCGGATTCGCCGACTCGAGGATCTTCTTCAGCGAGAGCGCTGTGCCCGAAGGCGCATCTACCTTCGTCGCGTGATGCGTCTCCGTAATGTGAAACCGGTAATCGGGAAGAGCCAGGGCCAGCTCCCGCACCACGCGAAACATCGCCTGCACTCCGACCGAAAAATTCGAGCTGTAAACCAGACCCGCTCCCCGGCGCAGTGCCAGGTCGCGCATGTCGGCCAGATGCTGGTACCACCCCGTCGTGCCCACCACCACCCGCGCGCCGTTGGCGAGGCACGCCCGCATGTTCTGCACCGCCGCTTCCCGAGTGGTAAAGTCGATCACCGCATCGAAACCCGCGAGGAACGGCGCCGTCAGCGCAGCGGCATTGCGATTCTCCTCTTCGCCCACCACGCGCACGCTGTGGCCGCGCTCCCGCGCCACCTGGGCCACCTGGCCGCCCGTTTTTCCGCGTCCCAGAACCAGAAAGAGCATCGGGTTATCCTCCCTGCGCCAGCGGTCGCCGCGCTTCCACGTCGAAGATTTCCGGATCCGGGTCGCTGAAGAATTCAGCATGCAGCGACCGCACCGCCTCTTCGGCATCATCCTCTTCGATCATGAAGCTCATGTTGATCTCCGACGCGCCCTGGGAGATCATGCGCAGGTTAATGTGGCGCACGCTCTGGAAAACCCGCGCCGCGATGCCGTTCTGCCCGCGAATGTTTTCGCCCACCATGCACACCAGTGCCTTGCGCCCTTCATATTTCACGTCCGCCAGTTTGCTCAGGTCGGCTGCAATCGCCGGCAGCTTCTCGTTCGAATCCACGCTCAGCGAAACGCTCACCTCTGAGGTCGACACCATGTCCACCGGACACTTGTGTTTGTCGAATACCTCGAAGATCGCCTTCAGATACCCGTGCGAGAGCAGCATCCGGCTGGCCACGATGTCCATAATCGTCAGCCGCTTCTTCACCGCGATCGACTTGAACGGGCTACGGCAGTGTGCCGCCAGCGCCGTGATCCGCGTCCCGCCGTTCTCCGGGTTGCGCGAATTCAGCACGAACACCGGAATATTCTTCTTCACCGCCGGCAAAATCGTTGCCGGGTGCAGCACCTTCGCCCCGAAGTACGCCAGCTCCGCCGCCTCTTCGAAGCTGATCGTCTTCACCCGCAGAGCATCCGGGCACACGCGCGGATCGGCGGTCATAATTCCATTCACGTCCGTCCAGATCTCGATCGCGCCCGCGTCGATCCCGCCCCCCACCAGCGCAGCCGTAAAGTCTGAGCCGCCCCGGCCCAGCGTCGTGGTCACGCCCTGTTCCGTCGCGCCGATAAATCCGCCCATCACCGGCACGCGGCCTTCCGCAAGGTGAGGCGTCACATTCTGGCGCAGTTTCTGCTCGATCAGCGTGTCCTGCGGGATTGCCTTGCCGTGATGGGTGTCCGTCACGATGCAGGAGCGCGCGTCCACGTGCACGGCTTGCAGTCCGCACCGCGCAAAGGCCTCGGCGATCATCCGGCTGGAGATTCGCTCGCCGTAGGAGACCACCATGTCCGCGATCCGCGGCGTCAGCTCGCCAACTGCAGCCAGACCGCGCAGGATTTCGTCGAGCGAGTCGAATTCCGGCTCCATCCAGGCGTGCGTCTCCGAAGCCGGATCCGGCTCTGTCACGTTGCAGCCGTCGGCCAGCGCCGTCGCCGTGTCCTTGTGCCGGATGCGCAGCCGCTCCGTGATGGCCAGCGCGCTGGCACGATCGCCGCGCGCCGCCGTATTGGCCGCCGAGATCAGCAGGTCGGTGACCTTCGCCATGGCGCTTACCACCACCACCGGCTGCAGCCCTTTGGCCACGCGCCTCGCCACGATCTGCGCGGTGCGCCGGATCGCCGCCGCATCCTCGACCGACGTCCCGCCGAATTTCATCACCACGAGCCGGTTCATGCTGGCACGGCCGCCGGATCGAGCTTGCCCAGGGAAACCAGCAGCTCGGCGTTCAGCAGCGCCGCGCCTGCCGCCCCGCGAATGGTGTTGTGCGACAGCACTGTGAATTTCCAGTCCAGCAGTCCGCACGGCCGCAGCCGGCCCACGCTCGCCGCCATCCCTGCCCCGCGCATGCGATCCAGCCGAGGCTGCGGCCGATCTTCAGCGGCCAGAAATTCCACCGGCTGGGCAGGCGCCGTCGGCAGCTCGCGGCCCTTAAGCGGCGCAAACTCCGCCCACGCCGCAATCATCTCTTCGCGCGTCGCCCTGCGTCCCAGTTTGATGCTGACACTCTCCGTGTGCCCATCTTCCACCGCAACCCGATTGCAGTGCGCGCTCATCTTCGCGCCCAGCGGCTGCACGCGATTCCCCGTGAGTCGTCCCAGCAGCTTCAGCGTCTCTTCCTGCATCTTCTCTTCTTCGTTTTTGATGAAGGGAACGACGTTGCCCAGAATATCCAGCGACGCCACGCCCGGATACCCAGCCCCGCTCACAGCCTGCATGGTGCTGACAAAGATCGCCTCGATCCCGAAGCGGTCTGCAATCGGCTTCAGCGCCAGCACCAGCCCGATCGCCGAACAGTTGGGATTGGTCACGATGTAGCCGCCGGACTCTTTGCGCCATCTCTGGTTCTCGACCAGCGCCAGATGTTCGGGATTCACCTCCGGAATCACCAGCGGCACATCCTCCTGCATCCGGAATGCGCTTGAATTCGAGATCACTGCGCACCCGGCGGCGGCAAACTGCGGCTCCATCTCACGCGCGATGTCCGCGTCCAGCGCAGCGAAGATCACCTTCGGCGCGCCCTCCGGCGTTGCCGGCGACACCGGCATCGCGGCGATCCGCTCGGGCAGCGGCGTGTCCAGCTTCCAGCGCACCGCTTCGCCATACGGTTTGCCGCTGGAGCGGTCGCTCGCCGCGAGCCATGCCACTTCAAACCAGGGATGCCTCTCAAGGATCTGAATGAAACGCTGGCCGACCATCCCGGTCGCGCCCAGAATGCCAATCTTCTGCCGCATGTTCCTGGCCTTTGCGAGGGTGCACCGCGGGCTGCGCCTCTCCGCACGCCGGCCCGTCCGGTGATTGTGTGCTTAGTGTAAATGCTCTTTGTGCGCTGCCTGCACTTTTGCTGCCTTTACTGCGGCGTGGTTCCCTTGAATGTGAAGTCCTGTACGGCTGTCTGCTTCGCATTCACCGTCACCGTCGCCGTCTGCTGTCCCAGATTCTCCTGGTCGGCCACCACCGTGTACGTGCCCGGCGGCAGCCCTTTGATGGCGAAGTGTCCCGTTGCATCCGATACCGCGAAGAACGGACTGGCCGCCACATTGATGAAGGCCTGCATCCACGGGTGCATCGCGCAGCGCACCGGGATCATCAGCTCCGGTTTGGCAAAGACTGTCTGATTCGGCGGACTTCCCGGAGCCTGCGACAGATCCATCGCCTGGTTTCCGGCCACCGTCGGCGTGATGTCGATGTTGTGTGCTGTGGGATCGCTGTTGATGAACTTTACCGGCTGGTCCACCATCACCCCCACCACATGCGGATCGTAGCGGCATCCCTTCTGATCCACGGTGACGGGCTCCGTCGGCGCCGCGTAGACCTTGTTGCCCAGCCCGTCCTTCACGTACACAAAAACGTTGGCCAGGCCGCCCTGATTCACCACGTAGCCTTCGGTGGTATTCGGCGGCCCAAAGTTGCACGCCGGGTCCTGCGACATATCGATCTGGATCCGCTTCGGCGGCGTTCCGGCGTAGTGGACGGTGCCCTCGATCGTTCCTGCGGTGCTCCAGTCGATGCTGGTATAGCTCGGCTGTGGCGCCGGCGCAGCCTGCTTCTTACATCCCGCCACCGCCGCCAGTCCGCACAGAACCACGACCGCCGCCGCCTTTTCGATCCTCATCTTCGCATCCTCCTCCGCTTTATCAACGCTGGCCGAAAACCGGATCGCCTGCGCTATGCCTTCTCTTCGAGAGCCTGAATCACCGCGTCGGCAAAGGCGCTCGTCCCCGCCGTGCCGCCCACATCGCGCGTCAGCGTCTTCCTGGCGGCGTAGGTCTTCTCCATCGCCGTTTGCACCCGGTCAGCCGCCGCACCCTCGCCGATGTGGCGCAGCATCAGAATCGACGACTGCAGCAGAGCCGTCGGATTGGCAAGGTCCTTCCCGGCAATGTCCGGCGCCGATCCGTGCACCGCTTCGAAAATCGCCGCCTCGTCTCCGAGGTTCGCGCCGGGAACCAGCCCCAGCCCCCCGACAAATGCCGCACACAGATCGCTGACAATGTCGCCGTAGAGATTCTCCATCACCAGCGTGTCGTACTGGTAGGGATTCATCACCAGCTGCATGCAGGTGTTGTCGATGATGTGTTCCGCGTACGTGATCTCCGGATACTTCTTCGCGACGTCGCGCGCGCAGCGCAGAAACAGTCCGTCGGACATCTTCATGATGTTGGCTTTGTGAATCGCGTGGATCTTCTTCCGCCCGTGCTGCTGCGCGTAGGCGAAAGCGAACTTCGCAATCCGCGTGCAGCCCTTCTCCGTCATTACTTTGAGCGACTCAATCACGCCCGGAACCACCTCGTGCTCCAGGCCGACGTACAGCCCCTCGGTATTCTCGCGGATGATGATCAGGTCCACATCCGGATACCGCGTTTCCAGCCCGGGCAGATTCTTAATCGGCCGGAAGTTCGCGTAGAGTTCGAACTTCTTGCGCAGCGTTACGTTGATCGAGGCGAATCCCCCGCCCACCGGCGTGGTCACCGGGCCCTTCAGGGCAACGCGGTTCCGCTCGATGGAGTGGTACAGCTCTTTCGGAATATATTCTTTGTGTTTCTCAAAAGCTCCTGCGCCCGCGGCAAATCGCTCCCAGTTGAACTTCACGCCGGTCGCTTCCAGGATGCGCACGACGGCGTCCGTCACTTCCGGCCCGATTCCATCGCCGGGAATGAGCGTGATGGTGTGTGTTGGCGGCAAAATCTCTCCTTTTCCTGATCCGGGGGATGGCCTGCGCGCCTCGATTGCGGCGCATCAGGCCCTGGTTTTTTTGGCTTGCTTGCCGGAGTTCTGGGTGAGCAACTGCTCCAGCTCCTCTTTGAATTCGCGCACGTCCTTAAAGTCGCGGTAAACGCTGGCAAACCGGATGTACGCCACCGTATCCAGCGCCTTCAGCCGCTCCATGATGAGCTCGCCGATCTCGGTCGTGGTCCGTTCCCGCTCGCTCGATTCGGTCACGAACGTCTCCGTCTCGTCGACCAGCTGCTCCATCTTCGCGGCGGAAATCGGCCGCTTCTCGCAGGCGTGCAGCAAGCCGCTCAGCACCTTCTGCCGCTCGAATTTCTCGCGGCGCCCGTCCTTCTTCACCACCATGTACGGAATCTCGTCGATCCGCTCGTAGGTGGTAAATCGCCGGTTGCAGCGCTCGCACTCCCGGCGGCGGCGGATGGAATCGGCTTCTCTGCTCTCTCGCGAGTCGATGACGCGGTCCTGGGCGAAACCGCAGTAGGGACATTTCATCGGTATGCTTCGATTCTAGCAGCGCGATTCCCGCAAAAGCTTCATTTGTAAGGTCGCCCGAACAGGTCTATCGTGGTTGCGAACGCATCCTATCGAACCATGGGCACGACCAGACCTTCACCCTCTTTGACCAGGGGCATGCTGGCGGGCTTTGCCGGCGGCCTCGCCGGCGCCGCCGCCAAGATGCTCGCTGAATACGTCTTCCCGCCTCGCACCGAGGGCCAGACACCCCCGCCCGTGGTGCTCGCCGAGCAGGTCACCCAGCGCAGTCTCGACGATCGCGAGCGCGACCTGACCATGCAGACCATCCACTTCGTCTTCGGCGCGCTCGCCGGCGCGGTCTATGGCGCCCTGGTGGAGTACGAGCCTTCGCTGGGCGCGTGGCGCGGCGCGGCCTTCGGCATCACCCTCAACCGCATCACCCACGAGTCCCTGCTTCCCCGGCTGGGCCTGACCGCGCCCCCCAGACAGCAGCCGACGCAGGAACGCATCAGCGAGTGGGTCACGCATGCGGTTTACGGCATCGCCACGGACTCGGTGCGGCGTGCCGTTCGCCGTACCCTCTGACGTCTAACTCAGTTCCGCCGGCTGCCCTGACGGCGCCACATGGTGCGCCAGTTCCTCACCTGCGTGCTCGCTCTCCTTGGCAATCCTCTTGAGCGAAATGTGCTCGAAACGCGCCCAAACCAGACCGATCGGTATCACGCTCATGAAGGTCACGATCAGCAGCATCGCACCGCAGGCCAGCGCGGGCTCCGGCGCCGCGTGGAACAGTGCCTGCATGGTTGCGGCCGTCAGCGCAATCTGGGTGAACCACCCCAGCACCGGCAGCTGAAAAAGCGAGCTTGCCATGCTGGCGGCCATCAGCAGCATGCAGCGGGTCAGAGTCATTCCTGCCAGCTCCGGCGAGGCGGTAAAGGCGCGGGTGGTTTCCAGATACGCCCCCGCAATCATTGCCCACATGATCAGCGAGAGCGTAACCGCCACCAAAAAGTCGCCGGCCGAGGCGATGGCATTCAGCCCATCGCGGAAGGCCAGGATCTTCTCTGCCGCCGCCTCGCCCAGCCGGGGCGAAACTAAACCCAGCAACCGCTGCACCACCCCGGCCACCGTCCGCCCGGCCATGCGCGCCAGACCTGCAAACAGCGCCACCACCGCCGTAAACGCCAGGCTCGCCAGCGCGGCATGGTGGATCAGATCAGGCCGCGGCAAATTGTGCCGTCCGGGTCCCGCCAGCAGCACCGTCGAAAAAATCAGCGCCACCGAACCCATATCGAACATCCGTTCGATGGTGTACACGCCCACCTGCGAGGCCAGCGGGGTGAGTGTGCGCCGCGCTACCAGATAAGGGCGCACCAGGTCGGCGAGCCGCCCGAACAGCGCTACTCCGGTAAACCCGATCACCTGGCTGCCCAATACCGTGAACGGCCGCACCCGCTTCGTCGGCTTCATGAAAAGCGCCCACCGTGCAGCTCGCAGCCCGTAGCCGAGCCAGATCAGCGCTATCCCGATGGCAAAGCGCCACCAGTTCGCCAGCCGCAGCTGCTCGACAAAAACCGCCCAGTTGAAATGAATACGATGGCGCCCGAACCAGACCAGGGCAGCCAGCACTCCCAGCACTGCCACCCACAGAATCCAGTTCCTGCGCTTGTTCAAGCGAGACTCCATCGGAAGGGATCAGCCAGCATCGATCAGCGCGCCGGCTGCTGCGCCAGGGCCGTCAACTCGCCTGCGGAACGAAGTTCCTGGCGACGGCGCAGCTCATAGCGCCGATTGTATTCGTGGATCACCCGCGCCACATAGGCCCGTGTCTCCGGGTAAGGCGGGATCCCGTGCCAGCGGTCCACCGCCGCCGGTCCGGCGTTGTACGCGGCCAGCGCCAGCGGCAGGTTGTCGTGATACTTCAGAAGCAGCTCGTTCAGATAGGCGGTTCCGCCGGCAATGTTCTCGCCCGGCGCAAAGCTGTTCGCCACGCCCATCTGCGACGCCGTCGACGGCATCAGCTGCATCAGCCCCTGCGCTCCGGCGCGGCTCACCGCCCGCGAGTGCCCATCGCTCTCTTCGCGGATCACACTCGCCAGCAGATCGGTGTCGATATCGAATGTAGCCCCTGCGCTGGCCAGCATGGGATGCAGATCCGCATCCGTCAGCCTCTCCCTCTGCTGCGCAGGCGAGGTTTCGTTGCCAGGCTTTTGTGCGGGTGGCGCAGGAAGCGTCACCTGCTGTACCGACGCAATCGCCGTGGCGTCCACGTCCATATAATTCCGGCCCGCTGCGTCGAGGTATAGCCGCACCATCCCGCCCTCGTCCGCCCAATGATCGCAGATCAGGTCGAAGCCATTGGTCAGGGTCACGCGCTGCGCTGCATGCGCAGCCCCGGCCATGCACGCCAGCAGCAGCCCTGCGGTCCATAAAATGCGTAAAGGGCGCGGCATTCCCATCTACTCTACCATCTTGAGACGCGGCTTCCGGCCAAAACGCTCTCCACAATCTGCGCCACGCCGTCCTCGTCGTTTCCCGCCGCGATCGTCCATCCGCGCTCCCGCGCCAGGGTCATCAAATCCGGTGCGCCGTTGGCCATTACCGCCCGATTCCCTGCAAATTCCAGCATTTCCAGATCGTTCCAGTTGTCCCCGATGGCTAGAATCTCCTCGCGCTCAACGCCCCGCCGCTCGGCCAGCCGCCGCAACGCCGCACCCTTCGAGCAACCCGGGGGCAAAATGTCCAGGATCGTCAGGTCACGCGTCGGATATTCGGTGCGATGCACTTCCACCTGGCCCACAAAGGCGCTCCCTGCCAGCCAGTCTTCGGCGCGGCGCATCTCCTCCACTCCGCCGCAGACCATTCCCTGCACCGGCGCTTCCCCATCGTCGAACGCCCGCTCCAGCGGACGCACTTCCAGGATCGCCGCGCGATTCGCCTCTACCCACACCGCGATCCGCCCGCGCAGATTCTCCAGCGACTCCAGCACCAGTTCCCCGTGGCTCTTGCGATCGAACGTGAAGACTGTCGTCCCAAACGGCCGCAGCGCCGGACACAGCTCCCGCGCCGTCTCCACCGGCAGAAAGAACCGGTCGATCGCCTCGCCGGCCAGCGTACGCGTTACCGTTCCGTTCGAGGTAATCAACACCGTCTCCGGCTTCAGCCCCACCGGCTGAATCAGCGGCGCGCCGTACGCCTGCCGCCGTCCCGTCGCGATCACCAGTTCCATCCCTGCAGCTTCCGCATCGCGCAGGGCGCGGCAGTTTCGCGCGCTCACGGCCGTCCCCGCCGACGGCAACAGCGTGCCGTCGATATCTACAGCGATCAATCTGATTGAGGGAGCCATCTCTGGCTTCAGTCTACGGGAACGCAATGAGCGACCCGCTCCCGAGCGCCGAACCCTTTACCGCCGCTCCCGGAAGAACCCGCGCAGCAATTCGCCACACTCATCAGCGAGGACGCCCTCGGTCATCGCCATCCGATGATTCAGCCGCGGATGATTCAGCACGTCGAGCACCGATCCGGCCGCGCCAGCCTTCGGGTCCGCCGCCGCGTACACCAGTCGCCCCAGACGGGCGTGAATCATCGCACCGGCGCACATGGCGCAGGGTTCGAGTGTCACGAAAAGCTCGCACTCCATCAGGCGATAATTGCCGATCACCTGCGCCGCCGCGCGCAGCGCAATAATCTCGGCATGCGCCGTGGGATCGCAGTCGCGCAGCACCCGATTCTGCCCGCGAGCGATCACTTTCCCATCCTTTGCGGCGATCGCCCCGATCGGCACTTCGCCCGCAGCCGCCGCGGCCCGCGCTTCGGCCAGCGCCGCGCTCATGAGAATATCGTCTGCTCCCATTTCGCTGTCCCGCGCAAAACCGGGTTTCACGGCTTGCGTTTCAACGGCTCTCACTTCGACCCCGTCCGGCAGGCAGCGACGATCCTTCAGGGAGCTGACCGGGGCCTACGACTGCGCCTGCGCGTCTTCCACCCACTTGCGGAAGACTCCGATAATTTGCTCCAGCCTCCGCGGATCGCCCGCGCCTTCAAACCGTCCCCCATCCAGCGTGCAGTCGATCCATTCGCCACCGCTGGAGTCGAAGTTCATTCGGTTCGGGGCGGTGTTCTGCGCCGACGTTCCTTCCAGGCTGATCGTCAGCCGCCATCCCGGCCGCCGCAGGCTTTCCAGCCGAATCCCTTCGTTGTGCTCCCAGTCGCCGTCGCACTGGCGCTGATACCAGTCTTCCAGCCATTCCAGATTGTTCGACATCAGGACTCCGTTGCAGCCTCTGGTTGCTGCTGCGTCATACAGTGCACGGCGCCCAGCCCCCAGATCAGGTCTCCGCAGTAAATGCCCACCACTTCGCGCGAGGGAAACGCGTCGGCGAGGATGTTAAGCGCCTTGCGATCGACGGAGTGATTTAAGGTTGGCACGAGAACGCGGCCGTTGGCAATGTAGAAATTAGCGTAACTCGCCGGCAGCCGCTGCCGGTCGAAAATCACCGGCTCCGGCATCGGCAGCTCGATTACCCTGAACGGCCGGCCCTGCAGATTGCGCGCCGATTTCAGCCGGTCCAGGTTTTCCTCGAGCGGCAGATGATTCTCATCTCTCCGGTTCGGCTCTACCGCCGCCACGATCGTATTCGGCCCCACAAAGCGCGCGATGTCGTCCACGTGACCGTGCGTGTCGTCGCCCACGATGCCGCGATTCAGCCAGATCACCTGCTCGATCCCCAGGTAATCGCGCAGAACCTTCTCCAGCTGCTGGCGCGACACGCCGGGATTGCGCCGCTGCACCTCGCTCAGCAGGCATTCCTCGGTTGTAATCAGGGTTCCCTGGCCGTTCACGTCGATCGATCCGCCCTCCAGCACCACGCGATGCGGCCCGTTGGGCGTCGCAATCGTCGGCGTGCACTGTGGCAGATGCAGCGAATCCGCAACCCGCGCGGGAATCTGATCGTCGTGGCGCCAGTCCGGATATTTCGCCCAGGCGTTGAACTTCCAGTTCGTAATCGCAAGCCTCTCCGCCTGCGAGCCCAGCCGGTCGCGCTTGACGAAAATGGGCCCCGAGTCGCGCGTCCACACCCGGTCCGTCTTCCACTGATGAAACTTCACGCGCGACAGATTGGCTCCCGCGCGGCGCAGCACGCCCGTCGCACGCCGCTCCAGGGCGGCGTTGTTCACCAGAATGTGAACGTCTTCGGCGCGGCTCAGATGCCGCACGATCTCGGCATATACCCAGGGGATGGGCAACAGCTTGCCCGGCCAGTCGCGCAGGTTGTGCGGCCACGCGATCCACGTCGCGCGATGCGGCTCCCACTCCGCCGGCATGCGAAATCCAAGATCCCGGGGCAGTCCTTCCAGCTGTGGCGTTTCCTTCGGCCACCGGGTCATTCGCTCTCTCCATCGAGAAACCGGCTGACGATCGGCGCGTACGCGTCAATGCGCCGGTCGCGCAGAAATGGCCAGTTCCGCCGCGTGTCTTCGAGCAGGCACAGATCGATCTCGCCGATCAGAATCTCCTCGCGGTCATGCGCCGCCTTCGCAATCACCCGACCGAACGGATCGGCAAGGAACGACCCGCCCCAGAACTCCAGGCCCGGACCCTCCACGCGCTTCCCGCGCACATCGCCATGCTCCACGCCCACCCGGTTCACCGCCGCCACAAACACACCGTTGGCAATCGCGTGCGCCCGCTGGATCGTCTGCCACGCCTCGTACTGCGCCACCCCGAACTCCTCCTTCTCGTGCGGATGCCACCCGATGGCGGTGGGATAAAACAGCACATTTGCCCCCTTCAGCGCCGTGATCCTCGCCCCCTCCGGATACCACTGATCCCAGCACACCAGCGTGCCGATCTTTCCCGCCGAGGTGTCGAAGGTGCGGAATCCCAGATCGCCCGGCGTGAAATAAAACTTCTCGTAATAGAGCGGATCGTCGGGGATGTGCATCTTCCGGTACAGCCCGGCCACCCGGCCATCCTTCTCGATCACCGCGGCGGTGTTGTGATACAGCCCCGCCGCCCGCCGCTCGAACAGCGACGCGACCACCACCACCTTCTCCTCGCGCGCCACCGCGCCCAGCCGCTCCGTGCTCGGTCCCGGAATCGGCTCCGCCAGATCGAACAGAGCAATGTCTTCGCGCTGGCAAAAATACTGCGCGCGGAACAGCTCCGGCAGGCAGACCACCTGCGCGCCCTGCCGCGCCGCTTCCCGCACCCGCTCCGCCGCCGTATCCAGATTGGCGTCCGGATCCGGCCCGCAGCTCATCTGCACCAGACCCACGCGAAATGTAGTCTCAGTTCCCATATTCGTATCTTCTTCTGTTACCTGTTCAGGGAAAGAAGCAAAAGGCGCAGGCCGGATGGCCCACGCCCTGCCCGTTGCGTCGTGAATTTACTCGAAGATCAGAATCGCTGCCGCAATGGTCGTCGTCCAGCGGCTGTTCTTGTCGCCGATCGCCGACTGCGTCACGTTCGCCGTGCGCACGATCTTGTTCGAAATCCGGTAAATCTCCTTCTTCTCGTCCCAGCTCTTGTCCGGATCGAAATCCACGTCCAGCGTGGTCGCCAGCATCTCCGCGGCCAGCTCTTCCGCGTACTCGCCGGCCTGTTCTTCGGTCTCGCCGAAGCTGTGGTGCTCGCTTAAGTAACCGTA
>DATJQW010000097.1:0-6824 GCA_035505395.1 Acidobacteriaceae bacterium
CGCCATCACCTCGCCCACCATCGCCTCATCCACGTAGCACCACACCCAGCTCTCGCCCGGCTCAATCGACCGCATCACCGGATGATGCGTCCCCTTGTAGTGCTTCGTCGCGTGCTTGTTCTTCGACGAGTCGCAGCAGCCAACGTTCCCGCACTCCAGGCACATCCGCAAATGCACCCAGCGGTCGCCCTTCTGCACGCACTCCTCGCACACATGGGTCTTCGTCTCGGTCACCTGAACCGACTTCAAATGCTGGCACTGTCTCGCCATAGTTTCTCCTCTCCTGATTCTCTGATTCGCCACAAGGGAGTTCAGTTCCGCTCCAAAGCCGTGCGATCCCACCCCGCCGCATTCGCGCCTGCCTCATAGGTGCTCTGGCAGAACTCCAGCAGCGCCGCCGTCGGCGATGCGCTCCTGCGCACATCCTCGTAACTCACCACAAACTCGCCCAGACCCTCGTCGTATCGCGCTCCCTCCGGCCCCACGCGCGCTTCGCGAAACCCCGCCGGCTGCGGAGCAGTGTACGAATAGAATGCCGCCTCCGGAAAATTCCCGCTCCCCGGCCAAAATCCCACGCTGCTCACCTCGTGCGAATACGCCTCGCGCGTCACCGGGTCAGCGCCCGCCCGCTCCGGAGCTTTTCGTCCGCTGAACCGCGTCACCGCCAGATCGAAACTCCCCCAGAAAAAATGCACCGGGCTGCACTTCCCCACATACCTCGCGCGAAAACGCTCCAGCACCGCATTTACCGTCAGCAAAATTGTGTGGAACCGCTCCACGGCCTCCGGCTGGTACGCAGCATGAACCGTGTCCTCGTCGAACGCGATTGGATTCGGCACCTCTACCGGCATCCGCCAGATCTTCACCTCGATCCCCTGTCTGCGCAGCAGGTTCATGAACTCGCCATAGAACTCGGCCACCGTCTTCGGCGCCAGCGCCATCGTTCTCAGCCCGCCGTCGCTCGTCTCGAGCACCAGCTCGTGCTTCATGAAGTCGAATCGCAGCTCCAGCGCGCCTTCTCCATATGGAATCCGCGACGTCGTCAGCCCCGTCGGCGTCACGTACAGCGGCACATTCCACCAGTGATTCACCAGCGGAGTCAGCGCCAGCCTTACCTTCCCCACCATCTGCGTCCACATGTGAAGCGTCGCGCAGGTGTCCTTCCACTCCTCGTACGGCAGCGCCGGCCAGCATGCCGCCACGTTGTCCAAAGCATCCGTCATCGCCGCACCCCGTTCCTTCGCACTCTACCGTCGCGACGCCTTCAGCAGCCGGTCCCGGATCGCCAGTCCGATCCCCTCCGCCGCCGGCATCGGACACACAATCGCCGTCGCCCCCTCCGCATCCAGCCAGCGCAACCCCGCAAACAGCCGCTGCGCCAGCTCCTCTGCATCATCCCACGTCCCCCACGCAAATACCTTCGCGACCCGCGCTCCCTGCGGAAATCCATCCGGCAGCATCAGCCCCACCACGTCGCCTGCTTCTTCGAGGCCGCGAGCCACCCCCGCAAACGCCGCCTGCAGCGCCACGCCTTCGCCATCCACCAGCGCCAGCCGCGCCCGCGGCGCGTAGTGCCGCAGCCCCATCCCCGGCGATGCCGACACATCTTCGCTCGCATCGCCAACCATCGACACCGTCCCGCCGGCCACCGCGCGAATCTGTTCCAACGTCACCACCCCCGGCCGAAGGATCCTGCAACCCTCCTCGCGCACATCCACCACCGTTGACTCCACGCCGTGCGTCGTCTCGCCGCCATCCAGAATCGCATCGATCCGCCCTTCCAGATCCTCCGCCACATGCTCCGCCGTCGTCGCGCTCGTCCGCCCAAATCGGTTCGCGCTCGGCGCCGCCACCGGAACTCCCGCCGCCCGCAGCAGGGCATGCGCCACCGGATGCGCCGGCATTCGCACTCCCACCCGCTCGCGCCCCGCCGTCACCCGCTCCGGAACCGCCGCATGCTTCGGCAGAAGCAGCGTCAGCGGCCCCGGCCAGAACGAGTCCATCAGCCTCCGCGCATTCTCAGCGATCTCCGCCGCCACGCGCTCCAGCAACTCCCCTTCGCCGATGTGCACGATCACCGGATCCCAGCTCGGCCGCTCCTTCGCCGCAAATATCTTCTCGACGGCCGCCCCATCCAACGCGTTCGCACCCAGGCCGTAGACCGTCTCGGTCGGAAACGCCACCGTCCCACCCCCGCGCAGAATCTCCGCCGCCTGCGCAATCGCCGCGCGCGACGCCTCGCTCTCCATACCGGCAGCGTCCACTCTCAACCTCAGCGTCTTCATTCTCCACTCATCGTACTGCCCCTGCTCTCTGCTCTCTGATCTCTGCCCTGTAACCTGTAACCCGTAACCTGCACCCTGCACCCTGCACCCTGCACCCTAGCCGCTATACCCTGTTCTCATGATCGAAATCGAGGTCAAGTTTCCCGTCGCCGATCCCGCCGAGCTGATCCGCCAGCTCCACTCCGCAGGCTTCCACGAGGAAACCCCCCGCACCTTCGAGCGCAATCTCCTCTACGACACCCCCGACCGCCGTCTCCGCTCCCAGCAGTCCATCCTCCGCGTCCGCAAATACGGCGACCGCTGGGTGGTCACCTACAAATGCCTTCCGCAGAACAACGATCCCTCCGCTCGCCATAAGCATCGCGAAGAAACCGAGTCCGATGTCACCGACGGCGAGGCCATCGGCCACATCTTCGCCCAGCTTGGCTACCAGCCCGCCTTCGTCTACGAAAAGTGGCGCACTGAATTCGCTGATTCCACCGGCCACTGCGTCCTCGACGAAACCCCCATCGGCTTCTACGCGGAGCTCGAAGGCCCGCCCGAATGGATCGACGCGGCCGGCCGCAAGCTCGGCGTCGAACACAGCGCCTTCCTCACCCTCAGCTACGGACGCCTCTTCGACCAATGGCGCCAGCAAACCGGCAGCTCCGCCCAGAACCTCACCTTCGACGAGATTCCCCCGCCCGGACACTAAATAAGCGCGCGTTCCTGTCCGATACATACCTCGAGAGGTGCCTGCAGAGCGCTTCCGCATCTGTGCGGAGGCCGCCGTCTGCGGCGCCCCGGGGTCGCCATGCTTTCTTCGCTGTATTCGCCCAGCCGCCGGCGCCTGACCGCGCTCCTGCGGGCCGCACAGCAGCCTTTCCTCGGCTCTGAAGCCCTTGAGGCCGTCGCCGCCCAACGGCATCCCGCCGGTCCCCGCCCGGTCGGAACCGCTGGCTCGCTTTCTGGATCAATCCGCCGCCGGCTCTTCCGGAGAAGCGAATGAACATCTCCGATCGCCTCTCCTGTGGCGCCAAACTGCGTCTCGTCTCCGCGCTGCTGCTCGCCTCCACGGCTCTCGCCGCCCTCACCCAGCTGCTGCACCTCGACAAAAGCGAAACCCTTGCGCTGTGGGCCGTCGCTCTGCTCGGTGGCGCATCCGCTCTCGTTCTCCTCGAGCTTGCCGCCCGCTCGATCGCGCGGTCCCTCGCCCGGCTCGCCGCCCGCGCTCGCGATCTTGCCCACGGCGACCTCACCGGCACCCCGCTCTCGCTGGACGCACACAACGAGATCGGCGAACTCGCCGCCGCCCTCGCTTCCCTTCAGCAGACCCTCCACGGCACCGTCGCCGGCATTCGCGACGCCTCGCTCGATCTCAGCAACGATGCCCGGAAGCTCTCAGAAGCGGGCGCCCAGGCCTGGGACCGTACCTCCCGCCAGGGCCAGCAAACCCATCAGGCCGCCAGCGCCATGCAGGAAATGTCTATCTCCATCACCGAAGTCTCCAGTCACGCCCACGGTGCCGCCGAGTCTGCCCGCCAGGCCGCCTCCATTGCCCGCGAAGGCGGCGCCATCGTCGAGGAAGTCCTCTCCGGGATGAACACCATCGCGGCCTCCGTCACCCAGACCGCCTCCACCATCGAGCGCCTCGGCAAGGAATCCCAGCAGATCATCCACATCGTCAACGTCATCGAGGAAATCGCCCAGAAGACCAACCTGCTCGCCCTCAACGCCGCCATTGAAGCCGCCCGCGCCGGCGAACAGGGCCGCGGTTTTGCCGTCGTCGCCGGCGAAGTCCGCCGCCTCGCCGAATCCACCCGCAATGCCACCAGCGAAATCGCTCAGATGGTCGAGAGCATCACCCATCACACCCAGGAAGCAGTCCAGGCCATGGGCTGCGGCACCGAGCGCGTCAGCCACGGCATGGAAATCACCACCCATGCCGGCGAATCGCTCCGGCGTATCATCGCCGCCGCCGAGCAGGTCGAGGCCATGATCGCCCAGATCGCCACCGCCTCCACCCAGCAGTCCATCGCCGCTCGCGAATTCAGCAAAAATCTCGAGGTCATCAATCGCCTCGGCGAAGAGTACGCTGCCGTTACGCCCGTCACCAAAGGCTGCGTCGCCTCCATCCAGGCTGACGCCGACCGCTTGTCGCAGATGATGCGCCCCTTCCACATTGACCGAAGCCCTCATCCGCAACCCGGTCCGGCGGCTCCAGCCCCTGCCCTCGCGCAACCCGCCCCCACCCCAGGCGACTGATCTGCGTCTTACTCTGCGTCCCGAGTCCTGCGCCTACATTCCTTCTCCGGTGAATGGATTCACCTCGTTCGGCTTCGCCGCCGTCGGATCCGGCTTCGCCGCCTCCGCAGCTTCTGCCTCCTCCGCTGCCGCGCTCGCCCCGCCGCTGCCCAGTTGCGCTCTGCTCCCTGTGCCCTGCCCTCTGGCGAACACCCGCAACGGATCGCCCGGCAGCATCCCGTGCTCCTCCAGCGCCAGCCGGATCCGCCGCTGCGTCTCCCGCATCGGCGCCCACTGCTGATTCGCCCTCGTCTTCAGCTGCACTGGATAGATCACCTGCGATCCCTTGATCGAATCCACCCCCAGCAGCGTGGGATCGGCCAGATATACGCCGCTGTACTTCGGATCGTTGCGCACGCTCATCGCCACGTCCTTCAGCAGCGCCATCACCTCATCCGGATTCGCCGAAAAGTCCACCGACACGTTGATCGTCGCCAGCGAGAAGTCGCGCGTCACGTTCGCCACCGTCGTGATCTGCGAGTTCGGCACGATGTACTGCGTCCCGTCTCCCCCGCGCACCACCGTTCGCCGCAGCGTCATCGCTTCCACCGTGCCGCTCAGCCCTGCGATCGTCACCACGTCGCCTACGTTGTACTGGTCTTCGATCAGAATCAGGAACCCGTTGAAGCAGTCCTTCACGATGTTCTGCGCCGCCAGCCCAATCGCCACTCCGGCCACGCCGGCGCTGGTCAGCAGCGGTCCCAGGCTGAAGTCCAGCACCGTCAGGATCTGCAGGCTCGCCAGCACCGCAATTACGCCGATTCCCGTCGCCCGCACCACCGACGTCAGCGTCCGCATCTGCGCCAGATGCGCCGGAGCCCTCGACTGCCGCTCCGCGATCCGCACCACGTTGTTCGTCACCAGCTTCAGCAGGCGCATCAGCACCCACGCGATGATGGCCACGCCGATCAGCCGGGGCAGCTTCTCGTGCAGAAAATCCTGCAGATCCACCAGGTACTTCTGCCCCAGTTCCGCGAAAAACCCGTGCATCGACACCAACATCAGCTCGTTCCACATGGCTGAAACCGGTTCCATCTCGATCGTCACGCTCCGCCGGGGTCCCAGGCTCTTTCCGGCCGCAACCCCTCCAGCATACCCGCAACCATTCCTTCATTTTCCGCCGCTCTGCGCGGTTCTATAATGCGGCCAGCGTAAAAAAACGTGCGGAGGAGGTTCTTCGCCATGACCCCTTTCATCCGTCGCACTCGCCCCTGCTGGATTCTCCTTCTCGCCCTCGCCTGCGCCCCGCTTCCCGTCCGGGCTCAGCAAGCCGATACGCCGCCATCGCCTCGCAATCAGTTTCCCGGCATCCCCAACACGCCGCCCACCGACACCGGCGACGCGCACGTGATGCGCGACATGGCCAAAGAGCGCAACATGATGCGCCAGAAAGAGATCATCGACGACACCAACCGCCTCCTCGAGCTCGCCCGGCAGCTCAAGACCGCCGTCGACAAGAGCAATAAGGATCAGCTCTCGCTCTCCGTGGTCGATACCGCCAACGAGATCGAAAAGCTCGCCAAGACTGTGAAAGAAAAAATGCGCGACGGCGACTGACGCCGGACTACTTCCCGGACTACTTTCTCGTCACCTGCGTCCCGCTCGGAATTTTCAGCGAGAACAAGCTGCCCGGCAGGCGGCTGTTGGTTCGAACGTCGCTGTAGGTTACCGTCCGCTTGTCCCCGTCCGGCTGCTCGCTCACCTGTTTCAATGTGACATCCCGGCTCAGATCCACCCAGATCGTCACTTTGCTGAAGTAGTTGTTCCGGATATTGGCATTCTTCGACACCAGCTCCAGCTTTGCCGTCGGCGTCCCGCTCGCCGTCGCCACGCTCTTGTCCATCCCGTCGAACGTCACTGTCCACCCCGCCTCCAGCTGCTCTCCCGTCGCTCCGAACCCTGTCGCCAGCAGGCTGTTGGCCTCGCCCGAGTTCGCGCCTGCCGAAAAAATCGTCTCTTGTTTCTGCGCCGGGCTGTAATACTCCAGCTTGCCGTTCGCGTACAGCAGGTCCGCATAGGGCTGGCCGCTGCTCGTCTTCAGGTGCGTCACCATCTCCATGCCCCCGCCCGCGCGCCGGAACGCCGTCATCCCCGTCTGCGTCTCCGTCTCCTGCACCACCGCCGTGTAGTTGTCCACCGTGATCTCGGCTTTCACATCCTGAAACTTCGCCGATGATGCATCCATCTGCTTCAGGACCTCCTGCAGGTTCATCGTCTGCGCCGCTGCACTCGTCGCCGCCCACCCGGCCGCGATCA
>DATJQW010000098.1:0-31085 GCA_035505395.1 Acidobacteriaceae bacterium
CAGGGAAGAGCAGTTCAAACCGCCGAGCGCAAGGCTCAGCGAGGTAAGCCGCCAAGGCAAGGGGACGTAGTTCAGTTGGTTAGAATGCTGCCCTGTCACGGCAGAGGTCGCGGGTTCGAGCCCCGTCGTCCCCGCCATAAACCAGAAAAAGTCAGTGGTTTGCGGCGATAGACAGTTGTCCTGATTCATCCCGAGGGGTAATAAGGGATTCCTGGTTCATCCCCTGTTCAGAACTTCCGGCAGCTCCTCCGAGAAGCAGTGTTGTGTGAACGCCGGTCGCCGCGTGCTTATCGTGCGAGACGGCGCGGGTGCCCGAGCGAGAGGCCACAACTCTGCGGTTGCGCTATGGACTGGATGATGGCGTAGAGCGAACCTGCAAAGAGGTTGGCGCGCTGCTGAACCTTTCCGAGGTGCGCGTCTCGCATCTGGAGCGGAAGGCGTCAGAAAGAATGCGGAAGGTGCACCCCAAAAAGGAATACCCGCCTCATGCAGGGGAGCCAAAGTCATGACAACGGTGTATTATTGCTGATCAAAATCTCGGAGGTCCGCGATGGCGACTACCAGGAAGTCTCGCGTCAGCGGCAGATCGAAGACATCGCCCAGGAAGCCAGGCCCCACGCTCACGGCGCGCACTTTCAGGATAACGAATGTGCGTGCCAACGCCACTGGTCTGACTACTTCGAGTACGGCTCAAGTACCTGTCAACGTCCAGGAGTCTGCCCCTGAGGCGCCTGCGAAGGACCCCACGAAGGTGACTGGTCCTACTAAGGCACGATAGATTTCCGCGCCCCCATGATTCGCGGATGAATGCAGGCGCGCAGTTTCACCTTCTTGCTCTTCAATATCACTCCGAATTCCTGCCCGCCATCGCGCTGGAGTCCACCGGGACCGGAGCAGCCCATCCGCATCATCCACACCACGTCCCGGTTCCCGGATTTTGTTTGGCCAGGACGTACACGTCGTGCCAGGCCCGCCCGGGAAACCCGGTGCAAAAGATCAGCGGGCCGATGCAGAGTACGAGCCATAAGGTCGACAGCCGGGTCCATGGACCGTGGTCTGCGGATTCCCGGGCAGCATAAGTGGCTGGGGCTATCGTCATGGTCCGCCCGTCTTTTGATATAGGTGCAATCAGCACCTCAAGCCCGACATCAAGGGTGTTTTCCATCTCCTGTTCCACCCGGATCCGGAACCATCTTCCTGACAACCTTTCTCTGCGTAACTCGCTTGATGAACGGCGCGACTCCAGGAAAAAGCCAGCCAGGCGTGGCGCCGGACCCCATCGCTCTGAAGATCCGTGCCGTCACAGAGCGGTCCTGAAAAGACAATCGACTACCTCTCATCGTTGCCTCCTACGACCGGCCGATCCGGTCGATTTCCCGCTTGATCGCCATGGCCTCCAGCGTCGCCAGAGGCAGCGAGAGAAAGAGTCCGATTCTGCGGTCAAGTACGGTGAAGGCATCACGGAACGCGCGGGCGATCTCTTCCGGAGTGCCTCTGACGGCTGCTGGATCGGCGACCCCCCAGTGTGCGGTCGTCGGTTGGCCCGGCCAGTAAGGGCACATCTCCTTCGCGGCGTTGTCGCATACCGTGAACACGAAGTCGAGCTTCGCCGCTCCCGGTCCTGCGAACTCGTCCCACGACTTGCTGCGAAGGCCGACTGTTGAGAGTCCCGCCGATTCGATCTGCCGGAGAGCCTCCGGCCGGGGATGTCCCGTGGGGCGGCTGCCTGCGCTGTATGCCGCGAACCTGCCTTTGCCCTTGTGGTTCAGGATCGCCTCGGCCATGATCGAGCGTGCAGAGTTGCCGGTGCAGAGGAACAAAACGTTGTAGTGATCGGCCATCTCTCATTCCTTTGTTCCGGCCAGAGCGGGTGCACACCCGCCTGGCTCGCGGCGGGCTGCCTGAGGCTTGTTCGCGCGGATAAACGCGCTGAAGAACTTCTCGTTGACCTGCGGAGCGAGGGCATCGACATCAACGCCTGCCTCGGTCAGGAACTGGCGCGCGTCTTCGACGTTGTAGACGCGTGTCGGCTCGACGGTAACCTGCTCGAAGCCCGCGCCGGTCAGCATCTCGATGTACTCACCCTCTTCGAGGGCGCCGGCGATGCAACCCACCCACAGCAACATGCTCCTGCGCACCTCTTCCGGCACGCTGCCGCGGACAACGACATCGGAAACCGCAAACCGTCCTCCGGGCTTCAGCACCCGGAAGGCTTCACGGAGAACACGATCTTTGTCGGCGGAGAGGTTGATGACGCAGTTGGAGATGATGACATCGACCGAGTTTTCAGACAGCGGGATATTCTCGATTTCGCCCCTCAGGAATTCCGCATTGGCGACGCCCGCCTGCTTCTGGTTCTCGCGCGCGAGGGCCAGCATGTCATCTGTCATATCGAGTCCGTAGGCTCTGCCGGTGGGCCCCACGCGCTTTGCCGAGAGCAGCACATCGATGCCGCCACCGGAGCCCAGGTCGAGTACGATCTCTCCTGGCCGCAGATCGATCAGCGCAGTCGGATTGCCGCACCCCAGAGAAGCTCTTACCGCCTTCTCCGGAATAATCCCCGTCTGATCGGCACGATAGTGGCCTGTGGTGATCGGGTCGCAGCACCGGAGACCGGGGTCGCAGCATGCCTGCACGCTGCCGGATTCAGCCACGGCCCGCGCAGCACTTCCGTACTTTTCCCTGATTTCTTCCTGAACGTTCGATTCCATGATTGCGTCTCCTCGCATACGCTAAAGCGAATGTATTATCTGCTGGATATATATGTCAAGGCGTATATACTGGAGGCGTGAACCGCTCTGCGAAGAATTACGATCTGGCGCTCCTGTTCGCCGCGCTCTCGGATCGAACTCGGCTGCGGCTATTGAACCTGCTGGATGGCAGGGAGGTGTGCGTTTGCTACTTCGTCGAGATTCTCGGCCAAAGCCAGCCGAAAATTTCGCGTCACCTGGCGTATCTCAGACGCGCCGGCGTGGTTGCCGCGCGGCGCGAAGGGAAGTGGGTGCATTACAGAATCGTTGTACCCGCCCACTCTGGCGCTGCCAAAATCCTGCGCGAAACCCTCGCCGCACTCAGAGAAGACAAAGGCATGCGGGTGGACCTCAGCCGCCTGAACAAAACTTGTTGCGTCCCACAAAAGGTTTCCGCGTTGGACGGAGCGCCGGTGCCGACCGTCGTTCAGGCGCTCGCTTGTTCGTCCTGGTAGCAACCAGGGCCACAAGCGACCTGCTCGATGCATGCCGGCTCTTCGGGGCGGCACGCTGCGCTGAACGCGCCCCCCTCTCCCGCTTCCTTCCCCGTCTCACCCCATCATGCAGTCGACGCGGCCGACAGCTCTTCCGCTGCGGCCGCAGACTCTGCCGTCTCCGGTGCGGCGCGCCGCCGCCTCCCGCTCAGCAGATAAATCGCCGCTCGCAGCTCGAGCAGCGGATCGCCCGAAGCTTCGATCCCGTCCACTCGCGGAATCGGGTCGAAGATGATCTGTTTCTGCTGCGCCGCCGAGTCCGGCATCACGCTGGTCAGCTCGATCGTCCCGAACTCCACTGTCTCGCGATCCTCCGGCCAGTGCACCGTGCTGTTGTCCACGGTGTCTCCGGGCGCGGCGATCTGTACGATGACCCGGAACCGAATCGGGCCTCGCGCCAACCGCTCGGCAAGCTCCTCATAGTGATAGTTGTGGGAGAGCCCACTCACCTGCGTCTCGGTCAGAAATTCGTTGCCCTGTTCGGGCACAATGCGGTACCGCCCAAACCGCGTCTGTCCGGCAGCGTTCGTAAACGCAAAAGCAGTTACAGCAAAGTAAGTCTCACGCGCCAGGCTCGAGGGAAACGGCTTGGGCGCCTGTACGAACGCCAGCGCCGCCGGGTGGCTGCCGAGGAATCGCTCCACCGGCTTCGGCGAAGGGACGTCGGGCCCGCTGGCCGCGACGGCGCGCAGCAACTCGAGGAACTCCGCTCCATCGCGCGCGGGGAACCCATCGGTCGAATGGCTCACGATATCCGTGTGCACGTGTTCCGCAAGGTTGAAGCGAATCGCCAGGCCGCGTGGATTGGCATCCGGAACATTGTCCGGCATCTGCGGAATCCCGGTCGAATTGGAGAAACGCGCGGTCACCGGAGTCGACGCACGCTGTGCGTGAGGAGCCCTGGTGAGCGATTGTGCCTGGGCATTCGGCCGGAATGTCCCGGTGAGCATCAGCCCCTTGGCATGGGCTGCGCGAAAACCAGGATGCATGCCGAACAGCTGGTCGAATTGCTCCAGCAAATCCCTGGCGAGTGCAACGATGCGTTCATCTGTGGGGAGCGGCATTTCGGATTCTCCTCTCTTGCGGTGAGGGCGGCAGACGACGTGGCGCCCGTGGCCGGATTGTCGTGTTGAGGGCCGGCGCCAGCAACGGGGAGAAGCGCCGGAGTGAGGATGCTTCATTGTAGGCGCGAGCGGCCGCACGCGCATGGTGAGCGGTGGATATCTCTGAGGGCTCGACTGCTGCGGGGCCCGGTTGCGCGCCGCCGTAAAGCCTGACTGTTTCCCGCCGATAGAAGAATCTGGGGTGGTGCGGCAACCTGCCAGCTGAGGAGCCGCAGTGGTTCCCAGCTCGGCATGCCTCTGCCTGCGCAGCCGGGATGGGGGCCGAAGAGGGCCCGGTATGGAGAAGACCGCTGTGGGCTCCACAGAGGAAGACCTTCTGCACCCGGCATTCGAGGGACGGGAGGCTCTTCCGGCGCCGGATAGGCCGGGCGAAGCGCTCCCCGCCGCGGACGCGTCCCCGAGCCGGGCAGCGGATCTGTCCCTGCTGGCCAGCGAGGCGCTCTATCGGGCTTCGTTCGAGCAGGCCGCCGTCGGCATCCTGCATACTTCGCTCGACGGTCGCATTCTCGAGTGCAACCAGTGCTTCGCCCGGATCGTGGGCTACACTCCCGGCGAACTGGTGGGTTCCAGCTTTCAGGCCATCACCCCGCCTGAGGACCGGGGAGCGGGGAACTCGGCGCAGCTGAGGCTGCTGAGCGGCGAACTGCAGACGATCCGCTTCGAAAAGCGCTATCTGCGCAGGGATGGCTCGCTGACGTGGGTCATGCTGACCATCTCCATCCAGCGCGACCCGCAGGGGCAGCCGCTCTGCTTCCTGGCGCTGGTGCAGGATATCAACGACCGCAAGCAGGCCGAGGAGCGGCTGGCCGCGGCGCAGCAGGCCCTGCGCATCAGCGAGGAGCGCTACCGGACTGCGTTCCAGACCTCGCTTGACGGCATCAGCCTCACCCGTCTCGACGACGGCACTTATGTCGACTGCAACAACGCCTTCCTGGACTGGAGCGGCTACTCCCGCAGGGAAGTGATCGGCCATACCTCGTCCGAGCTGAATCTCTGGACCGAACCGAAGGACCGCCAGCGCCTGCTGGAGAGCCTGCGCCGCGAGGGCCAGTGCCGTAACCTGGAGGCGCAGTTCAGAAACCGGCACGAGGCAACGATCTGGGGACTGCTGTCGGCTTCGCTCGTCGAGCTGGAGGGAACGGCGTGCGTCCTCACCATTACGCGGGATATATCGGATTCCAAAACCGCGGAGGAGGAGATCCGCCAGCTGGCGTTCTACGATCCGCTCACCGAACTGGCGAACCGGAGATTGCTGCTGGAACGCCTGCGCCAGACCATGGCGTCGAGCCGGCGCAGCGGACGGCAGCGCGCGCTGCTGTTTATCGATCTGGACAATTTCAAACAGCTGAACGACACCCTGGGCCACAATATCGGCGATCTTCTCCTTCGCGAGGCAGGACGGCGCCTGCGCGACTGTATTCGCGCCGCGGACACGGCGGCTCGGGTCGGCGGCGACGAGTTTGTGGTGATCGTGGAAGATCTGAGCGGACATGCCGAGGAGGCCGCGTCGCAGGCGAAGACGGTTGCAGAAAAGATTCTGGCGCGGCTTGACGAACCCTACACGCTCGCCGGGCGCACGTGCACCAGCACCGCGAGCGTGGGCATCACCGTCTTCGGACAGCGCAGCGAGAGCACGACCGAGGTGCTGCAGCAGGCGGATATCGCCATGTATCAGGCCAAGGCTGCGGGCCGCGGCGCCATTCGGTTTTTTGCCCCGGAGCTGCAGGCGGCCGTCAACGCGCGGGCCGCGCTCGAAGAGGAACTGCGTCAGGGAATCGGCAGGCGGGAGTTCGTGCTGTGGTATCAGCCGCAGGTGGAACACGGCCAGGTCGTTGGCGCGGAGGCCCTGCTGCGCTGGAAGCATCCCCGGCGGGGAATTCTGGCGCCGGCGGCCTTCATCCCGCTGGCCGAGGAGACCGGTCTCATCCTCCCGCTGGGGCGTCAGGTGCTCGAGCAGGCGTGCGCGCAGATTGCGGCCTGGTCGCGGCACCCGGCGACTGCGGATCTGACGGTGGCCGTGAATGTGAGCGCGCGGCAGTTCCGGCAGATGGACTTTGTGGAAGAAGTGCTCGCCGCAGTGGAACGGGCCGGCGCCGACTCGACGAAGCTGAAGCTGGAAATCACGGAAAGCCTGCTGGTCGACGATCTGGAGGAAACCATCGAGATCATGACGCGCCTGAAGCAGCGCGGCGTCCAGTTTTCGCTCGACGATTTCGGGACCGGCTACTCCTCCCTCGCGTATCTGAAGCGGCTCCCGCTCGACCAGCTGAAGATCGACCGGGCGTTTGTGCGCGACATGCTGGCCGACGGTGCGAGCAACGCGATCGCGCAGGCGATCGTCTCGCTGAGCCGCGCCATGCATCTGTCTCTGGTGGCCGAGGGAGTAGAAACCGAAGAGCAGCGCGCCAGCCTGGACGATCTTGGCTGTCACGCCTACCAGGGATTCCTCTTCAGTCCTCCGGTTCCGGCGGAGCAATTTCCATCGTTGCTCGCAGGCGCTCAGTAAGCGCAGGTCCCGCAGCTCCTCTCAGCTCATGGTGGCCACGACTTCGAAGCGGCGCTGCCCGCGAACCGCGAACACCGCCGCATCCTTATGCCGCCCGCCTGGCTGGATCGCCGCGCCGTTGACGGTCAGGCCCGACAAAGTTTTTCCCTCGGGCAATCGGAAGCTGACCTGCAGCTCTCGAGGCAGGCGCACCGCATCCGCCAGCGCGATGGTCGCCGCCAGTTCGTTTTCTCCTCGCTGTTCCATTCGGTAATCCACGCGGCCCCAGCGCGTAGGCGCCTGTTCGATGCCGATCGGCTTGCCCTCCGCCACCCACGATCGCGGCAGAGCGCGCCCGAAGCTGAGCCGCTCTTCATCGGGGTCTTCAAACACCAGCATCCATCGCACCAGCAATGGAATCGTCTGCTGCGCCGGGATACAGAAGAGCGCCCCGCCGCCGGTGATGCCGGATACCTCGCCTGCGGTCCAGCTGCCCCGCGAGTGATCGTGCCAGCGGTGCGCGTAGAGAAAGAGCAGGTACTCTTCGATCCGGTCCAGCCGCAGCAGCGCCTGCGCGTATCCGTAGGAGATGAAGCCGAGGATGTCGCGCCCGTTCGGATGCGCCGGCTCCACGTTTGCCACCACCCCCAGCGTCGTCGCGCCATACGCGCGCATGCAGTCGATGACCGTCGTCGACTGTTCTTCCGGAATCACTCCGGCCTGCAGCAGTTCCGCATAGCAGCGATGCGGCCACTGCTGCTCGCTGGGATGCTCCTGCGCCAGCGAATCCCTGAACTTCAGGGTCGTGCCGGGCAGCGGGCCGATGTACGGAGGCTGCCGATCCTTTTGTATGTTGGCGTCGATGCTCTTCACCAGCGCATCGCGCAGCTGCTCGCTGCGGCGGCTCCACTCTGCCGCCAGCGCGGCGCTGCCGCCCGCACCCAGCTCTCGCCATACCGGAGCCAGATCGCGCCAGCCCCGCACAGCAAAGGCGCTGTTCGCGAAATACGGCTTCCACCACACCGAGGGCGTCGGCATCAGGCATGAATCGGATTCGCACCATCCGGAGATCAGCCCATATCCGCGATCGTTCGGCGGCAGTTGCAGCGAGGCATCGTGCAGCGCGGTGAGCAGCGCCGCAATGGCCTCGATCTTTTCCTGATGCTTCACCATCAGCGCCCGATCGTGCGTATAGCGGAAGTAGCGGGCTGCCAGCGACAACATCAGCCCGTACTGCGCGGTCTCCGGCCCGCGCATGTTCACCATCCCCTTCGGGCCCACAAACGAGGTGAAGTAGTTGTCGAAGACGTCGTGCGCCAGGCCGAACCGCCCGCACTCCAGGTTCGCGTAAAGCGACATGGTGAAAATGTCCTGGAATCCGTCGTACTCCGGTCCGTAATAGTCGCGGTCCACCGCGCCGTACTTGGGATAGACGCCGCCCGGGCGAACGATCTGTTCCTTCACAAAGGCATAGGTCGCCATGTTGCTCCACTCCGGATCGGGCAGCGCAATCGGCGTCATGTCCTCCATCAGGCGCTCCCAGTAGTCCGCGAAGTCCAGCATGGCGCGATAGAATTCCTCCGGCTGCGGCGCCTCATGTCCGCCATCGTAGGCCGGATAACTGTAGCCGTAGACTACCTTCGTCATCCGCCCGTCCTGTATGTGCGCGGTGCGGTGCCACGTCTGCACGATGAAGCGGTCTTTGGCCAGCACGTCTCCGAAGACGATCGTCTCGTAATACGATCCATCGTCGGCCGGCATGACTTTGCGCACCGCCGGCATCCACCCGCCCACCAGTCCCTCGAAGCGCTTCGTCGACCGCTCCGGCGTCATCTCGGGAAAATACTGCACGGGGTGGTATGTGCGCGTGTTCCCGGCGGGATAAACCGGCATGGTGTCGCTGCACTCGCGCGTGCCCACGATCGTGTTCCATCCCATCCGATATCCAAAACGGCCGAAATGCGCCGAGTCCATGGGCGGCGCGGCGCGCCGTACTTCGTCGGAGTCCGGATCGCCGTGAGCGAGGAGCTTGTCCGCCAGCAGATCCGGCCCGGACATACCGATGTCCTTCAGGTCGAGGCCGAGATATTGCGGGCCCGGCTCGGCGAAGGTCGCCTCCGCGTTCTTTCCGAGCAGTCGCGCGTCGCCCGCGGCAGAAATAAAGGTCAGGGCGCCGTCGCGTGTTCGCAGGTCCTCGTAGACTTTCCAGTCTTCGCCCGATCGGCGAAAAGCGCAAAGCAGCGTGTGTCCCTCCACCGGCACCGCGCTCGCCGGCAGCATGTCTCGCGGCGTCGTTCCGGTCGAGACAGGGTCGGCGGTGGATTCAGGAAGGGAAGCGAGGCTCTTTGCGGCGAGACTGCTCGCCGCCATGGCCTGGAGGAAACGTCTTCTGTCCATGGCTGCTCCTGACGCAGGCGATCGGGCCACATTCGTGGAAAGGCCAGGGCGCCATTCAGAGATCAATGCCTCCCGGCGCGCACGGCTGCCCCAGTGTATTACAGCAGCGTGCGAACCGGACATCGCGCCGGCCACATCAGGAAAACGTTCTCTGCACAGCGCGGCAATCGAGCCCATCCCCGCGGACAGGCTCGACCGGATTCAAATGCCGCGCAGGTGAGGACCGCGTCACACCGGCATCCCGGCAGCGCGCGCGACGAGCAGAATTCCTGCTGCGACGGCGACAGCTCCGATGGCCCGCGCGAACCGCTCGCCTCTCGGCGCAAGACGTTCCAGGGAAATGGCCGCCGTCACCATCGCCATGGCGCCGATGTTCATCACGCCCGCAACGAGCAGGATCGCCGTCATGCCCGCGCAGCCGTAAACGCAGTGCAGGCCGAGACGCAGGCCAATGCGCCCCGCCGTGCGGGCGTCCGCCGCCATGGTTCCTTCCGTTCCCGGCGCCTCGCGGCAGCAGGCCAGGTGATGCGCCTTCCACGCCGTGAACTGAAGCGCTCCTGCGAACAGCACAACCACGCCGGCTGCTGTGGGAACGCAGCGCGCCAGCAAAGAGGACCGCATTTCGAGTGCGGCCAGCGCAACGCCCACAGGAAAGATCGCGACGCCGAGCAGGGTCCAGACGAAGAAGTACGCTGCGGCGACGAGCCCGGTCAGGCGATGCGAGGCTGCCCGGCTCCCTTCCGCCGTGGCGATGGCCCGGCGGTAACGGTGCAGCGCCGGAACCAGGGAAGGCAGCATCATCGCCACCATCATCGCCACCCACATGCCCAGGAACGACGCCGCGGCCTCGACCCACGTCTGTCCGGGCATGCGCATCCAGGTCATCGACATCGTCCAGCCGCCCGGCATCGCCATCGTTCCCATCGACGACATCGATCCGCACCACGCGACCGTCAGCGCTGCGCTCAGCACGAACAGCAGCGCTGAGACGCCCAGGAGTGCCTGCAGTTCGAGCCGCGGTGCAGGCCACTCCTTGCGAGTTCCAGGGTTGTGCAGGATCTGTGTCGTCATGGCGTCTTCTCTCCTGGTGAGGCTTGGGCCCTTTGCTGATGTCCTCGGTTTAACCCGCGCTCCGGGGAGCGTGGCTCAGCGTCCTTTCGCCTCGGCTTCGTTCCTGCGAATCGCCGCTCCTGCGGGATCGGTGATGATATCGGCCCACCGCGGATCGGTCGCGGCCTCGGCTTCGTAGTTGTCGTGCCAGTTCCACCATTTGTAGGGCTGCGTCTGCGGATAGCCCTCCGGCGAATCTTCCCAGGTTTCCTGGCGTCCGAGCGGCGTGACGTCGAGATAGCTCCAGGTGGACCCCATCGCCTCGTCGCCGCGGTTGTTGATGAAATAGGTGCGGTACACCTTGTCGCCGTCGCGGAAAAACACGTTGTGGCCGTGCCACTGATCCACGCCGAAGTCCGCGTCGAAGCTGTCGGTGATGGTGTACCAGGGCATCTGCCAGCCCATCCGTGCCTTCAGCCGCGCGATGTCTGCCTGCGGCGCGCGCGAGGCCCAGGCCAGGGTGGTGTCGCGAGCATTCAGATGCGACAGGTGGCTGACCTGATCGGCGCCCAGCGAGCAGCCGCGGCAGGCATGGTCGGGCCAGCCAAACACTCCGGGCTCAAAAAACGCGCGATACATAATCAGCTGCCTGCGCCCTTCGAACAGGTCGAGCAGGCTCGCCTTGCCGTTCGGGCCCTCGAACTCATAGTTCTTCTCCACCGGCGTCCACGGCATCCTGCGGCGTTCGGCGGCCAGTGCGTCGCGCGAGCGCGTGAAGGCCTTCTCCTTCACCAGCAGCTGCTGGCGCGCCGCCTCCCACTCCTGCTGCGACACGATCGGCGGTGTCTTCATGGCGGGATGCTCTTTCCCGCTGCTTCCCGTTTTCTGGCTGGTCTCGTTCGTCATCGTCGTTGTCTCCCTTCGTCGGATTCTGATCTCGTTTGCTGCCTGATCTGGCCCCGTGTTCCGCGGCCATGTACAAATACTGAATCATGTGCGGAACAATGTGGGAGTGACAAGTGTGGCGGGATTCCCATGGATTCGCTGATCACAGCCGCAGCCCGCGCCCTCGCCGCGGGTGATCCTCTCGGCGCGCTCAAGCGGGTCGCGCTCCGCGACGATGCGCCGGCGCTGGCTCTGCGCGGGATCGCAATGGCGCAGCTCGGAGAGTTCACACGCGCGAAGGATCTCCTGCGCCGGGCAATTCGCGGCTTCAGCCGGAAAGAGTCCGTGGCGCGCGCCAGGTGCATCGTCGCCGAAGCCGAGATCGCTCTCGCCTCGCGTGATCTCACCTGGCCGGCGAAGGCCCTCGATGCCGCGCGAACGACCCTCGAAACGCACGGCGACCCGCTGAACGCAGCGCATGCGCGCTTTCTTGAGGCCCGCCGCCTGGTTCTCATCGGGCGCCTCGATGACGCGGAGCGGATCTTCGCCGATTTTGACTCCGCGCCCTTCCCCCCGGCGTTGAGAGCCGCATACCAACTCGTCGTGGCCGGCATCGCCATGCGCCGCATCCGCACAAAGGCCGCGCGTGCGGCGCTTGCTCGAGCCGAACGCGCAGCGCGCGAGGCAGCCATCCCCGCACTCACCGCGGAAGTGGACCATGCATCTCGTGTTCTGGAGACGCCCGCCGCCCGCCTCATCGCGCGAGGCGAGGAACGGCCGCTCCGCCTGGAAGAAGTAGAAGTCTTGCTGGCTTCCTCCGCCCTCGTGGTCGACGCCTGCCGTAACGGCGTTCGCGATTCCCGGACCGTGGTTCCACTGACGACGCGGCCTGTGCTCTTTGCCCTCGCCCGCGCTCTCGGAGAAGCGTGGCCGGACGATGTTCCGAGAGACGTGCTGCTGGCCCGTGCCTTCGGAGCAAGATTCATCGACGAATCGCATCGCATGCGCCTGCGCGTCGAGATCGGGCGGCTGCGCCGCATGCTTCGCTCGCTGGCCGATATCAGCGCGACAAAGAAAGGGTTCAAATTGGTACCTCGGCGCGCGGACGAAGTGGCCGTACTGGCGCAGCCCGTCGAGGATGAGAATGGCAACGTGCTGGCTTTTCTCGCCGACGGTGAATCGTGGTCGAGCTCGGCGCTGGCGGTTGCGCTTGGCACCAGCCAGCGCACCGTGCAGCGAGCGCTCGATGCGCTGGCGGCAGCGGGGAAGGTGCAGTCTTTCGGCCGCGCGCGAGCTCGCCGCTGGATCACTCCGCCGGTGGCGGGATTCACGACAACTTTGTTACTCCCCGCTCCCCTGTCAATGGACTAAGGTGGTCCCATGAAACAAGCCAACGCCGAAGTTATCCGTGAGTATGGTCCGTTTCCGGGCGCCGACCGCGTGCATGGCGTCACCTGGGATGGTGAGCACGTCTGGTTTGCCTCCGGGGACAAGCTGAACGCCGTCGATCCGGAAAATGGGCAGGCCGTGCGCGCCATTGATGTCGCCGCGCACGCCGGCACCGCCTTTGACGGCCGCCACCTCTTTCAGATCGCCGAGGATCGCATCCGGAAAATCGACCCGAAGACCGGGAAGGTGCTGGCCACCATTCCGGCGCCCGGCGCTGGCCGCGACTCCGGTCTCGCCTGGGCCGAAGGGACCCTCTGGGTCGGGCAATACCGCGATCGGAAGATTCACCAGGTTGACCCCGAAACCGGAGCCATTCTCCGCACCATCGAGAGCAACCGCTTTGTCACCGGCGTCACCTGGGTCGAGGGCGAACTGTGGCACGCCACCTCCGAGGCCGATGAGAGCGAGTTGCGCCGCATCGATCCCGGCACCGGCGAAGTTCTCGAGCAGCTCGACATGCCGCGCGGCATGAATATCTCCGGACTGGAGTCCGACGGCCGCGACCGGTTTTTCTGCGGCGGACAAAAGAGCGGCAAGATCAGGGTGGTGCGCAGGCCCCGGCGCCAAACCGTCTCATAGATTGTCCTGAGCGCGGCGATTACGGCTGCTCGAAGCGGCGGTTCTCCTGCGGATGAAACGCTGTCGGAATATTCCCGGTCACGTGCACCGTGAAGTCTTTCTCCGTGCGGCTTCCGCCCAGTCCAGTCGCCGCGAGATGCACAGCGTAGTCGCCCGGCTCCGTCCAGGCGTGACTCACTCGCGCGCCATCCAGCTCCACCCCGTCGCCGAAGTTCCAGTGAAACGTCAGTACCGGATTGCCGTCGCTTTGCGCTTTCGCGCTGAAGACCAGGCTCACGCCGGATCTTCCCGCGCTCGGGAGATCCGCGGCGATCTGCGGCGCCTGTTCCGGCACAGCCTTGTCGACAATCTTCAGCACGCGCACCGAATGCGCCGGTAAATCCACCTGGACCACACCCGGTGTTGAGGGCGCGACAGCATTCCCTGCCAGCACGTCGGTGATCGTCAGCGGGTCCAGGGCGCGCAGCCCGAAGTCCGCCAGCCGCAGCGTGTGTTGCGTGGCGTGCTTGGTCCAGTTGAAAACCGTGAGAATATCCTGCCGCTCCGACTCCTTCAGCCTGAAAATGCTCGGCTGCTCATCCGAGGGCGCATAGCTCATCAGGTCAACCGGGGTCGAGGCGCGGCCCAGCCGCACCATGTCGATCAGATCCTGGTTTTCAATCAGCGCCAGTCGCTCCGGCGCGTGCATCAGCGAGGGCAGGTTGTCGCCAATCTCCAGCATGCCGCCCGAAACGGCCGCCAGCGCGATCGACACCTGCGCCTCGTTCAGCGTCTCCGGCTCTTTGCTCTCGTGCCACGACTGGTCGGCAATGGTCTGCGTCGATACCGTGAAGGCATCCGGATCGGAGATGAAGAAATTGCGATTCATGTAATAGCGCGCGGCGATGCCCGTGGCCGCGTCCCGGCTGGCGCCGAAAGTATGCCCGGTGTCCTGCGAGATGCGGCCGTAGTCGACCAAACCCACCGGGTTCAGCATCACGCTGCCGTCCTTGTCCAGCAGCACATCGTCGCCCACCGTGTCGCGAATGATCTTCAGCCCGATGCGCTGCGCTTCCATCGCCGTCGTGTGCGGCTTGTAGTAATAGCCCTCAATCGCGCTGTCGTCCATGAAATCCATCTTGATGTAATGGATCTGCCATTGCCGCACCAGCTTCCCGTAAGTCTCGCGCAGATACTCCTGCGCGCCCGGATTCGTGGTGTCCAGGATATAGAGCCGGTCCTTGCCGTCGTCCACGCTGCCGGCGTGAATCGGCTCGCCCTGCGCGTTCTTCACCAGCCAGTCCCGATGGTGTTCGAATACCCACGAGCGTTCCGACACCTCAAACGGCGCGGTCCAGATGCCGGGAACCAGGCCGAGCCCGCGAATGGGATACTCCACCGGCTCCAGCCCGTTCGGGAAAACCGTCGCGTCCGGCGTAACGTATTCGCCGCGCGCGTACTGGTAGCCCTCATCGATGTGAAACACCTTGTACCCATACGGCTCGAGGTGCTGCGCTTCCCACTCCGCGTTGGTCAGTGCCGCGCCCTGATTGAGGCCGAAGTAGTAAGCCGTCCAGCTCCACCACCCCATCAGCGGCGGCCCATCCACGCGCGCGTGATGAATCTGCCGGATCAGCGCCCCGTAGGTTTCCAGCTGGCGATGATAATCGCGGCTGATGCCGAGCAGCAGCCGCTCCGAAGAAAGCTCTTCGCCCGGCGCCACGGGAAGGCTCAGTTCCACGCGATCCTGCGCGGGCGAATCCTCGAGCGAGTTCTCCTCTTCCAGCTCCGTTGTGCCGGTCGAATCCACATCGTAGCGGACGATGCGCGCTGCGGCGCCTGTGCCGTCAACATGCAGACGCAGAATCGTAAGGAAACGATCGGAGGTCAGCGCGCCGATGAACAGGCTCTCGCCGCTCTGCCGGTTATAGAGGAGCTGGCTGCCCACGCCGCGATGCATGCCGTTGGTGGGATCGTCGAGGTCATGGATCTTCATCGCCGGACGATCTTCGCTGAAGCTGTCCGACAGCACGCGATCCATCGCCGGAGGTCCGCCGAGATCGGCAATCGATCCGCCCGTCGCCTCGACCGCGCGAATGGCCTGCACGCTGACACTGGCTCCAGTGCTGTTGCGCACCGTCACCCGCAGATCGCCGAATGGCTCTCCAGCGTACGCACGCAACTCGTAAATCAGGTCGGGCTCGCCGCTCAGGCCGGTGTTGGTCACCTGCCAAACCTCGGCTTCTCCCGGATATCCATGGTCCGTGGAGCGCCGCACCTCATGCTTCGGATAATCAGCGGAGCTCACCCATTTCCCGTTCACCTCCGCGGCCACGCCTGATGTCAGTGTGGGTGCCGTCGCTCCATGCAGCGAAATGCTCCACTCGCCGTCGGCGGCGACAGCGACCTGCAGGGGTCGGGACTGCGCGTGCAGCATCAGCCCTGCCGCCAGCGCCAGCGCGGAGCCTTCGCACGCAAGCTTTCTCGCTCTTCCGTTCATGGCTCCCTCCTGCGCGACTTTCGTTTTGTTACTGATGCGAACCAAAGGCTATTGGAGGAAGCAAAGCGTGTCAACCGCCGGTGGCGCGAACCCCTGGGGCGCTGGTACTAATAAGAGTCTCCACACCGCAGCGCATTCGCACTCTCTTCAGGAGCACACCTTGGAAACCGCGCCGTCCGTGCAAGCCGGCCACAGCTCGGGAGCGCCGGGCCTGCGCCGCTCGCTGAAGCTCTGGCACCTGATCATCTACGGCGTCATCATCATTCAGCCCACTGCGCCCATGAGCGTCTACGGCGTGGTCAGCAACGTCGCGCGCGGCCACGTGGTCACCACCATTCTCATCGCCATGGTTGCCATGCTCTTCACCGCGGTCAGCTACGGCCGCATGGCGCGCGTCTATCCCAGCGCCGGCTCCGCCTTCAGCTACGTGGGCAGGGAACTGCACCCGCTCGGCGGCTATCTGGTGGGCTGGGCCATGCTGATGGATTACGTCCTAAACCCCATCATCTGCGTGGTGTGGTGCAGCGTCGCCTGCCAGGAGGTGTTTCCGCAGATCCCCTACGCTGCCTGGGCCGTCGCCTTCGTGATCGTATTCACCGTGCTCAACCTGCGCGGTGTCGAAACTTCGGCGCGCGTCAACGCTCTTCTGGCCCTGGGCATGGGCGTGGTCGTCGTGATCGTCCTGGCCTACGCGATCCGCTACATCGCCTTCATCGCTCGCCCCTACGGCGGAGCGTGGCTCATCCCCTTCTACGATCCGGCGACCTTCTCCACCTCGCGTCTCTTTCAGGGCACTTCGATCGCCGTGCTCACCTACATCGGATTCGACGGCATCTCCACGCTCTCTGAGGAGGTGGAGAATCCGCGCCGCAACATCATGCTGGGAACGGTATTCACCTGCCTGGCGATCGGCATTCTCTCCGCTATCGAGGTCTACGCCGCGCAGCTGGTGTGGCCGGCGCGCGTTCCGTTTCCCGACTCCATCGTCGATACCGCCTACGTTCATGTGGCCCTCCGGATGGGCGGCCGCTTTCTCTTCCTGCTGGTGAATATCACCCTGCTCGTGGCCAACATGGGTTCCGGAATGGCGGCCCAGCTGGGCGCCGCGCGGTTGCTCTTCGGCATGGGGCGCGAGAACGCGCTGCCCCGCCGCTTCTTCGCAGCCCTGAGCGCAAAGACGTCCATCCCGCGCAACAATGTTCTGCTGCTGAGCGGGATCACCCTGCTGGGCGCCTTTCTGCTCACCTACGAGCGCGGTGCGGAGCTGCTGAATTTCGGCGCCTTCATCGCCTTCATGGGCGTGAATCTGGCCGCGCTGGTCCACTACCGCTTCCGCTCCAAAGAGAAAGTCTTCCTGCCCGCGCTCATTCCCGTCCTCGGGTTCGTGGTCTGCTGCTTCATCTGGCTCAACCTCAACCACAGCGCGCAGATTCTCGGAACCATCTGGATCGCATTCGGGCTCATCCTCTACTTCGTCATGCGCAGCCGGCGCAGGGCCGAAGCTGTATCCGATACCGGCCCGCTGCCATAGCGGCCTTGCCGAACACGCATTCCCTCGCGGAGTCGGCGGGAGTGCGCCCCGTATCTTTTTCTTGACAATCCGAAGCCAGAGGGGCTAAAACGAAAGCCCACAGTTGGAAATAGAAACAAACCCCAACTAAAAGCCAATGCTGGCTGCTTCGGATAGGGGGCGCGCATGATTGGCCAGGGTCCGACTCACTTCATCGCCAGGCTTCTTGCCGGCGTCCTGCTCATTGCTGGTGCCGCTGCCGCGCACGCACAGTTCACCACCGCTCGGCTGAACGGCGTGGTTACCGATGCGACCGGCAGCGTGATCCCCGGCGCCACAGTAACCGTCCAGGACCAGGCGACCGGCTACACGCAGACTGCGGCCACCGGCGGCAAAGGAGCGTACCTCTTTCCCAGCCTGCCCGTGGGCACCTACCGGCTCACCGTCACCATGCAGGGCTTTGCCACCTACCAGCAGAACGGCATCGTGCTCACGGTCGGCCAGTCGGCAACCCAGGATGTCAGGCTCTCCGTGGGTCAGGTGGCGCAGAAAGTCGTGGTCAACGCCAATGCCGCGCTGGTCACCACCGACTCTCCGACGGTAGGTCAGCTGGTCGCGCAGAAAGATATCGTGGGCTTACCCCTGAATGGGCGCGACGTGCAGCAGCTTGTCTTTCTGGCTCCCGGGGCGACGAACGTCACAGCGAATTACTGTGCGGCGAACTGTGAAGGCGGCGTATTTCCCAGCGAGCAATACGCAAAAGTCGATGGCGCCACGGCCAATGGCGTCAACTACCAGCTCGACGGCGTCGATTACAACGACACCTATATCAATACCAACGTCCCGTTCCCCAATCCGGATGCAATTCAGGAATTCAATCTGCTCACCGGCAACATGAGCGCCGCGTACGGCAACGCCATCGGCGGCGTCGTCAACGTTGTTACTCGATCCGGCGCCGACCAGATTCACGGCGACGTCTTCGAGTTCCTGCGTAACTCCGCGTTCGATGCGGCCGACTATTTCTCGACCGTCGTCAATCCGCTGCGCCAGAACCAGTTTGGCGGCAGCCTCGGCGGCCCCATCCTCAAAGATCGCCTGTTCTACTTCGGCAGTTACCAGGGAACCCGCTTCTCCACCACGCAGAACGGCCAGATCGCCTTCGTTCCCAATTCCACCGAGCGCACCGGAGACTTCTCCGATCTGCTGCCCGGCACCCAGCTCACCAATCCCTACACGGGTGCGAATTACCCGAATAACCAGGTCCCGGTAAGTCCCGTCGCGACTTACATCCTGAATCAGATTCCGCTGCCTAACGGCCCCAACGATCAGCTGACCTTCAACGGCGCACCCGATCAGCAGAACACCGACGAGTATCTGGGCAAGCTCGATCTCAACGCCGGCAACCACCATCTCAGCGGCCGCTACTTCCAGATGAATTACACCGACCCGGTCGTTCTGCCTCCAGCCACCAATCTGCTGGAGCTGCGCGCGGATGCCGAGCATCTGGTGCTGAAAAACGTCGGCGTGGTCGACATCTACACCATCTCTCCGCGTTTCCTGCTCAACAGCTACTTTGGCTATAACAGCGAAAACGGCGACACGCTGTCGTCCGCGCCGTTCAACATGACCCAGGCCGGATCGAACATCGCCGAGCCGCCGAATCTGGGCGGCGGTAAGGGGCCTGTGCTCTATGTCGCCGTAGGCGGCGACTTCACCCTGCCCAGCGTGCCCTACGGCGTATGGAACCGCGGCGATCAGTCCCTGCGCGAGATTGCGACCTGGACGCACGCTGCCCACGAGCTGCAGTTCGGCGGCGAATTCATCCGCATCCGGCTGCCTATGGGCAATCAATACCAGGAGAGCGGGATCTACCAGTTCACCAACGACCTGACCGGCGATAACCTGGCCGACTTCGAGGTCGGTTCGGTTTCTGACTTCACCCAGGGCGGCGGCCTCTATCTCAATTTCACCGGATATAAGGAAAGCTTCTTCATCCAGGATAACTGGAAGGCGACGCGGCGACTCGTCCTCGACGCCGGACTGCGCTGGGATCCCTTCTTCCCGTACACCGACAGCGAAGGCCGCGTGGGATGCTTTGTGCCGGGCGCGCAGTCGAAGCGATTTCCCCTTGCGCCTGTGGGCATGCTCTTCGGCGGCAGCCATCACGACCCAGGCTGCCCGGTCTCATCCATCGACAACAACCCCTGGAATTTCGGTCCGCGCTTCGGCTTTGCCTATCAGATCACCCGGGACGGCAAGACCAGCTTGCGCGGCGGCGCCGGATATTACTTCATGCCGCCCAACACCGTGTCCTTTGAAGATATCGTCGGCGTGCCGCCCTTCGCGCCCATCGTGAACCTGACCGACGTCGATGTCGGCGATCCTTATGGCAGCGCGGGCATCGCCAATCCGTTTCCCGCGGAGTTCGGCCCCACGAATCCCGGTCCCGATGCGACGTTCCCCTCGGATATCTCGTTCAACCAGATCTTCGATCGGCACTTCCGGCTGCCCATGGTGCTCTCCTACAACATGACTCTGGAACGCGGCTTCGGTCAGAACTGGATGCTGCGCGTCGAGTATGTCGGCACTGACGCGCACCGGCTCAGCGGCACCGGCGACCAGGAGAACGGCCTGCTGGAGCTGAATCCGTCCATCTACATTCCGGGTCAGTCCACGGAGGACAATGCGCAGCAGCGGCGCGTGTACCCCAACTATGGCTCCATCGGCTCCATCAACTCCGGCGTCAACAGCAACTACAACGCCGCGCAGATCACCATGGAGAAGCGCTTCGCCGGAAACTTCTCGCTCCTTTCCAATTTCACCTGGGCGCGCGCCCTCGATGACTACGCGCCCATCGGCTCACCGGAGCTGACCAACAGCTGCACCTGCGGCCGCTGGTTCGATTACGGTCCCTCCGACGACGACCTGAACAAGACTTTCAAGCTCAACGGCGATTACATGCTCCCGCACCAGCGCGTGCCCGCCTTCGCCGATCGCATCGTCAACGGGTGGGAGCTCACCGCCATCGCCGACTGGAACACGGGCACCCCGTTCACCATCTTCAGCGGCTACGACAATTCCTTCAGCTCCATCGGCGCCGACCGCGCCGACCTGCTGAGCATCGGCAACATCAAGCAGGCTGAGCTGGGTTACGGCCGCTCGCACGCGCAGGAAGTGAACGAGTGGTTCAACGTGAACGACTTTCAGCCCAACGCCATCGGCACCTTCGGCGACTCTGGTAAGAACGCCCTGCACGGCCCGCGCTACTTCGACACCGATCTCGCGGCGATCAAGAACACGAAGATCTCTGAGACGGTCGCCCTCGAACTGCGCGCTGAGTTCTACAACGCCTTCAACAACGTCGACTTCGGCAACCCGGACAACATTCTGACGGACACAGGATTCGGCCAGATCACCGGACTCGCCGGGTCGTCCTCCTCCAACACCTACGGAACCGCGCAGCCCAGGATCATGCAGTTCGCAGCGAAGCTATCCTTTTGAGAGAACAATCCGGCCGCCGCCGGTGATCAGACCAGCACAACTTCGATATTCTGCGCGCGCAGCGCCTCGGCGGTCGCTGCCGGCAGGTTGCGGTCGGTGATGACGCAATGGATCGCCGAAGGCGGTACAATGCGCGACATGCTGCGCCGCGTGAACTTCGTCGAATCGCAAACCGCCACCACCCGCCGCGCTGCCTTCACCATGGCCCGATTCACGCGCGACTCCTGCAGGTTCGGTGTGGTCACGCCGATCTCCGGATCGAAGCCGTCGACGCCGAGAAAGAGGATGTCCGCGTTCATCTCCTCCAGCACATCCTCAGCCAGCGGCCCCACCATCGAAAACGAGCTCTTGCGCAGTGTGCCGCCGGTCAGGATCACCTCGAGGCTCGTGTTTGCCAGCTCGACGGCAATGTTCACCGCGTTGGTGATCACCGTCAGATGCGAGAAGCGCTTCAGCGCCTGGGCCACGGCCTTGGTGGTCGTGCCGGAATCGATCATCACGCACTGGCCCTCTTCCACCATCTCGGCCGCAGCCGCGGCGATGCGCAGCTTCTCCTGGTAATGCTGCTTTTCTTTCTGGGGCAGGGAAGGGTCGAACAGCGCGCCGGCCTGCAGCCGCAGCGCGCCGCCGTGGGTGCGCTGGATCAACCCTTTCGACTGCAGATAGTCGAGGTCCTTGCGTATGGTGATCTCTGAAATATTCAGCGTGCGCGAGAGCTCCCCCACCAGAGCGCGGCCTTCGCTCTGGATCAGCGACTGGATGTATTGCCGCCGCTCATCGATCAGCATCTCGGGATGGGCCTGGGCCTGTGGCTTTCGTTCCGAACGTCTCATGGTTTCGTTCTGTTCCTCTCAAAACAGTACGCCAAAGCGCGCTCCCTCGTCACGCCCTTTGTTTTCGCGTGTCGGTATCGCATCGCTCTTCCGGATCGCTTCCGGTTGCTCGCGCGAACTTCCGTTTGCCGATGAATGTTCCGGCCTGCAATCGGTTCGCGCGGTTACAATGGCTGCAGATGAGCCCCCGTTTCGATTGCATCATCGCAGGCGAGGTCAACCTCGACCTCATCCTCTACGGCCTTCCCGAAAACATCCCTCTGGACCGCGAGCTGCTGGGCTCCGATTTCCAGATGACGCTGGGCAGCTCCTCCGCCATCCTCGCCCACAATCTCTCCCTACTCGGAGCGCGCGTCGGATTCGTCACTCGCGTCGGCGACGACGACATGGGCCGCATTGCAATCGAGCGCCTTGGCCAGAGCCCCGTCGATCTTTCCCACGTCCTGTCCGGCGGATCGGCGAAGACCGGCGTGACTATCCTGCTGCCGCACGGGCGCACCCGCCGCATCCTTACTTATCCCGGCGCCATGTTCGATCTGACCGTCGCCGATCTGGATATCGACTACCTGGCTTCGGCACGTCACTTCCATCTTTCGTCGCTCTTTCTGCAGAAGGGCCTCCATGCCGGATTGCCGGAGCTGCTGCGCGAGCTGAAGCGCCGCGGCCTGACCCTCTCGCTCGACACCAACGACGATCCCGAGGATCGCTGGGAGGGCGTGCTCCACGAAATTCTGCCGCTCGTCGATCTGCTGCTGCCCAACGACGACGAGATTCGCCGCATCGCGCGGACCAACACGGTAGAAGAAGCGCTGGACCGGCTCTCCGCGCTCGTTCCGCTTGTCGCCGTGAAGTGCGGCAGCGCCGGTGCGCTCGTTCAGCAGGGAAGCCGGCGCATCGCCGTCCCGCCCCTCACCGTGACGCCCGTCGATACCATCGGCGCGGGCGACAGCTTCAACGCCGGGTTTCTCTCAGCATGGTTCGCCGGAGCGCCGCCCGAGGTGTGCGCGCAGGCCGGCAACATCACCGGCGCGCTCTCCACGCAGCGCCCCGGCGGCACCGAGGCCTTCCGCGACGCGCAACTGCGCGAATCGTTCCTGGCCGAGCACCGCTTTCCGTATTTCGCGTGCCAGGGATAACCCGATCGTCAGCAGCCCGTCCACGCCATCGCGGCCGCCAGCAGCACCTCCGCGGTTCGGATCACCGAATCCAGCTCCACATATTCGTCGGGATTGTGCGCGCCCGCCCCGCACGGCCCAAACAGCAGCGTGGGAATCCCGAAATCCCCGTGCATCAGCCCCGCGTCGCATGGATAAGGCGCACCCGTAATCGCGGGCTTGCGCCCCAGCACAGACTTCGCGCTTTCTGCCACGCACTGCGTCCACGCATGCGCCAGTGGCAATTCGTGGCCGTAGAGCGGACCGCCGATCAGCGGCTCCCAGCGCACCGGATATTTGCGGAAGAACGGGTCGCGCGCAGAGAAGCGCTCCAGATCTTTGCGCGTCGCAACAATCACCGCGTCCACGTCTTCATCGGGCAGAAATTGCATGTACACGCGCACCGTGGCGCGTGAGGGCACGCTCAGCGGCGACTCCGGGCCCAGCCGGTTCGATTCCACCGCGAGCACCTGCACCGGAGCCGGATCGGGAAACCCCGCATAGGCGCCTCGCGCGCGAACGCGGCCGCGTTTGCGCCCCAGTTCCTCCACCCATGCGAGCAGCCGCCCCATGGGGATGGCCGGGCTGACCACCTCGGCCTTCGAGAAGTACGCACTCGGATCGCCTGCGTCCGCGATCAGATCCACAACAAAGCCGCCCCGCGTGGCGCGGTAAATTTCCAGTTGCGTGCCCTCCGGAATCACGCAGGCATCCGCGCCTCCGCCGCGCAGCCGCGCCGCAATCGTTCCGCCACCTCCGCCCCATTCCTCATCGACCACCGACTCGAAGATCACGTCGCCGCCCGGGCGAACTCCGGCCCGTTGCAGAGCGCACACCACCGCCGCTCCCGCCACCAGGCCGCCCTTCATGTCGAAGGAGCCCAGCCCGTGCACCCGGCCATCCTTGAATCGCCCCGACCACGGCGAGCCGCTCCACAGCGCGATCCCGGCGGGGACCGTGTCCATATGTCCGTTGATCACCAGGCTCTTTCCCGTCCCTCGGCCGCGCACCCGCGCGCTCACGTTCCGGCGTCCCGCGTAGGTGCGGTTCCTGCGCACCAGCGGCGAGCCCGACTCCTGAATGAATCCAGTATCGTAAAATTCCGGACGTAGCCCGTGCTCGCGGAGAAATGCGTGCAGCACCCGTTGCGCCGGCGTTTCGTTGCCGCCCGGGGGAGCTGCGACGCTGTTTGTGCGCACCAGCTCCTGCAGCAGCCGCGTCATCGGGCGCCGCAGCGGCGCGATCAGTTTGCGGGCGTCCGGCGTCGACGTGCGGGCCATGGAATATTCTCTCCCGGTCAGGCTCTCCGGCTTCGATCTGCGCGATCGGAAATTTCCTTTTGCCATCATACCTTACGTTTTGTTACGATACCGCTTGCCGAACCTGGCATTGCGCCCTCCGGCGCAGGCGGCCCTGAAGGAGAACTCACGTGAACCCACTCGCGGACCTGCTCAGCCTGTCCGCTTCAGAAAAGCACCATCGCGGCCTCGTCCACACCCCTGCCGAAATCGCGCAGCAGCCTGAAACCTGGCCGCGCACCCTGCAGATTCTCGGCGGCCGCCGTTCCGAGATCCACCAGTTCCTTCGCAGTTGCGGTGTCGGCGGCCCTGCCGCTGATCGCCCCATGGTCTTCCTGGTCGGTGCCGGCACTTCCGACTACATTGGGCACAGTCTCTTTTCGCTGCTGCAGAGCGAGTGGCAGTGCCCCTGCATTCCCGTCGCCAGCACCAGTCTGCTGCCGGCCATGAGCAGCTATGTGCTCCCCGACCGCCGCTACCTTTGGATCTCCTTTTCCCGTTCCGGCGACAGTCCCGAAGGCGTCGCGGTGCTGGAGCGCGCGCTCGCCGACCACTCCAACATCGCGCATCTGCTCATCACCTGCAACCCCTCCGGAGCCATGATGCGCGCTTTGGATGGCCGCCCGGCCTGCCTGGCGATCGTCCTCGACGAGAAGACCAATGACCACGGCCTCGCCATGACCAGCTCGTTCACCAACATGGTCATTGCCGGTCACGGCCTTGCCCACGCCTGGAGCCTCGACCGCTACGAGCCCATTCTCGAATCCCTGACCGCCGCCGCGGCGGACTTCATTCCCGCTGCCGCCGATCAGGCTGCCGCGCTGGCGCAGAGCGGCCTCGCCCGCGCCTGCTTCGTGGGCACCGGTCTGCTGGCGGGTGCGGCCATGGAGTCCGCATTGAAAGTTCTGGAGCTCACCGCGGGCCAGGTCCAAACCATGTCCCAGGCCACGCTGGCGCTGCGTCACGGACCGATGGCGGCGCTGAATCCCGAGACCATTTTGGTCAGCTTCGTCTCCAGCCAGGATGCCCGCCGGCGCTACGAGCTCGATCTGCTGCGCGAAGTCGGCGGCAAAAACCTGGTGCGCTCCCGCATCGCCATCGCTGCAGCCAATCCTGATGAAGTGGCGGCCGTGGCTGAATCCGTCCTCTTCGCCCCTTCGGCCCGCCAGATCCCCGACCCCTACCGTCCGGTCCTCGACGTCGTCTTCGGCCAGCTGCTCGGCCTCTTTGCCTCCATCCAGTGCGGCCTCAAGCCTGATATTCCCAGTCCCAACGGCGCCATCAGCCGCGTCGTCCAGAATGTTGGCATCTATTAAAGGTTAATTTCTAGTAACATCGGGACAGGGCCATGGACTGGAGTTGAATTGTTATGGATTCCTCGTTTCCTGCCTCTGTTTGCGCGTGTGCCAGCCTTCGGCGCGCCAGCCGCGCGGTCTGTCACCTCTACGATCTGGTTCTCGCGCCTACCAAACTCAAAGTCACTCAGTTTGTCATTCTGCGGACCATCGGCGAGGCCGGAGAGATCGCCCACTGCGATCTGGCGCGGTACTTTGCCGCCTCCGAGGAGACTTTTTCGCGCCGCCTGGCCTCGGCTCGCGCCTCCGGATGGGTCTCGATGAAAATTGGGAGCCGCGGCCGCCGTGTCTACGCCCTCACCGAACAGGGCGCCAGAATGCTGGAGCTGGCCACGCCCTATTGGGAGCGCGCCCAGGAGCGTATGCGCCGCGAGCTGGGCGAGCCGGAGTGGAGCGTGCTCTACGGTTTCGCCGAGCGCCTCACCCAGGCCGCCCTGCGCGCGGAACAAACCCGCTCTGCCAACGGAAGACCCAGAACCGCAGCCTGAGACGGCGCCGCCGCTCCGCATCCGCGGCCCTGGCCGGCAGCGCAGGCCTACAGCCCCTGCACGCCCTGTGCTGCCAGCGGCGGCAGCTCGCCCGATCCCATCCGCGCCAACTGTACTGAGCCGCTCGTCTCCCGCGACGCCATCACAGGCCCGTTCATCGTTTCCTTCCATGCCGACTGGAACTTCCGCATCTCCTCCGGAGTGCCCAGCGTGATTCGCACCCAGTTGGGCATAATCGGCCACACGCGCCCGATGTACACATGGCGCTGCGCCATCGCTGCAATGGCATCGTTACCCGGCCGCCCCGCGTCGAGCATGAAAAAGTTCGTTTCCGACGGGATAAATTTGTAGTTGTTCGCCGTCAGCCACGCAAAAACTGAGTCGCGGGTGTCGGTGTTGATCTTTTTCCGCTGGGCGACGAGCTCGGGCTCCTGCAGGCTGGTGTTGGCCGCCGCAACCGCCAGAATAGGCATGAAATTCTGTCCGTAGAGCTGCAGTTTCTCGAGCAGGTCCGGCCGCGCAATCGCAAATCCGCAGCGCAGCCCCGCCATGCCATAGATCTTCGAAAAGGTCCGCAGCAGGATCACATCCTTGTCCGCCTTCACCAGATCCAGCGCCGGCGGCGCATCCGAGAAGTGGATGTAGGCCTCGTCGAGCAGCAGCACCGACCCCGCCGGCTTGTTCGCCAGCAGATAATCGATGTCCTCGCGCCGAGTCGTCGTCCCGCTCGGATTGTTGGGATTGGCGATGTAGAACACGCCCGCGTTCGCGTCCGCCGCCAGCATGGCGCGCACGTCGTGGGCGTAGTCGCTGGTGAGCGGCACTTTCCGGATCGGCGCCCCGTTCACCCGCGCCGCGAACATCCCCGCCTCGTAGCCCGGATCGCCGGTCACGTAACCGCGATCCTTCGACGTGAAGGCCAGCACCGTGTAGTGCAGCGGCTCGCTCGAGCCCGCATAGGCCACCACGTATTCCGGTTTCAGGCCCTCCATGGCGGCGAACGTGCCGGTGAGTTTCTGAGCGAGATCGAAATCGTAACGGCAGCTCTCCGGAATCAGACTGGCAATCGTCGCCCGCGCCGCCTCGCTGGGCCCCAGCGGATTCTCGTTGGAGTCGATGCGCACGGATCCCGGCGCCATTTCGCCCACCGGGTGCCGCCGCTGCGCCAGCGCAAGCTGCGATTCGGTGAGGATGGGCAGGACGGCTGCGGCCCCCGACGCCGCGGCCATGCGGAAGAAACTGCGGCGGGACAATTCGGTCTTCACGTGCGCCTCCTCAATGCGGTTCCCTTTCGGATTCAGCGGCCATGGCCGCGCTCTGCTTTCGGCTCTCCGGCGCTGAAGTGCATCCTTTGTACGCGGAATTCCCGGCCGGCGGCAAGCCCGTTGCTCGTCTCGCAAAAAAATGCCCGTGACTGGAGACAGAGTCACGGGCGTCAGGGAGGTGTTTGATGCTTCGATTCGCTGGGCGAAACACAATCTCTCGCGGGCTGCAGCGCGGCCTCGCGCATGCGGAACCCTGGGTCGTCGCGCATCGTGCGCGCCATTTTTTCAGGAGATCTTCGACAGGGAAGGGAACTCTTGCGGACTCACGGGCCCTCCTGACGGGGGAAGGCAATCCGCTTCACTCACTCTCGTGTTCTTCTTTTGTCCCACAGAGCCGCGTGCCGCGCAAGCCGTAACAGAAAAATCTCTGCGCCGCATAAAGCAATCCCACAGCGGCGCCGGGAAACGAGGAGTGCTTTTTCGCGAAGACGGCCGGAATCGGCCTCGCCATGGATGGTGGAACTCTATGAAAGGAAAAGCGGACGAGTCGTCCGAGCGGCCGGCCAGTGCCCGTTTACGGCTGAGACGCCGGGGCGATCCGCGGCTTCGCACGCTCCGCCGCCACCTGGCCCGCATGCATCCGGAACGCCGCAAACGCCGAGCGGCAGACTCCGTAGGCTGCCAGAACTCCAAAAGCCAGCGAAGCCAGCGTTGCGCAAATCAACATCAACATATTCACTGCGTTCTGCATTCCGAATAACTCCAGGCTTGGCCCGTAATCCGTTGAAAATTCGTCCCGGTGGAATAACGGCTCGTACCCTTACGATGTCATCGTGACAGAAAAGGCAGGTCGTTGACCCTCTTTTCTGTTGCCGAATAAGATACCGGAAGGATCTGATTCCGATTTGAGCCCACGCCGTCCCGTTTTGCAACGGGGATTCCCCCGGTTTTCTACAACTTTTGTAATAGACGTCATTCGGTAGTAACCGCACGCCTCATCCATGGCCATCTCCCACATCACGGTTCGCGGCGCCCGCCAGCACAACCTGCGCGACATCGGTGTGCAGATCCCGCGCAACACGCTGACCGTCGTCACCGGTCTCTCCGGATCCGGCAAATCCTCGCTGGCCTTCGACACCATCTACGCCGAGGGCCAGCGCCGTTACGTCGAAACGCTCTCCGCCTACGCGCGCCAGTTCCTCGACCAGATTGAGCGGCCCGACGTGGATTCCATCGAGGGGCTTTCGCCCGCCATCTCCATCGAGCAGAAGACCACCAGCCGCAGCCCCCGTTCAACGGTCGGCACAATCACGGAGATCTACGATTATCTTCGCCTGCTCTACGCCTCGGTGGGCGTTCCGCATTGCCCGCGCTGCGGCCGCCAGATCTCACGCCAGTCGGCCGAGCAGATCGTCGAGCGCATCCTGGCTCTGGCGGCGGGCGAGCGCGTCACCATCTACGCCCCGGTGGTTCGCGGGCGCAAAGGCGAATTCAAAGATCTGATCGACAAGCTCGACCAGCAGGGATTCCGCGCTCGCGTCGATGGCGAGATTCGCGACCTCGCCGATCCGCTGAATCTGGAGAAGCGGAAGAACCACACCATTGAAGCAGTCGTCTACCGGGCCGTTCTCAAACCCGGCATCGAGAAGGCTCTCGCCGCATCCGTCGAAAAGGCTCTGCAGATGGCGAACGGGCTCGTTCTGGTGGCTGCGCAGGGCGACGAGCAGCTCTACTCCTCGTCGATGGCCTGCCCGGACTGCGGCCTCGACATCCCCAAACTCGAGCCGCGCAGCTTCTCGTTCAACAGCGCTTACGGCGCCTGTCCCGAGTGCCATGGGCTGGGCAGCATTTACGACTTCGATCCGGCAAAGGTCATCACCGACTGGAACAAGCCGCTGCTCGACGGCGCGCTCGGACCCGGCGCAGCCTCGCAATACCTCACGCGCCTGATCCAGCTCGCCGCCCAGCGCTACAAGATCGACCTGAAGCAGCCTTTCGACCAGCTCTCGCAGAAGGAGCAGGACCTGCTGCTCTACGGCCCCGGCCAGGCGGAAGCGCCGCGCACCGGCTTCCACGGCATCCTCGCCTTCCTGCGCGATACCCTCGATGAGGTCAAGTCCGACACCTATCGCGAGTGGATGATGCGCTACATGTCCGCATCGGAGTGCGCGGTGTGCCACGGCCGCCGCCTGCGCCCCGAATCGCTCGCGGTCAAAATCGACGGCATGTCCATCGCGGACTTCACGGCTCTGCCGATGGAGCGAGCTCTGAACCGCGCCCGCGCCATCCCGTTCACCGCGCGCGAAGCCCTCATCGCCGAGCGCCTGCGCCGCGAAATCGTCGAGCGCCTGCAGTTCCTCAACGCCGTCGGCCTCAGCTATCTCTCGCTCGACCGCAACGCCGCCACGCTCTCCGGCGGCGAAGGCCAGCGCATCCGCCTCGCCACGCAGATCGGCAGCCGCCTGCGCGGCGTGCTCTACGTCCTCGATGAGCCCTCCATCGGCCTGCATCAGCGCGACAATCAGCGCCTCATCCACGCGCTGGAGTCGCTGCGCGACCTCGGCAACACGGTCCTGGTGGTCGAGCACGACGAGGAGACCATCCGCCACGCCGACTACGTTCTCGATCTGGGCCCAGGCGCCGGCCGGCTCGGCGGACAGGTGGTCGCCGAGGGCTCTCCTGAAACGATCATGCGCACGCCGGCCTCGCTCACCGGCCGCTACCTCGCCGGCGAAATTTCCACGCTGCACCGGCTCGTGCCGCGCGCTCTCACCGGCAAGTGGATCGCCGTCGAAGGCGCCCGCAGCCACAATCTCCAGAACCTCACCGTCAAATTTCCCGTCGGCGTCATGACCGTCGTCACCGGCGTTTCCGGCTCGGGCAAGAGCACCCTGGTCAACGACATTCTGTATCGTGCCCTTGCCCAGCAGTTGTACGGCTCGCGCGAGCAGCCCGGCATCCACACCCGCATCCGCGGATTCGACGCCCTCGACAAGGCCATCCGCATCGACCAGTCCCCCATCGGCCGCACCCCGCGTTCCAACCCGGCCACCTATACCGGCGTCTTTACGGCCATCCGCGATCTCTTCGCCATGCTGCCGGAGTCGCGCGAGCGCGGCTACAAAGCCGGGCGTTTCTCCTTCAACGTCGCCGGCGGGCGCTGCGAGGCCTGCCAGGGAGAAGGCCAGCGCCGCATCGAAATGAGCTTTCTGCCCGACGTCTACGTGCAGTGCGAAGTTTGTAACGGTCGCCGTTACAATCAGGAGACGCTGGCGGTCAAATTCAACGGCTACTCCATCGCCGACGTGCTCGACCTCACCATCGAAGACGCGCTGCCCGTTCTCGGCGATATTCCCCAGGCCCGCCAGAAGCTGGAGACCCTGGTGGACGTGGGCCTCGGCTACATCCATCTCGGCCAGGCCGCAACCACGCTCTCCGGCGGCGAAGCGCAGCGCATGAAGCTGGCTCGTGAGCTTTCCAGGCGCCAGACCGGCCGCACCCTCTATCTGCTCGACGAGCCCACCACCGGCCTGCACTTCGACGACGTGCGCAAGCTGCTCGAAGTCCTGCACCGGCTGACGGATCTCGGCAACACAGTTATCATCATCGAACACAACCTCGACGTGATTCGGAATGCCGACTGGCTCATCGATCTCGGCCCCGAAGGCGGCGAAGGCGGAGGTCGCGTCGTGGCCGAAGGCCCTCCCGAGCAAGTGGCCGATGTCCAGCAGTCGTATACCGGGCAATTTCTGCGCCGCTATTACGCCGCACCCGCCACTCCCGTGCGCAGCGATGCTGCCCCGCCCGTCCGCCGCAAACGATCTCTAAAGAAAGAGACGATTCAATGACTCTTGCCGGCCCCAACGACGACCAGCCGGTCGCCCCCGAACCGGAAGCCCCTCCCACACCATCGCAGGACGAGCCGGCGTCAGAACCCACCCCGGAAATCTACGCCGAACCTGCCTCCGCACTGGAACACCCGTCGAATC
>DATJQW010000099.1:0-9750 GCA_035505395.1 Acidobacteriaceae bacterium
CGGGCGGCGGCGAGCGCGTAGGAGCCGCCACTGCCGATGGCCGCGATGCCCTCGTCGGGCTCGATAACGTCGCCGGAACCGCTGATGAGAAAAGTCTGCGCGAGGTCGGAGACGACGAGCAGGGCTTCGAGGGAGCGCAGCATCTTGTCGGTGCGCCAGTCCTTGGCCAGCTCGACGGCGGAGCGGCCGAGGTTGCCGGCGTACTGCTCCAGCTTGGTCTCGAAACGGCTGAAGAGCGAGAAGGCGTCGGCGGTGGAACCGGCGAAACCGGCGAGGATCTTGTCCTGATAGAGGCGGCGGATTTTTTTCGCGGTGTGCTTGAAGACGGCCTCGCCCATGGTGACCTGGCCGTCGGCGGCCATGACCACGGAGCTGTTGCGGCGGACGCAGATGACGGTGGTGGAGCGGATGCGCGGGCGGGTGGAAGCGGCCGGCGGGGCATCCGACGCGGGCCGGGAATTTGGAGCGCTCAAGGAAAAACGACCGCGCGAAGCGGCCGTTTGCGAAACCCTGGGGTTCGACATGTCTGGGAACAGTATAAGGCACGAGGGGCGAGGGATTGGGGATCAGCGTTTAGCGGTTAGCGGTTAGCGTTTAGGGATTGGCGGGGAGCTGGGAGCGTCCAGCGGTTAGCGGCTAGCGTTTAGGGGTCAGGAATCGGGGGGATGTCAGAGATGGATGATCGAGGGGGAGGAAGCTGAGCTATTCTGCAGTTAGAAGATCGTCCCATCTTCCCCGGAGACTTCGATGATGAGCTTCAGCCTGCGCGATTCCCACGTGATCGGAACGCTGGCGGCGGTGGTGGTGTGCGTGGGGGGCGCGGCCGCGTATCTGCTGCTGCGGCGGCGGCCGAGCGAGGAAGAGCTGGAGCGGGAGCGGCGGGCGCAGCTGGTTCGCTCGGGACGGATCATCGACGGGACGATTATGGACATTGCCGGAACGGAGCACGGCGAGGGCGCGCGGACCACGGAGATCCGTTTCATCGTTTACAAATACGAGATTGGCGGGGTGGAGTACGAGTGCTCGCAGGACGTGACGACGCTGCGGGACCGGGTGCGGGCCGAAGAGCTGCGGCTGAGCTTTCCCTGCTCGGTGCGGTACGACGTGCGGCGGCCGGAGAACAGCATTGTGGTGGCGGAAAACTGGAGCGGGCTGCGGGTGACGGCGCAGAGCGTGACGGGGAGCGCGGCGACGACCGAGAGGAAGCCGAGGAGCTCGGCTCCGGCGCGATAGGGGCCGGGGGGATCATGCCTCGGGGGCGAAAGCCGCAGTGAAAATTGGCGGCCTGCCGGCACCCATTCGACTCCCCCCTCGCGAAGGCTCGTGTCGTTCAGGGCAGGCTTCGCCCCCACCCCGCCCAACAACCCCAATTCCCCGCCGAATCCCCCTGCCGCCCATCCGCTGCAGGCCCCTTGACGCGCCCCCCGCGTGGTACTGGTCCGTTGTAGTCTGAAAAAAGGGAAAGTAACAATTGAGGAGGCGCTCAATGAAGAGCAAGATGGCCTTGGCGCTGATTTTCCTCTGCCTCAGCCTCGCCGCGACATCGGCAGCCGCACAGTCAGGCGGCCAGGCGTGCGGGGGTCTGAACGGTGGCACGATCGCCGCTTGCCCTTCGACCTGCGGTACAGGATCTTATATTAGCCAGCCCTCGCAGGGGACACAACGCTGCTGGGTGATCCTATACCTCCGGTGCGGATCATGCTTGCTCTTTCCCACGTGGGTACAAACCACGACGCCCTGCCCTTGCAGGAACGTTGGACTCCAAACGCCGCAAGTCAGGGCCCGCATTGAATTCCTGACGAGCAAGGGGGTTGGGCTGATGCTGCTGGATTGCACCGGGCATCTTGTGCGGTACGTGCCAGATAGTAAGTCCCCGGCGTAAGCCCGCGGTCGACGTTGCCGGGCCGCCGGCGCGAATGTTTCGGCGCGGGTTTTCGCTCACCCGGTTTCGCGGAGACGCCATGAAAAGAGAACTCCTCGTTGTTTCCCTGGCATGTCTCTTCAGTTCCGTGAGCGTCCCTGCGCAGAAGGCCGGTGCCCCTCCGCCCGCCCCGCAGAAGCCTCCGCAGGAACTGCAGACCCGCATCGTCGACTTCAGCGATCACAAGACCTTGTCTGGTTTACCCGCGGCGGCCGTGTCCGGCTACCCTGAGAACTGCTCCGCCGACGGCGTCACGTTTCTGGAGTTCTATGTCTACGCCCATGGATCCATCTGGATGCCTGGAGATCCGGAAGTCATCCCGGATATCTACAGCATTGCAGCAGATGGCGCCGTGAAGAAGATACCGCGGGATATCCAGGTGCCCAACAGCGACATCTATACCACTGAGTTCTACCCGGGCGCTGACCTGATTGCCGCACTGGTTACGGCCACTCCAGGGAAATCCCCGGCCGGCTCTCAGGCGGACAATCGCACGGAGTATTTCATTTCGACTGCGGAGCGGGACGGCTCCTCGTCGAAGCTCATTCCCCTCGATCTGTGGTTCGAACCGCTTAAGGTTGCGGTCCTTGATTCGGGCCGCTTCCTTGTCACGGGAATCGACACCCTGAACAAGAACCCGGTTCTGGCGCTCCTCGAAACGGATGGAACATTGCTGCACATGATCGACGTGGATGAGAGGCCCATTACGTCCTCCAGGGCGCTGGGGACCATTTACAAGGGCCTCGGCGGGGGCACGGAGCAACTTGTCGCGGCCTCCTTTTCCCGCGCCGATTTCGTTCCGTACGGAAGCAGGGTGCTCTTGTTTGTGCCTGGCTCCCAGCTCCCCGTTCTGATCCTCGGGGAGGACGGCGAGGAGAACGCTGTTCGACTGAAGCTGCCGAAGGGCGAGCTCCCGGAGTGGATCTTTTCATCCTCTGGGAACGGTACATGGGTGATAAGAACCCAGGGGATCGGCACCTTTGAGGCGCTCGCAACCACCGGCGGATCGGGCCCCGTCGCGCAGCACCTCTTCGAAGCCGATCCGGTGACCGGCGAGACTCTGCGCGAGCTCAGGGTTGACGGCATGGATCCTATGTATATCTCCTGCGCCTCCAGCAAACAGGTCGTCGCGGTCGATGAAGAGCCGGGGAACAAGGAGACGGGCACAGCCCCTCACTGGATCATTGCTGTGAGCAGCCAGTGACGGAACATTCGTGATGGCGCTGCATCTCACGGTGCGGCATTTTCGGCGGGCAGCGCGGGCATCCCGCCTTTGTCTCTGCCGTTGCGACAGGCTTCGCCCCCACCCCGCCCAACAACCCCAATTCCCCGCCCAATCCCCCTGCCACCCATCCGCTGCAACCCTTTGCCCCGCCCCGCCATCGGCTAGTACCATAAGGATGCGGCCCGGCCACCCTCGCGGCCGCCCATTCACTCTCCCAATTCGCTACGTTTCCGGAGGAAACCCGCTTGTCCACAACCGAACGCTTTCTCTTCACCTCGGAGTCGGTGACCGAAGGCCATCCCGACAAAATTGCCGACCAGGTCTCTGACGCCATCCTCGACGCCTGCCTCGAGCAGGACCCCTACAGCCGCGTCGCCTGCGAGACCCTCACCGCCACCGGCCTCGTGGTCATCGCCGGCGAAATCACCACCGGCGCCTACGTCGATTTCCAGTCCCTGGTCCGGGGCGTCGTCGCCTCCATCGGCTACGACAACGCCACCTACGGCTTCGACTCCAACACCTGCGCCGTCATCTCCTCCATCAACAAGCAGTCCGGCGACATCGCCATGGGCGTCGACACCGGGGGCGCCGGCGACCAGGGCATGATGTTCGGCTACGCCACCAACGAGACCCCCGAGTTGATGCCCACCGCCATCTCGCTGGCCCACAAGCTCACCCGCCGCCTCTCTGAGGTCCGCAAGTCGGGCAAGCTTCCCTGGCTCCGTCCCGACGGCAAATCCCAGGTCACCGTCGAGTACGACGCGAACCACAAGCCCGTCCGCATCGATGCCGTCGTCATCTCCACGCAGCACGCCGAGACCATCTCCACCGAAGAACTGCGCGCCGACATCCTGAAGCACGTCATCCAGGCCGTGCTGCCCGCGCACCTGCTCGACGAGAACACCAAGTACCACATCAATCCCACCGGGCGGTTCGTCATCGGCGGGCCCATGGGCGACACCGGCCTCACCGGCCGCAAGATCATCGTCGACACCTACGGCGGCATGGGCCGTCACGGCGGCGGCGCCTTCTCCGGCAAAGATCCGACCAAGGTCGACCGTTCCGCCGCCTACATGGCGCGCTACATCGCCAAGAACATCGTGGCCGCCGGCCTCGCCGAGCGCTGCGAAGTTCAGCTGGCCTACGCCATCGGCGTTGCCGAGCCGGTCAGCGTTCTCGTCGATACCTTCGGCACCGGCAAGCTGCATGAAACAGAACTCGTCAAGCTCATCCGGAAAAACTTCCAGCTGACCCCCAAGGGCATCATCGAGAGCCTCCAGCTGCGCCGCCCCATCTACCGCAGGACCGCGGCCTATGGCCACTTCGGCCGCGTCAATGAGCCCGACTTCACCTGGGAAGCGACCGACAAGGCCGACGCCCTGCGCGAGCAGGCCGGCGTCAAGGCCGAAGCCGTCGCCGCCAAGTAAGCCGGCACGCGTACCAGCTCAAAGGGCAGGTCTTCGGACCTGCCCTTTGCCTTTGCGCCCGCATCGAGCACCGGAATCCAAGGCACGAAGCCATCCCTCAGAACCGGTACGTGTAGCTGGCCAGCCAGAGATACTGCGCGAAGGCCGCGTCGCCGTGGGTGTGATACACGCTGTCGGGATAGCTCGAGGTGCGGTCGCGATGCACCGCGTCATACAGGTTGGCGGTCAGGATATTCCTGTGCCAGCCGTACTCGAGGCCGGGGCCGAGGCTGACGGCATAACCGGGCCGCCGGAATCCATCGTTGCTCACCGGCAGCAGATTGTAGGCAGGCACGCCTTCCCAGCGCGGGCCAACCGTGGCCGCCAGACCGCGGACGCCGGTCGGGAATTCCACGCCCGCCTCCCAGAGATACTGATCGGCAATGGCGTCGTAGTTCTCCAGTGGGGTGGTTGCGCTGAGCGTGGCGCCGCGCTGCACGCCGTTGGTGCCGCCCTGCATTGCGATATAGTCGCCGTCCGTGTAAAGGATCATCTGCGCCGGCATACGCGTGTAGCCCACCCACTGGAAAACGCCGCCCCAACCTCCGGCGCCAGGCTGGATGGAATAGTCGACGGGAACGGTGGAGGTGACGGCCGGGCCTGTGCCGCTGGTGTTGGTGTCGATAGTGTCTGTCACATCGTCGTTCCCGGTGGGGATATAGAGCCCGAGGCCGAGGGAAACATTGCCGCGCGTGGCGTGGCTGGGATTCCAGACCCACGAATTGAGCCCGATGATCGTATCGCCCACCCCGGCGGCGTTGTACTTGATGGGTGAGCTTTGCTCTTTGCGCGAGGCGAAAAGCAGCGGCACGTCAATCTCGGCGCTCAGCCGCGGCGTGATCTGGTAGGTCACGTTCATGGTCAGCAGATTGATGCGGTTCTGCACCTCGGTGTGATCCTGTTCGCGGTATTCCTGGTAGACGGATCCCACGAAGTGTTCATAGGAGAACTGGTGACGCTCGGCAATGGTGACCTGAAAGTGTCCTGGCTGCAGAATGCCACCCTGTTCCGTGGGCAGCCCGGTCTGCTCGGGTGAGCGCGCGAGAATGCAGCCCTGACCGAAGGCGGCGGTGGGGAGAATGGCGAACAGAAACGCGGCGGAGGCTACGAGAGACGGGACGAGCAGGGATCTTCCGCGGTGAGCCGGCAAGGGCTTGGTCTCCTTAAAAGTCTTGATTGAGAACAGAACGCCAACCGGAGCCTGGGAGCTTCCAGCTGCGGCCAATCATGATGTTCAGTTGGCGACGTTCAGTCTAGAGACACACACCGGGAACGCACATCGGCCTAAGGATGGAAGTTGATTTCCACCCGTGTGCATCGAGGTGCGCATGCACCCTGAGCCACTTTGCGGGCGTGAGCGCAGCGCAATTCTCAGGTCCCCGACGCGCCGCCTTTGAGCGATGGGGTGGTAGCTCGCAGGCGAAATCATGGCCGAGCGACGCGCGCCGAACCTCCGGCGCAACCAAATTTTGACAGTTTTTGGTGGAGCTAGTCGGGATCGAACCGACGACCTCATCGTTGCGAACGATGCGCTCTCCCAGCTGAGCTATAGCCCCACAACCGGCAGGGATGAACCTCTTCGATTTTACGGTATTCTCCGGCGGACCGCATCTGCCTCGGCCTGCACCGCGCGGCCCGCCCTTGCCTGGCGAATCGATTCCGCCAGCGAGCTGCACAGGCCCGGGACCAGCTTCGCCGGAACCTCGCCCTGCGCCAGATCCGGCGACCCACCCCCGCGCAGTCCCAGCTGCGTCAGCGCCTCGCGCAGCAGGCGTCCGCAGTCCAGGTCCAGGTCCATGCTCCGCGCCACCACCACCCGCGCCGGATCGGTCTCTTCCGCGCAGAAAACCGCCACCGTCTCCGGCGCCGCTGCCGCCGTCCGCGACGCCAGCAGCTTCACGTACTCCCGGTCGCGATCTTTCCACGAGCGCATCACCAGCCGCAGTCCGTTTGCGATCGGCACTTCCACCGCCAGCCGCGCCGCGTGGTACGCCGCCAGATCTTCGCGCAGCCGCTGCCGCTCTTTCGCGTTTGCCTTGGACTCCGCGATGAGCCGCTCCACCGCTGCCGGCAGATCCGCCGCGCCCACGCTCAGCGCCGCCGTCGCCTTGCCCAGGATCGCCGCGTCGGCCCGCGCCGTACGCACCGCGCGCAGCCCGCAGGCAAACTCCACCCGCACTCCGCGGCTCACCTTCTCCACGCCGCGCACCAGCAGGCCGCCGATCTGTCCCGTCGACCGCACGTGGGTTCCCCCGCATGCGTTGCGGTCGCAGTCCGCGATCTCGATCAGCCGGATCTGCCCGTTGCGTTCCGGCAGCTTGCGCAGCTCGCCGCTGGCCAGCATGGCGTCGGCTTCGGCCCGCGCCACCTGGCGCACCGTTACCGGCCGGTCTTCAGCGATGATCTCGTTCGCCAGCCGCTCCACGCGCTCCAGGCTGTGCTGCGCCAGCGGCCCGCAGGCCACATCGATCGTCGAAACGTGCTCCCCCAGGTGGAACGACACCGTCGGCGCCTGCAGTTCCTTCAGGAACACCGCCGACAGCAGATGCTGCCCGGTGTGCTGCTGCATATGATCGAAGCGCCGCTCCCAGTCGATCTGCGCCTCCACATGCGTGCCCACCGCCAGCGGCTTCCGCACCAGGTGCCACACTTCGCCATGATCGTCTTCTTCCACGCTCTCCACGGCCACGTCCAGCTCCGCGCCGCCGCGCGACACCGCGCTCAGCATGCCCGTGTCCCACGGCTGCCCGCCGCTCTCCGGATAAAACGCCGTCCGGTCCAGCGCCACCTGCCACAGCGACTCGCCCTCCCCGCGCGCTACTTCGCGGATGTCGCGTACCGTCGCCGTAAACGCCTTCAGAAAAGAATTGTCGTAATACAGACGCTCCGACATCGTCACTTTCTGCCTCTCCGCTGGCGTCCGCAGCTTGCGCCCCCTGCCAGGCTGTCTGGGAGGGCGGGAGATACCCCCGCTATAGTGTAGTTCGGGTCTCTCGTTCCGTCCCGGTTTTTCCAGGATTCCCGCCCTTGACCGTCGCCCTCATCTGGCTCGTCTTCCTCGCCGGCATTCTCCTCATGCTGCTCCGCCCCCGCTCCATCCCCGAATGGATCTGGATTGGCGGCGCCGCCCTGCTCCTCGTCGCCGCGCGCCTCATCCCGCTTTCCGCCGCCCTCCACACCGTCCGCCAGGGCTTCGACGTCTGCCTCTTCCTTGCCGGCATGATGATCCTCGCCGAGCTCGCGCGCGAAGAAGGCGTCTTCGACTGGATCGCCGAAATCGCCGTCCGCCGCGCCCGCGGCTCCTCATCCCGCCTGTTTTTCCTCGTCTATCTCTCCGGAACCATCGTCACCGCGCTGCTCTCCAACGATGCCACCGCGGTCGTGCTTACCCCCGCTGTCCTCGCCGCCGCGCGCCGCGCCCGCGTTCACCCCCGCCCCTGCCTGCTCGCCTGCGCCATGGTCGCCAACGCCGCCAGTTTCGTGCTGCCCATCTCCAACCCCGCCAATCTCGTCGTCTTCCAGCCACACCTGCCGCCACTCGGCGCCTGGCTGCGCGCTCTGCTCTTGCCAGCCTTCGCCGCCGTCGCAGCAACCTTCCTCGTTTTGCGGATCATCGAGCGCCGCGAGCTGGCCGAGCCGGTCGCCTCCGCCCAGCTTCCCGCGCGTCTCCAGCCCGCCGGACGCCTCGCCCTCCTCGGCATCCTCATCGCCGCCGCCGCCCTGCTCGTGGCATCAGGATTCGGAATCCCCCTCGGCGCTCCCACCCTTGCCGCCGCCATCCTGGCTATGATCCTCGTCGCTACCCTCGATCGCAGCGCCCCGCGCACCGCCCTGCGCCAGGTTTCCTGGAGCGTCCTTCCGCTCGTCGCCGGCCTCTTCATTCTGGTCTCCGCCCTCAATCGCGCCGGCCTCACCCGCATGGCCCAGGACGCTCTCCATTGGCTCGCGCATACCCCTGACGGATCTGGCAAATTCGTCAGTGCCTTTGCCGTCGCCGCGCTCTCCAACGCCATGAACAACCTTCCCGTCGGCCTTGCCGCCGGCTCCGCGCTTCGCCAGGTCGCGCACGCTCCGGTCATCGCTCACGCCGTTCTCATCGGCGTCGATCTCGGCCCCAACCTCTCCGTCACCGGATCCCTCGCCACCATCCTCTGGCTCATCGCCCTGCGCCGTGAGCACGAGGAGATCACCGCATGGCAATTCCTCCGCGTCGGCCTCCTCGTCATGCCCATCTCCCTCGCCCTCGCGCTCCTCGCCCTTCGCTGAACCCGACGGGTGGCCCATTCAAGCCCTCTTTTGGCTTGAGTGGGGCAGACAGCCGGGTGCCCCACCCTTGTCTCATCGTGCCGTTCGAGGAGACAGGGTGGGCTCGCGCGATGCTCATCAGGCGGAGATTTCAGACTGCTTCGCGGTCGACGCCATCAGCCACCCCTTCACACGCCGAAAATGGCGCATCAACCCCGCACCCCCCGTTATAATCACCGCTGCGAACTATGGAGAATTCCAACCCCATCCTCGACGGCCGCCAGGTGCTCGAAATCGGCGACATCATGGCCATCCTGCCCCACCGCTATCCCTTCCTGCTCATCGACCGCATCGTCGAGGTCGAGCGGAAGAAGCGCATCGTCGCCATCAAAAACGTCACCATCAACGAGGCGTTTTTCCAGGGCCACTTCCCCGATTACCCCATCATGCCCGGCGCTCTGGTCGTCGAATCCATCGCTCAGGCCGGCGGCACCCTCCTGCTGCCCGAAGTCCCCGACCGCCACAACAAGCTCATGGTCTTCACCGGCATCGAGCGCGCCAAATTCCGCCGCCCCGTGGTTCCCGGCGATCAGCTCCGCATTGAGATCAATGTCATCAACTGGCGCTCCCGCGCCGTCAAAATGGATGGCCGCGTCACCGTCGAGGGCCAGCTCGCCTGCGAAGCCATCGTCATGTGTCAGCTCGTGCCGCGCCGCCACGAACCCGCCCCGGCCGCGCCCGAACCCGCCCCCGAAATGGTGACCCAGGAGTGAGCATCCACCCCAGCGCGATCATCGCGCCGACTGCGGTCGTTCCTGAATCCTGCTCCGTCGGTCCCTGGTGCACCATCGGCCCCAACGTCGTCCTCGGCGAAGACTGCGAGCTGGTCTCCC
>DATJQW010000100.1:0-9043 GCA_035505395.1 Acidobacteriaceae bacterium
AAGGTGCGGATCATGAGCAGGGCGCTGACCAGCAGCACCAGGGCCATGGCTACCTGGGCCACCACCAGCACGCGGCGGGAGCGCTGCTGTTCGCGTCCGGCGCTGGCGGTTCGGCTGACGCCGCCCATGGTCAGAGCCATCCGCGATCTTGCGTACTTCCACGCGGGGATGGCGCCGAAGAAGAGTCCGGAGAACACGGACAGGAGGAGCGTGAAGGCCAGCGACCATCCGTCGAAGGAGATTTCGTGAAGACGGGGCAGCTCCACGGGTCCGGCCTGGGCGAGCAGGCGCAGGCCGGCCCACGCGACGCCGATGGAGAGCACGCCACCGATGAGACCGAGCAGAACGCTTTCGAGCAGGAGCTCGCGGGCGATGCGGGCGCGTCCGGCTCCCAGGGCGGCGCGGATGGCGAGCTCGTGCTGGCGCGATTCGGCACGCACCATCAGCAGATTCGCCACGTTGGTGCAGGCGATGAGCATCACCAGGCCGACAGTGGCCATGACCAGCCACAGCACGCTGCGCACGTTGCCGGTGACCTGCTGCTTGAGAGAGCGCAAGGCCGGGGTGATCTGCCAGCGCCTGTAGTAGTGCGGATCGGTGTGGGGGCCGTTGGTCCAGGAATCCATCCAGACAGGAATGAGGCGGGCGATGTCGGCGTCGGCCTGGGCGAGGGTGACGCCGGGCCTGAGGCGGGCGATGCCGTTGCAGCAAAACGGAGCGAGCTTCTGGTGGATGGGATCGAGCGCAAACGGCAGCAGGAGATCGAACTGCTCGTCGGCGACACGGAAGCCGCGGGGCATGACGCCGACAATCTGGCGGGGCTGAGCGTCGAGATCGATGACGCGGCCGATGACGCGGGGATCGCCACCGAACTGCTGCTGCCAATAGCTGTAGCTGAGGATGGCGGTTTTGGCGCCTCGGGGATCCTGGTCGGACTGATTGAACCAGCGGCCCAGCATGGTGGGAACGTCGAGGGTTTCGAGGACGCCGCCGCTGACCGACGTGACGCGCACCTGCTCGGGCTTCGCCAGGCCGGTGAGGTTGGCGAGATCGGACATCCAGAGGCCGATGGAGGAGAAGCTGCGGTTGTGGCGGGCGAAGGTGAAGTACATGGAGGGCGAAAGCTGCAGGCCAGAGGAGAAGTTGGCCAGTCCGCCGGCGCCGGGGGCGTTCAGGTTGAGCGAGACGAGGCGGTTCGAGTCAGGATAAGGGAGGGGCTTGAGGAGGACGCAGTTGAGCACGCTGAAGACGGCGGTATTGGCGCCGATGCCGATGGCCAAGGTGAGCAGGACGGTGACGGCAAAACCTGGCGCGCGGCTGAGGCGGCGCAGCGCGAAGCGGATGTCGGCGAGCAACGTTTCGAGGCGCTGCCACTGCCATGCCTCGCGGCTCTGCTGCTCGAGGAGGGTGGGGTTGCCGAATTCGCGGCGGGCCTGCTGCTCGGCGTCGCGGCGAGGCAGACCTTCGGCGACGAGTTCCTCGGTGCGTTCCTCGAGGTGCTCCTGAATGGATACGGAGAGATCGTCGTAACGGCGTTTGCGACCGAAGATTCGAGACAATCCAGGCATGGGTGGGTCCTCCTCGGCTCAGGCGGTGGCCAGAACGCGGGCGATTCCGGTGGTCATGCGCTCGAAGCTGGCCATCTCGCGGTCGAGGTGGGCGAGGCCGGATTCGGTGACGCGGTAGATGCGGGTGGGGCGGCCCTTGGCGGAGATACCGGACTCGGCGTCGAGCCAGCCCTCGCGGAGCATGCGCTGGAGGGCCGGGTAGAGCGAGCCTTCTTCGACCTGGAGGAGTTCGCCCGAGACCTGGCGGATGTGCTTGACGAGAGCGTAGCCATGCATGGGGGTCCGGCGGAGCGATTTGAGGATCATGATTTCGAGGGCGCCGGGAAAGAGGTCGCGTTGTTCGGGATGTTTCGGCATGAGAGGGAGTATAGCGCGGATACCTATTTTGTGAATAGGTATTTTGTGGAAAAGTTCGGGAGGGGGTGGCGGAGGGCGGAGGGGTGGGGTTCGCGCCCGCGCAGATGCGCCTTTTTTAAAGATTTGGCCTGTTTGCAATGAGATGTTTGCCCGGCCTGAAGGCCGGGGCTTTCTCCGGGGTTGTGCTGGCGCACGACGCGCTTCGCCACGAGCATTGAGGTCCTGCTGCCCTATTCAAGCCGAAAGAGGGCTTGAATGGGCCAGCCGCGGTGCGCACCGATCAGGATGGCAATTTCATCTTTGCATCCGATTGCGCGAGAGCCGGCGGCTGCGCGGAGTGGCGGTGGACCCGCAGGTTATCGAGCGCGTATTCGACGTAGCGGGGCTCCATGCAGGGAGCCAGCTCCATGAAACGGCAGGTGGCGACAATCTGATCGACGATGAATCGGGGCTGGTAGGCGGCCAGCTCGAGGCCTTTTTCTATTTCGACCCGGTAGACGATGGCGTCGAAGTCCTCGCTGGAAAGGGCGAGGCCGGCCCTGGCGCACTCGGTTTCGAAGATGCGGCGATAGGAAGCGAGACTGGGCGCGCCTACCTCGATTTTGTAGGGCAGGCGGCGGAGAAACGCGGAGTCCATCAGATCTTCCGGCTCGATATTGGTAGAGAAGATGACGAGCTCTTCAAAGGGAACGCTGAAACTTTTGCCGGTGTGGAGCTTGAGGTAGTCGACGCGATTTTCGAGGGGGATGATCCAGCGGTTGAGGAGGGCGGTAGGGCTGACGAGCTGGCGGCCGAAGTCGTCGATGATGAAGCAGCCGCCCAGAGCCTTGATGTGGAGCGGCGCCTCGTAATAGCGGCCGACGGAGTTGTAGAGGAGATCGAGCATCTCGAGAGTGAGCTCGCCGCCGGCCACCAGAAACGGCCTTTGGCAGGGAACCCAGCGGGCATCGAGAATATCGTGGCGAACCGCGGGGAGTCCGCGCTCGCTGAGGGCGGCGGGATCGACGGCGACGTGAATGGCCGGGTCGAAGACGCGGATGATCTGGCCCTCGACGGCGATGGCGTAGGGCACGTAGATGATGTCGCTGAAGACGTTGGCCAGGCAGCGGGCGATGGAGGTTTTTCCGTTGCCCGGGGGGCCGTAGAGCAGCATGGCACGGCCGGAGTTCAGGCCCGGCCCGCACTTCTCGATGAGAGCGTCGTCGAAGGTGAGGGAGCCGATGGACTTGCGGATGCGATCGAAGGTGATGACTTCGTTGGTGAGCTTCTGGCGGACCACCTGGTCGTTGAACTGGTCGAGAGGGACAGGGGCGGGACCGAGATAGCCGACCTGCCCGAGGGCCTCGAGCGTCCAGCGCTTGCCCTCTTCGGTGAAGGCGTAGCTGGCGCCGCCAACCTTGTCGGCCCCGCGCACACCGAGGGACTGAAGCAGCTTGCGATCGACAGCCATCTGCACCAGTTCGGTGACCATACGGGCAGGGAGCATGATGGTGTCGGTAATCTGGCGGACGGTCTGCAAACGGGAGGAATAGATGAGCTTCATCATGAGGCCCATCAGATCGATACGGTCAATTCCGATGGCGGCAAGGTCGGCGGGCTCGGTGGGTACGTAATGCAGGAATGCATCGAGCGCGCTCTGCGTGAGAGCTCCGATGGCGACGAGGTTCTCGCCGAGGCGGCCGCCCTGGCTGACCTGGCGCTCGAGGGCCGTGGACAGGTTCTCGACCGTGACCAGTCCGGCCTGGACGAGCAGATCTCCTAGCTGCAATCGCATGGGGATGACATTCTCCTCTGTTGCTGTGGGTTCCGGGACGACACACCGGGGGCGGACGGCGGAGCCGATGACGCGGTCACCGGGGGCGCACCGTAGTCCGAAGGTTCGTTTGTGGGCTGAACCGCGGCGTGAACCGGGTCATTCGATGCCCTTCTGCGGCACGGGTTGTCGCAATCGGACCGCATGCGGGAATGAGATGCCGCTCCCGGCCGAATCCTTCTTCGTTATCGACCAACCGGCACGAAGGGTGAGGACGACTGGCAGGGGCGAGGGCGACCGCAATCGCGGATGGCGAGGGAACGGGCCAGCGGACGTTGCAGGGGCGGCAAACAAGCATTGGAGGAGGGCCTCGGCAGGATCAGCAACGGGCTTCGCTCACGAATGCGAGTTCCATCAGCCATTCCCAGCAGCCGCAGAAAGCATATCGGGATCGGGCCCGCAATCTGAATTCCCCGAATGTGCTATGGGCAGGGGTGGGGGATGAGGGGGCAACGGATACAGGAGCCTGGCGTCGAGCCGGGGATGGTGTCGTGCTTTCCCACACCTGCCAAAAACCGGCAGAGCCATTCGACTCGGCTTCGCCTGGCTCAGGCCAGGTTGTGGGGCACCCGGCTGGAAAAAGAACTCAACCGGAATACGATACGAAGTGCTACTGAGCGCCAGGTAAGCGCTCCGGTTTGGACTTGTACAGATCCCGAAGCGGGGTCACATCTGACCAGCAAGCGCCGCCATCCTGGGTCGCAAGCAACGCTCCGTCCATGAGTACCCAGCCCCGATCGGGACTCGTGAAACTCATCTGGAGATTTGAGTCGTAGCCTACCCCCTTTACTGCCAGGCCGTTCTCCCACTCCCCCGGATGCAGGATCGTGACCATCGGCAAACCAGCAAAGGGCCGCCTTGCAATGAGCCATGTGGAATCGACAACCGTTGAAGAAACGGGCGAGGTTAAATTGGGCGACAAATCGCCAAACAGGCTTTCAGTCTGCCATGTGACGCCTCCGTCAAGAGTCTCAAACAGAACGGCTGCCGAAAGACTGCACGATCTGGAGTAGCCATAGGTCACGACTTCAAAGCCATGTATTGAATCCTGGAAGACAGGATCCGCGTATATCGTGTCGCTGTCCCTGCAGATCCCGGTCGCAAAGCGGTTCGCAAGCCGATCTGGCGGAGGCAAGCGGACGATCTGCCACGTCTTCGCTCCATTCCGCGTGACGTACAGCTCATGGAGGGCATCGCTAAGCCACGCGACTTCCGGCGTAACCAGGACAAGGTGGGTGGAATCCGCGGGCAGTCCCTGTGATTGCGTTGGCTGCCAGCTTCTGCCGCCATCGCTCGTGATCAACAGGTTCGGCGAGTCCGCCATCAGATACATCCAGCCGTGGAGCGGATCAACAAAGGCAATCGAACCCTTGATGTATCCCCATTTCATTCCTTTGGTGCTGAGCCCCGGGATGGACAGATGGTGCACCTCCCATTTGGAGCCGGCTGAAGTTGTCGAAGCCAGGTCGAACTGGAACGAGCTGGGTCCCTTACTGACATCTTCGAGCAGCACCCAGCCGTCCTGCCTTTCGAGGAAGGAGACCGAGATGATTGTTTCCGGCACTGGCATCGGCGGCGTAATTTCCCGCCACTGCGCGCCCCCGTCGGTTGTCCACCACAGGACATCGCCCGCATTGGTCGGTTGCCCGAATGCCCAGCCGATATTCGGCGCGACGATTGCGGCTTTCGCCACGGGGCCACCTGGCAATGAATGTATGGGAGCGCCCTGCGACCAGGCGGCGCATGACAGGCCTGTCAAAGACAGGAGGCAGGCAAGCGAAGCAGCTTTCATCACACAATCTCCCCGACCATCTTCGCATTCCAGACGCAATGAACGACTGCGAACAGGCGTGGCTGGAGAGTTTTCGGCTACTCGGGAGTTTCGGCCGATAGGGCAGATTTGGCTTGACATTCGATCCGGGCGGGCGGAGAGTGGTGCGCAATTCTGAAACGGGCTCTCGGGGCCGGGCTCACAGGCTCGCGGGATCGGCTCTCGGGACTGGGCTTCGTGCTCGCTTTCACCCCAGGCGCCTTGCGCGGCGTCCCGGTTCGCGGCGTTTCCTGATTTCGTCCGGAATTCTACTTCCCTGCTTCGAGGAGGAGACGATGCATGCCATCCTCGTCGTCCTGCAAGTTCTGGTCAGCCTGAGGGTGCCGCTGCTGGGCGCGGCGTTTCTGATCGGGTTCCCGATCCTGGCCTTCACCAAAGCGCGAACCCTTTTTCTGGGGCTCTTCGACCAGACGCCGGCGAGCCTTTTTCTGGTGACGCTGGCGGTGTTTTGCCTTGCCGGCACGGTCGCCGACAACGCGCACCTGATCTGGATGGAGGGGTTGTGGTCCGGGCAGATTCCAAGGGCCGCGGGACACATGAGCGGCGGTGCGGAGCGGTGGCTGTGGCTGGGGCTGATCGTGCTGCTGACGCTGCCCACGCTGGTACAGGCGATCCGGCTCTCGCGGCGCTGCTGGTCCGTTGCAAAGCTGGCGGGATCGGCGGCACTGGGGCTGGCGATCGGCGCGGTAGCGGCATGGGCGCTGATGGCGTACGCGGTGCGGCCGGTGGTGAGATTGACGGTGCACGCGATGCGGTCAAGCTGGACGTCGTGGGGGCTTCGCGTGGCGGCGCACGGGGACACGAGGCTGTATGCCGAGCATGTGCTGGCCTTGTGCGCTCTGGTTCTGACGACCGCGGTGTGGGCGGTCTTCGGCATCGTCGGGTACTTCCAGCTGGGCAAGCGGAAGACGGTGCCGGCGCTGGCGGGGCTGCTGATGCTCGTGATGACGCTGGCCTGGCCGCTGGCGGGGGCGACGTTTTATCTGGACCACTGGCGCATTCCGACGCTGCTGATCGTGATCGTCGCCGTGCTGGCGATGGCGAACGGGTGGAGCAAAAAGTCGGAACACCTGTATCGGCTGGTCGATCCGGCGGCCGCGCCGGAGCCGATGCCGGCCGACGTGCTGAAGGCCACCGGAGCGCAATGCGTGATTGTGGCGGCCGCGGAGGGGGGCGGAATCCAGGCGGCGGCGTGGACGGCGCAGGTGCTGGAAGGATTGCGGACGGCGTGCGGCGCGGAGCGGTTCGACCCGGCGCTGCGCATGATCAGCGGAGTCTCGGGAGGCAGCGTGGGAACGGCGTGCTATGTGGACTGGCTGCTGAACCCAACCACAGCGAGGCAGCCGGCGGATTCGGCGGCCGAGTCGAGCCTGGACGAAGTGTCGTGGGGGCTGGCGTGGCCGGATTTTCTGCGCGCGGTGGCACCGTGGTTCTTTGGATGGACGATCGACCGCGGGGTGGCGCTGCAGAGGGCGTGGTCGCGCAACTGCTCGGTGGATCCGGACGGCGGGGAGCCGCGGCTGCTGGGGCCGCTGAGCGGATGGAGAGCGCAGGTGGCGAGCGGGGCGGCTCCGGCGGTGGTGCTGAACTCGACGGTGGTGGAGAACGGATTCCGGCTGCTGATGGGAACCTCGGCGCTGGGGCGCGGGCAGGCGGGATGCGCGCGGATGGACGCCGCGGAGGTGAATCGGATCGGCGACCGGGTGATGGATGTGCCGGTGGTGACGGCGGCGCGGCTGTCGGCATCATTCACGTGGGTGACGCCGGGGGCGTGCGCGGCGGCGGGGCCGAACAGCAACCGGCCGCACGTGGTGGACGGCGGGTACTACGACAACTACGGGATGGCCACGCTGGTGGAGTGGCTGGACGAGGCGCTGAGCGGGGCGGTGCAGGGAGGGCCAGGAAAGGTGGCGAAGGTGCTGGTGGTGCAGATCCACAGCTCGCCGGCGGACCCGGAGACGGTGCAAAACGGCGAGGTGCGGAAGGCAGACCGGGGGCGCGGGTGGCTGTTCCAGATGGCGGCGCCGTTCCTGACGCTGCTGAACGTGCGCACCTCGGGGCAGATTGCGCATAACGACATCGAGCTGAACCTGCTCGAGCAGAAGTGGGCGGGGCTGGGAGTGGAGATCGAGAGCGTGGACTTTACGTTTCCGGGGACGAACCCGCCGCTCTCGTGGCACCTGACCGAGGAGCAGAAGCAGGAGATCCGGGACGAGTGGGCGCAGAACATGGGCGCGCAGGTGGGGCAGGTGAAGGAATTTTTGGGCGTGGGGACGGCGGCCGATGCGGGCGCGTCGCTGGAGACGAAGATTGGGGCGCGGATAGGCGGGAAGCTGGCCTGAGGGTGTGGGAGATGAGCCCCCTGGATTCTTACAATGTTCGACACGGGGAGCTTCTCTTGAGTCCTCAATCTTCGGTCTCCAGTTCTCGGGGATGGGTCCGGAAGAGCCGACCTGCCCCCTACCCCCGGGATTACCGGACGGTTATGAGCCGAAACAATGGAGTTAGCACGCCGAGATACCGGCGGCTGGGCGCCAGCTTCTTTTGCTGGTATTAGGTGCGAGAGGGCCGTGTGCGTGTTCATGAGAGGGCCGCGAATGATGAGGCCGCGACTGCCGGCAGGGTTTCTGATTGATTCGAAGGCAGGTGGGTGAGGACTGTGAGTGATCCTGTCAAGGCCGTGAGTAAGGAGATGAGGGACATGAGTGAGCAGGTGAGGGCGTGAGGGGGTGACCGTGCGGCGTCGATCGGTGGCGTGGTGTGAGAGGAAAAACCGTCCCTCAGCGGCTGAAGCCGGATTCATTCTTTCTCCCTTCGCGGCACGGCTGAAGCCGAGCCCCTTCAAAACAGTCCGGGGCTGAAGCCCCTTTCTTTTTGTGCGGATTGGTCCACGGGCTAAAGCCCGTGGCTTTCTCCGCCATCCTGCTGACGCGGGACTCGCTTTGCGGCAGGGGCTGAAGCCCGATTCTGTTTCTGGTGCTGTTTCGGCACCCATTCGACTTCGCGCCTCTGGCGCTCCGCTCAGGGTAGGCTTGAAGCCGTGTCCTGATACAAAGCGGGGCTTCGAATCCCGGGATGATTTCGTGCTTTCCCACATCTGCCAAAACCGGGCAGAAGTGGGGCACCCGAGAGCCGTGCCCTGATACAAAACCGAAGGGCTCCGCCGAGGCGAAATCCACCTGGAGGATGGCCCTCGGATTCCTGCAATGTTCGGCACCGAGAGCCCACCCTGTCGTCCAACGGCAGGACGACAAGGGTGGGGCGGTCGGCGGAGATTAGCTGGCTGAAGTGGTGGTGGCGGGTTTGCCTTCGAGGATCCGGATGGCCTCGTCAACGACCGGGGCGAGCTTTTTGAAGTCGTCGATGAGGGTGACGAAGCCGGAGTAGAGCTTCGAGTCGGCGGCGAAGTTGAGGCCGTCGGCGGTCAGCGCGCCTTCGGAGTCGGCGATGAGCGCCTCGACGTCGGCGACCACG
>DATJQW010000101.1:0-4059 GCA_035505395.1 Acidobacteriaceae bacterium
CTACTTCACCACGATGTTGACCAGCTTGCGCGGGACGAGGATGATGCGGACGACTTCTCTGCCCTCGATCGCGGCGGCGATTTTCGGGTCGGCGAGGGCGGCATCGCGCACCGCGTCCTCGGTCGCGTCCGCATCGACACGCACGACGGAGCGCAGCTTGCCGTTGATCTGAACGGGAATCTCGATCTGCTCCTCTTTGGCGAGCTGCTCGTCGAACTTCGGCCACGGCGCGCGGAGGAGATCGTTCTTTTCACCCAGCCGCTCCCAGAGCTCGAAGGCAAGATAGGGCGCGAAGGGCGCGAGCAGCAGGGTGAGCGAGCGGAGGATCTCGGCGAGGACCGCGTCGGGGACTTCGCCCGCGGCGATCTGCGGCTCGGCAGCGGTGAGCGTGTTCACCAGCTCCATGATGGCGGCGATGCAGGTGTTGAAATGCCAGCGGCCGGCGAAGTCTTCCGTAATTTTGCGGATGGTCTGGTGCAGCTTGCGCAGGAGGGCCTGCGAGACCGGGGAGGCCTCCGCGCCTTGCGAGGGCTGCGTTCTCGCCCGCTCCCCATGCTTCGCGGCGAAGCGGTAGACGCGGCCGAGGAAGCGGCTGACGCCGGCGACGCCGTCTTCCTGCCAGTCAAGGTCACGGTCGGGCGGGGCGGCGAAGAGCGAGTACATGCGCGTGGCGTCGGCGCCGTAGCGGGCGATCATGTCGTCGGGCGAGACGACGTTGCCCTTCGACTTGGACATCTTGGCGCCGTTTTTGATGACCATGCCCTGGGTAAAGAGGCGGGCGACGGGCTCATCGTTGCGGATGAGGCCGAGGTCGCGCATGACTTTGGTCCAGAAGCGCGAGTAGATGAGGTGCAGGATGGCGTGTTCGACGCCGCCGATGTATTGGTCGATGGGGAACCAATAGGCGATCGTCTCCGTTGCAAATGGCGCCTGGGCGTTCTGCGCGTCGGTATAGCGGTAGAAGTACCAGGACGAATCGACGAAGGTGTCCATGGTGTCGGTTTCGCGGCGCGCGGGACCCCCACATTTCGAGCAGGTCGCGTTGACGAACTCGGGGACGCGGCCCAGCGGGGAGCCGCCCTGTTGGGTGATCTCGACGTGATCGGGCAGGAGCACCGGGAGTTCGTTGTCGGGAACCGGGACGATGCCGCATTTTTCGCAATACAGAACGGGGATGGGCGTGCCCCAGTAGCGCTGGCGGCTGATGCCCCAGTCCTTGAGGCGGAAGGTGACGGTGGGCTTGCCGAATCCATGCTCCTGCGCGAAGGCGGCCATCTTGTGCTGCGCTTCCTGGCAGCCGAGAGAGCTGAAGTCGCCGGAGTTGATGAGCAGCGAGTCTTCTTCGGTGAACGGCAACAGCGTCTCAGAACTGCCGGAAGCGGCGGCATCGCCGTTGCGGCGGGGAAGTATGACGACACGGATCTCGAGGCCGTATTTCTTCGCGAAGTCGTAGTCGCGCTCATCGTGCGCGGGGACGGACATGATGGCGCCGGTACCGTAGTCGAGCAGGATGTAGTTGCCGACCCAGACGGGCAAGCGCTCGCCGCTGAAGGGATTGATGGCGTAGCGGCCGGTGAAGACGCCGTGTTTCTCGATGGCGCCGACATCGCCGGCGTCGCGCGCATTGCGCTGCTGATCGAGGAGCGCGGCGACGGATTCGCTGAGGGCGGGATCGCCGGCGCAGATCACCTTCACGAGCGGGTGCTCGGGAGCGAGCTGGAGGCTGGTGGCGCCGTAAATGGTGTCGACGCGGGTGGTAAAGACGGCGATCTTCGTGCCGGTGCCGGTAACGCCGTCGCGGGCGGGCAGGATGGCGACGCCGCCGCGGAGGGCCTTTTCTTCGTCGGCGGGCAATGCGGCCGTGTCTTCGAGCTCGAATTCGACTTCCGCGCCCTCGCTGCGGCCGATCCAGTTGCGCTGCATGGTGCGGACTTTTTCCGGCCAGCCTTCGAGTTTGGAGAGGTCGTCGAGAAGCTCCTGGGCGTAGTTGGTGATGCGCAGGAACCACTGCTCGAGATCGCGCTGCTCGACGGGCTGCTCCTCGTGGCGCCAGCAGCAGCCGTTAACGACCTGCTCGTTGGCCAGCACGGTGGCGCACTGCGGGCACCAGTTGACCTTGCTCTTGCGGCGATAGGCGAGGCCGCGTTCGAACATGCGCAGGAAGAGCCACTGGTTCCAGCGGTAGTAGTCGGGCAGGCAGGTGGTGATTTCGGTCTTCCAGTCGTAGCTGAGGCCGAGGCGGTTCATCTGCCGCTTCATGGCGGCGATGTTGCCGAGGGTCCAGGCGCGCGGCGGGGTATTGCTGCGAAGGGCGGCATTCTCGGCGGGCAGGCCGAAGGCGTCCCAGCCCATGGGGTGCAGGACGTTGTAGCCCTGCATCCACATATAGCGGGCGAGCGCGTCTCCGATGGAGTAGTTGCGCACATGGCCCATGTGCAGCGCGCCGGAGGGGTAGGGCAGCATCTCGAGGACGTAGTACTTGGGCTTCGACGAAGGGGATGACTCCGCCGCATAAAGGTCGGGATGCGCGGCCCAGCGCTCGGCCCAGCGCGACTCGATCTCGGCGGGGTTGTAGCGGTGGCCGGGCTCGCCGGAATCGGTGAGGCGAGGGCTCTTCAACGACGGCGAATTCTCCGGAGCAACCGCCGCACCCGCGGCGTTGTGCTGCTTTCTGCCTGCAGTCATGGTCATCTTTGATTTTAACGGCGATCGAAGCTGGGGCGGCCGGGGGCCGTGGAAAGTCGGCTTCCGGTGCAATAATGGGTCCCGGACGCGCCCGGGCACGTCCCTTAGCTGCGAAGGGGGAGCTGATATGAACCGTGGCAGATGGTGGTGGGTGGTTCTGGCCTGTTCCGGGATGAGCCTGTGGGCTCAGCAGCCGGCGACGGCGCCCGCGGGGCATCCGGCTTCGCCCGCGACGACGATGACCTTCGATGTGATGGTGACCGACAAGGGCGGTCACGCCGTCACGGGCCTGCAGCAAAGCGACTTCACGGTGCTGGACGACAAGCATCCGGCGACGATTGAGTCGTTCACGGCGCACGCAGAGGGGTCAGAAAACAGCCTGGAAGGCGCCGTGATTGTGATCGACACGGTGAATGTGGGATTTTCGGCGGTGAGCATCGCGCGGACCCAGCTGGAGGATCTGCTGCGGCACTACGGGAACCACTTGCCGTTCCCGATGGTGCTGACCTTGCTGACGAACACCGGCGTGAAGCCGATCGGGACGGGGTCGGCGGATGGCACGGTGCTGCTGGCGCAGCTGGACCAGCAGAAGGGCCTGCTGCGCGAATTGAATCGCTCGGCGGGATTCTGGGGCGCGACGGAACTGCTGAGCACATCGATCAACGGGCTGGAGTCGATCGCGCAGTTTGAGGCGACCACCCCGGGACGCAAGCTGGTGATCTGGATCAGCCCCGGGTGGCCGATCCTCGACTCTCCCAATCTGATTGTGACCGACCAGCAGCATCGCGCGATGTTCGAACAGATCGTCAAGCTGTCGGAGGATCTGCGTACGGGCCAGGCGACGGTGTATGACGTGGATCCGCTGGGAACCGCGGACGCGGGGGGCTACCGGACCTTCCTGTGGGAGAGCTTTGTGAAGCCGGTGACGAAGTGGGACCAGGCGAACCCCGGCAATCTGGCATTACAGGCGCTGGCGATCCAGAGCGGCGGGCAGGTGCTGAACAGCAGCAACGACGTGGCCGGCGAAATCGACAAGTGCGTTCAGGATGGAACCGCCTGGTACACGGTGACCTTCGACGGAGGGACGGCGGAGAAGCCGGACACGTGGCACAACGTCCAAATCAAAGTGGATAAGCCGGGGGTGACGGTGCGGACACGCATCGGCTACTATGCGCAGCCGTAAGTCGGCCAAGGGCCGGTTAGCCAGAGTCCGGTTAGCTCACGGCCGGGCAGCATGAAGGACGGGCAGCGCAGCCGGACCGCGGAGCGCGTGGCCATGCGGCGCGCGGCGCACCAGATTTACGACCATCCTAGGGTCTTCGAGGATCCGCTGGCGCTGCGCATCCTGAGCGATGATGCGGCGGGGCGGATCCG
>DATJQW010000102.1:0-17476 GCA_035505395.1 Acidobacteriaceae bacterium
TCGTCCAGCGCCCGGCGGAGAAAGGAGATCGCCTCCTTGTAGTCGTGCGCCTGTGCGAACAGGCGGGCCAGGCAAAAGTCCTGCTGCGCGCGGTCCCGCGCCGGCAGGTTTTCGGTCACCAGCTGCGGCGCGTTGGCGTCAAAAACATGCGGGTCGAGAGCAAACGCCGCGCGGAAGGCGGCCACGCCTTTCTGTACGTGGTCCTGCGCGAAGTATGCCACCCCGAGATTGCTGTAGATCGAGGCTTCGGGGTCCAGGCGCAGAGCACGGTGGTAATATTTTTCAGCCTTGCGGTATTCCTTCTTCGCGTAGTAAACGGTGCCCAGGTTGTTCAGCGCCTGAGGATAGTCGGGGCGAAGGCGCAGGGCGTGCTGGTAGTCCTTGCGAGCCTCCTCCAGCGCGAACAGGTGGTGGTAGGCGACCCCCAGCTTGTTCCACACCTCGGCGGAATTCTGCGGGGCTTCGCGATACGCCTCGATGGCCGCGATGTATTCCTGATGCGCCAGGGCCAGGTCGCCGCGCTCCTCCGGAGTCAGGTTCGCCAGGCCGACAGGCTGGGCCGGCGGCTGAAGCTGCGGGAACGGGTAATGGACGGTCACGGTAGCGGGCACAATCAATCCCGCCATCAGGCCAATGCGAGCCGCGTGGGCGATGCAGCCGATCATGGGTGCCTCCCGGTACTGGGGGCCGGAATCCACTCATGATGACGCCAAAAATCGCAAAAGGGAAGCTTTCTTTTCGCTGATCCTGCCCTGAACGGTGGCCCTTACCAGATGGGCGGAAGCTCGGGAACCGGTGGCGCGACCGGAGGCGCAGGCGTGGGCGGTCCCGGCCAGGGAGCCGGCGCGCGCGGCCCGGGCTCCAGGCGGTCGCCCAGTTCCGGATAATGCGAGCCGAAGAAGTACACCGCGAACGACTGCAGGAAGAGCATCACCAGCCCGTAGAGAACCATCATGGTCAGGAAATACAGGGCGATCAGAGCGAGTCCGGCAACGACGCAATAGAGAATAAACAGCACGGCAGGGCCGCCGCCCAGATGCCACAGCGAACGGTAGAGCACAAATCCGCCGGCTACGCCCCCGCCGCCCGCCGCGATCAGGACGATCACAATCACGATGCCCCCGATCCAGCTGAGCCCAAGCTGCAGCGCGAAGCGCAGCAGCAGATAGATGGCGACCGACCCGAAGCGCGACCCCAGCAGATGGAAGAACCGTCCGAAGGCCGATTCCAGCGGCGCATCTTCGATGGCCATCGGCGGCAGCAGGAAATCGGTCATCACCGCGCCCGCCAGCCCCGCCAGAATCGCGATGGCGAAGATGATGCCGTACATGGGGAAGATGTGGCTCATCATCAGGAACGGATCGCTGTTGATCTCCTGCGGGGTCATGCCGCGCAGCGCCACAAACAGGTGAAGGACCATGGGGCCAATGGTGACCGAGGCCAGCAGCAGAAACGCCAGCGAGACCAGAATCACGAGTCCCAGGAAGCGCCATGCCGGCCGCCCATAGGGCGACCACGCGCGCCCCACGCGGCCGCGCCCGTAAACGACCAGATCGAAGAGAGTGAAGCGCAGCCTGCACCACAGCCATGTGAGCAGGAGCCACATCGCAATGGCGACCAGCGCGGCGCCCGCGATGAACACCACCATCACGCCGGCGAATTCCGACGGGCCGGTTTCGATGGGCTGGCGGTGGAGACCCCTCAGGCTGGCTCCCAGGCCTGTCATAAAGAAGGCCACGCCCTCCAGCGAGGCAATCGAGATTCCGAAGATGAAGGAGGGGTTGGTGAGCGCGGCGACTACAACGATCTTGAGGAAAAACCAGAAGCGGAATGGCCCTGGCTGGTCCGGTGCGGCTCCCGGAGGCATCAGAATGCTGCGCATCCGGCTGAAGGCCGGACCGATCGCGTCCACCGGCGACAGCGGTTTCATCGTTGCATTGCCCTTTCCAGGGGAGCTCGCGATGAGATTAGCCGATTCCCTGCGGGCGGGCAACGGATTTCGTTGCCGATCGTGCAAAGTGGCGCTGTGTTTGGCCGCGAGAGTGGCTCTGAATGGGCTGCGCCCGCTCCCTATAATGAAGCCAATGACGACCATTCGCCGCGCCCGCGCCGCCGACGCCCCGCTGATCCTCGAATTTGTCCGCGAGCTGGCCGAATACGAGCGCGAACCGCAGTCGGCGCGGCTTACAGAAGCCGAGCTGGTGCGCGATGGCTTTCCGGCGAACGGCGAAACCCCCTTCTTCGAGTGCCTCATCGCCGAAGAGGACGGCGAGCCGGCCGGATTCGCCCTCTTTTTCCCGGTCTATTCCACCTGGCGGGGGCGGGCCATGCATCTGGAGGATCTCTTCGTGCCTCCGCGCTTTCGCGGCCGCGGCATCGGCAAGTCGCTGCTGACGCATGTGGCGGCGCGCAGCGTGGAGCGCGGCTGCGTCCTGCTTTTCTGGCACGTTCTGGACTGGAACCAGCCGGCCATCGACTTCTATCACTCCCTCGGCGCCGGCATGCTGACCGAGTGGCGACGCATGCGCGTTGCAGACGACGCCCTCACAGCGCTGGCCCGCGAAGCGCAAACCAACGCCGAAGCGCCGGCTTCGCAGCCTGCGGCAGAAGGGCGCGCATGAGGATTCGTGTCATCGGGGGCGGCCTCGCCGGGCCCGAAGCTGCCCTGGTCGCCGCGCGCAGGGGCGTCGATGTGGACCTATACGAGATGCGCCCCGTCCGGACCACCCCCGCGCATCAGACGGCCGACTTCGGAGAGTTGGTCTGCTCCAATTCGCTCAAATCCGAGAGCGAGAACACCGCGCCCTGGCTCCTGAAGCAGGAAATGCGGCGCGCGCGTTCGCCCCTGCTGGCCTGCGCCGATGCCTGTGCCGTTCCCGCGGGCCACGCGCTGGCCGTCGACCGCGTGGAGTTCTCTCGTCTGATCGGCGAGCAGGTTGCCGCCGAGCCGCGTATCCGCGTCCATCGCGAGGAGGTCACCAGCCTCGACCCCGGCGACGCCCTCACGATCGTCGCCTCCGGGCCGCTGACGTCGTCGGCTCTCTCCCGTGAGATCGCGCGCCTGACCGGCGCTGAGCATCTGGCCTTCTACGACTCCATCAGCCCCATCGTCGATGCGGATTCCATCGATCGTGAACGCGTCTACATGGCGGCGCGCTACGACAAGGGGAGTGCCGACTACATCAATTGCCCCATGTCGCAGCCCGAATACGACGCGTTCGTCGACGCGCTGCTGGCCGCCGAGAGCGTGGAGGCCAAAGAGTGGGAAAAGCTCGAATATTTTGAGGGCTGCCTGCCCATCGAGGAGCTGGCGCGCCGCGGCCGCGACACGCTGCGCTTCGGCCCCATGAAGCCGGTCGGCCTGCGCGACCCCAGGACCGGCAAGACGCCCTGGGCGGTGGTGCAGCTGCGCTGCGAAAACCTGCGCGCCGACTCGTACAACCTGGTGGGATTTCAGAACCACATGAAGTTTGGCGAGCAGGCGCGGATCCTGCGCATGATTCCCGGCCTCGAGCAGGCAAAGTTCCTGCGCTACGGGCAGATTCATCGCAACACCTACATCAACGCGCCGCGCATGCTCACCCCAACGCTGCAGATGCGCGAGCATCCCGGGATTTCCTTTGCCGGGCAGATTTCCGGCGTCGAGGGCTACACGGAGTCGATCGCCACCGGTCTGCTGGCCGGACTCTTCGCCGCCTCCATCGCTCAGGGCCGCGCGCCGCAGCCGGCGCCGCGCGCGACCGCGCTGGGCTCGCTGATCCACTACATTACCCAGGCCGATCCGAAGCGCTTTCAGCCTGCGAACATCACCTTCGATCTGCTCGAGCCGCTGGACGAAGCGACGCGGAGGCGCATCCGCGACAAGCGCGAGCGCCACCGGTTGCAGTGCGAGCGCGCCCTCCAGGCTGTCGAAACCTGGCTCCAGGCGCAGGGTTGCGTCCCGGTACCCGTATAGATTCGTTCGCGACAACTTTCCCGTCCCGACCTGCTACGCTAAAAAAGAGCTATGAAATTCGGCGTGCTTGTCTTTCCCGGATCGAACTGCGACCACGACACCTGGCACGTGCTGGCTGAGGTGGCCGGCCAGCCTGCGGTGTTCCTGTGGCACGACTCGCCGGACCTGGAAAACTGCGATGCGATCCTGGTTCCGGGCGGCTTTGCCTACGGCGACTACCTCCGCACCGGGGCCATCGCCCGCTTCTCGCCCGTGATGCAGTCGGTGAAGAAGTTCGCCGCGGACGGCGGCCTGGTCCTCGGTATCTGCAACGGGTTCCAGATCCTCTGCGAGGCCGGCCTGCTGCCGGGTGCGCTCCTGCGCAATGCCGGACTGCGCTACATCTGCAAACAGGTTTACCTGCGCGCCGAGACGGCCGACTCGCCTTTCACCCACATGCTGCCGCGCGGCCAGGTGCTGAAGATGCCCATCGGCCACATGGAAGGGAACTACTTCTGCGACGCGGAGACTCTGGCCGAGCTGCGCGGCTCCGATCGCGTTGCCTTCCGCTATGTGACTGCGGAGGGCGAAGCGACCGCCGAGGCCAACCCCAACGGCTCGCTCGACAACATCGCCGGCATTCTGAATGAACGCCGCAACGTCCTGGGAATGATGCCGCACCCCGATCGCTCCAGCGAAGCGCTGCTTGGTTCAGCCGATGGATTTGGGATTTTCGCGTCGCTGGTGGAGGCACTGGCGCAACGGGCATGATCGATATCCATCACCACCTTCTTTTCGCTACCGATGACGGCCCCAAAGACCTGGACAGCTCCGTCGCTCAGGCAGAGGCGGCGATCGCCGATGGCATCACGCACATCGTGTGCACGCCGCACGCCAACGAGGTCTACGAGTTCGACCCACAGCGCAACTCCGAGCGCCTGGCGCAGATTCGCGAACGTGTGGGCGACCGGCTGACCCTTGGTCTGGGCTGCGACTTCCATCTTTCCTTCGATAACATCGAAGACGCGCTGCAGCACCCGAAAAAATTCACGATCAACCAGGGGAACTATCTGCTGGTGGAGTTCGCGGAGTTCATGATCCCGCAGAACATCGGAGATACCTTTTACGAATTCACGGTGCGCGGCGCATTGCCGGTCATCACCCACCCCGAGCGAAATCCCATCCTGCAGCGCGACCATGCCCGCATGGCCGAATGGATGCGCACCGGCTGCCTCGTGCAGATCACCGCGGCGTCGCTCGGCGGCCGCTTCGGCAAGCGTGCCCAGTCGCTCTCGTGGGAGATGCTGGAGAAGAACTGGGTCCACTTTATCGCTACCGACGCCCACAACCTCGCCGGCCGCCCCCCGCGCATGACCGAAGCCTATGAGGCGATCACCCGGCGCATCAATGAGGAGACCGCACAGCGCCTCTGCGTCGAAAACCCACGCGCCGCCTTTGAGAACCGCAAGCTTCCCCCTCAGCCTGAGCCCGAAGGCGTTTACGTCTACGAAAGCCAGCCACCGAAAGGCGGACTGTTTTCCCGCCTCTTCGGCAAATAGAGCCGATCTCGCTGTTAGTGCACCCCGTGCGCGTTCATATGGTTTGAGTACGCCCGGTCCGATTTCTGGATGTGATTCACCAGCCACTCGCGCAGAAATTCCAGCACCATGACCGTATTCGGCTGGCGCCCCTCATCCAGATCCTTCTTGAACTTCTCCACTTCGGCCATCAGCGCCTGGTGCTGCATCTGATGCACCGCGAGCCCCGGGTAGCCGGTGCGGCGCATCGCTACCTCTTCCTGCAGAAAATGCGTCCGCGTATACACCGCCAGCCGGTGAACCGTGTCGCGGATGACCTCGCTCCCCTGGCCCACGCGCATCGCAGCCGCCAGGTCGTTGATGATCTCGAACAGCTTGCGATGCTGCGCGTCAAACTGCTCCACGTGGACGCTGTAAGAGTCGTTCCACACGAACGCTGACATGGCGTATCCCCCGCAGAGCTTATCGGCATCGCGCGCGGGAACTTAAGCAGCCCGCGACACCAGATTGCGAACCGGACCGGAAAGCAGCCCTACAGCCCCAGGCCGCCGTCCACGCTCAGAATCTGTCCGGTAATAAAGTGCGGGCCGGCCGCGAAAAACAGCACCGCCGCCGCCACGTCTTCGATCGTCCCGTTCCGCTTCATCGGCGTCCGCCGCGCGTAGGGCTCGTACTCTTCGGTCACTTCGCCGCTCACGATCATCCCCGGGGCGACGCAGTTGACGCTGATCTCCGGCGCCCAGGCCTTCGACATGGTTCTGGTCAGCATGTGCAGCGCGGCCTTCGAGGTGCAGTAGTGCGCGTGCGTCGGCCAGGGATGCATGCCGCCCAGCGAGCCGATATTCACGATGCGTCCGCGCGCCGCCTTCAGGTGCGGATACGCCGCCTGCGCGGCGAGGAAGGGTCCGCGCGTGTTGGTCTCGAACATCGCATCCCACTGCTCGAGACTGATGTCTTCCAGCGCCGCCGTCTCAAAGCGGCCGGCATTGTTCACCAGGATATCCAGGCGACCGAACTTCGCCACTGCCGCTTCCACCGCGCTGCGAATCTGCGCCGGACTGCGCAGGTCGGCGCGAAACGCGGCTGCCTCCACTCCCAGCCGCTCCAGATCGGCCACGGTCTGCCGCGCCTGCGTCTCCGAGTCGCGCCAGGTGATGGCGACGCGCGCCCCTGCCTCGCCCAGCGCCAGCGCCAGCCCGCGCCCGATCCGCTTCGCTCCGCCCGTTACCAGCGCCGCCTGCCCCTGCAAGGTCTTCATGGTTCGATTTTATGGCCCGCAACCGATCTCACAGAAGCAACCATTTGCGCCCGTCGTGCAACTACGGCGCGGCACGGGGCCATCCAAGCCAAACGAACGCAAAGAGGGAACTCCCGTGGCAAGCCGCTCGCCGTTCGTTGTTCCGGCTGCAGCCGTCCTGCTGGCGTTGTGTGCAGGCTGCACGGCTTCGCATCCGATCGTCGCCTCTCAGGCAGTCGCACCTGGCGCCACGCAGCAACAAACCAATCCCAACGCGCCCTACATGGTGCCCGCAGCCCGGCCGCGTCCGAATCCCAGCCCCATCCTCGAGACCGCCGACGATGCGCCGCCCTGCAACCCCGGCGTCCTTTCGATCGAGGAGATTGCGGGCAATGCCAACGGCATCTTCCGCTCCGTAAAGCTCGCCTTCCGCAATCGCGGATCGCTGCCGTGCCGCCTCGCTGGATATCCCACCGTCGCGCTGCTTGGCGCCGAGGGCGAGATGCTCAGCAGCATCGCGATGGAGAAGGTCGCTTCGGCCGACGCGATGGCTGAGCTCTCCCCGTCCCGTCTTCCGGCGACGGCCGGCCCATCGCCCGAGGTAACGCTGATGCCGCACGCGGTGGCGGCATTTGAAGTCCTGTGGACCACCGCCCCCGAGTGCCCGGCCATCTCGCGCCTGCTGGTCAGCGCGCCCGGCACCGGCCGGGTCTTTGCCGTCACCCAGCCCATGAGGGTCTGCTCCGGCCGCATGCAGGTGACGGATCTCAAGCCTGATCAGGGCGACGACTGAGCCGATTCGCCCGGCTTTTGCCGGGCCAGCGCGACCGCAGCCAGCGCGATCAGCGGCGGGAAGCACTCCAGCGTATAACGCGGCTCCGGCGCCTCCAGGGTCAGCAGCAGCGCACAGCGCAGAAGAACGAAGGCAAGGATCGCGCCCCGCAACGGAGGCCGCCGCAGAAATCCGATCAGCGCGGCCACCAGATACGCCAGATTCAGCAGCGCGTAGCCCACGGCGAATTCCGTCTCTGCCTCGTGGTGCTCGAACTGCCACCAGCGCAACTCGATCCACAGCATCTCCGTGCGCGGCCGCAGCCACATGTCGGCCAGCCGAGCCACCGGCAGCCCCACATAATAGCGCCACGGATGTGCGCGAATGCGTTGCGCCGCGATCGCGCCGAATTCCGCATCGATCTGCGGCGTGATGGTCGTGACCTTGTTATAGGTCTCCAGCAACTGTTTGGTCTGCTGGTATTGCTGCGCAGAGTCGAACGCGCGCGAGGGCAGGTCGGTGAGGTTGATCAAGTCGTCGTTCGCGTTCCAGTAGATGTCCCACGTGCACGCCAGGTCCACGCAGACCGTTTTCGTCCAGCGGTTGAATCCCGGATCGGTGCTCTCGCCTGGATCCACCGCGTAGCGCGGCGCGAGCGGTTCAAACACATGGAAGGTCTGCCAGTTGCGAATCGTCCACGGAATGAAGGGCAGTATGGAGATCGCTCCGCAGACGGCGGCCCAGCGCGCCATGCGCCTCGCGCCCCAGCGGCGTCGTCCGTACCAGACCATGGCCGGACACAGCGCGACCGCCAGCAGGGGACCATCCGGCCGCAGCAGCGCGGCGTAGCTCCAGGCCAGCGCCAGCGCCAGCGCCCATTTCCACCGCGGAGCCTCCAGAAAGCGCAGCAGAGCATAGAAGGCCAGCGCAATCGAGAAGAGCTCCAGCGTCTCCGTCAGCGGCGTTGCCGTGAAATTTGCCGTGAAGGGGCACAGCGCGCTCAGCCACAGCGCCCACCATCCGGCGCGCACGCTCCACATCCGCCGCGCCAGGGCAGCGATCAGCAGGCACGTACCCAGATCGACAACCACCTGCGCGAACATCACCGCGTGGTAGTGCTCCATCCCGAACAGGCGGAAGCACAGCATGAGAAACAGCGGATAGCCGGGGAGCCGGATCAGCGTCGGGTGAATGCCCTGCGCGGTGGAGAGGCCATAGATGCCGTGCAGCATCCAGTTTTTCGCGATATCGCCGTAGATGAGCGGGTCGCCCTGCACCTCGGGATAGGCCTGGATGAACCAGAGCCGCAGCGCCGCGCCGGCCGCCAGTGCCAGCGCCACAAACCATCCTTTTCTGGATCCCTGAGAGAGCACTGGCACTATTAAAGCAGTTGCGGGAGCGGTCTTGTGCCCGCGCAACGATATCGTACGATTGAAATCGAACGCAGCGAACGATGAAGCAGGTCTTCTACGATCCCGGGCAACGGCGCAGGAGAATTCTCCGGCGGCTCACCGATGTGTTGGTGGTGGCGTTTACCGTCGTCCTCGCGGTCTTCATCTTCAGCGTGATCTCGCGGCAACGGCTGCCCGAACTGCTGCTGCCCACCCAGAAACCCAACCTGAAAGCGCTGAAAGAGCGCCAGTCGGAACTGAATCGCAGGACCGCTCTCGGCAGGCCGCCCCACAAACGGCTGCGCCCGCGCGCCTCGGAGATCGTCCTCAATCAGGATGAGGGCGTCCGCGCTGCCTTCTACGAGAACGACGAGGCCGACTACTCCTCGCTCAAGGCCCATATCCACCAGATCGACATGCTCTTTCCCGACTGGCTGCACGTCATCTCGCCGGACGGCAACCTGGTGGGCGCGACACCGATGTTTCCGGTGCACTTTTACAGCGTGGTCGATGCCCACGGCGTGCATGGAGTGGACCCGCAGAATCAGGTGAAGGGCGTGATTGACGCCGCCCACGAAGACACCGAAATCTACCCCATGCTGAACGATTACGACACGCTCTCAGGAAACTGGGACGGCGACGTGATCGGGAAAATGCTGCGCAACTCCGCCGCGCGCGAAAGCCTGCACATCCAGCTGGACAAATTCCTCTATGCCAACCCCTCGTACAAGGGGATTTGCCTCGATTTCGAGCAGGTTCCGGACGAGGACGAGCAGCTCTACGCCGAATGGATCGGCGAATTGCACAATGACTTTCGCGGCAAACACCTCAAGGTTTACGTGAACATCCAGGCCTCCGCCGATGCCGGCTACGTCCGCCGCATGGCGCTGAACAGCGACGGCGTCATCCTGATGAATTACGACGAGCACGAGGTGACCAGCGACCCCGGGCCGGTGGCCAGCGAGCCCTGGTTCGAAGCCAACCTGGCGCGCGTGCTGCGGATCGTGCCGAAGGAAAAGCTGATCTGCGGCATCGGCAATTACGGCTATGACTGGGCGCTGCCTCTGCCGCAGAAGGGAAAGAAAGTTTCCGACCAGGTCGTCGACGTCACCGATCTCTCCGTGCAGGAGGCCTGGCAGCGCGCGGCGGATTCGGAGGCGGATGTCCACCTCGAGGGCGATGAGCTGAATCCGCACTTCGTCTACGACGACGAAGATACCCACCTGCGCCATCAGGTCTGGTTCCTCGACGGCGTCACCGCGCTCAATGAGATGCGCGCGGGACGCCAGATGGGCATCCGCACCTTCGCGCTCTGGCGCCTGGGCGAAGAAGATCCTTCGCTGTGGCAGGTGTGGGGCGACCCGGGCGCGAAAAATGCTCCCGATGAGCTGCGTACCGTTCCCCCCGGCGAAGATGTGGCGACCGATGGCGAGGGAGACATCCTGCGCATCACCGGCACGCCGCAGATGGGGGAACGCACCATCCAGATGGATGCCGACGATTTCACCGTCATCGATGAGGACATGGTGCGCCTGCCCCGCTCCTACAACATCGAGCAGTACGGCTACCACGAGCATGAGGTGGCGCTCTCCTTCGACGACGGCCCCGATCCGGTCTGGACTCCGAAGATTCTCGATGTGCTGAACCAGTACCACGTGCACGCGACCTTCATGGTCATCGGCGCGGAGGCCCTCGACAACATCGGCCTGCTCAAGCGCTACATCGCCGACGGCGACGAAATTGGCAACCACACCTTCACCCATCCCGACATCAGCGAGATCTCCCGGCAGCAGCTGGAGCTGCAGCTGAACTGGACCGAACGTCTCTTCGCGGCCGAGCTCGGCATCCAGCCCCTCTACTTCCGTCCGCCCTATTCCATCGACCAGGAGCCGGACACCAACGACGAGGCCGCGCCCGCCTACCGCATCCAGCAGATGGGCTACACCATCATCGGCGACAAAATCGACACCGATGACTGGAACGAGCACCCGCGCAAATCGCCCCAGGAGATCACCGACAGCGTCCTGCAGCAATTGCAGGAGATGAAGACTCTGCCGTGGATGCGCGGCAGCATCATCCTCATGCACGACGGCGGCGGTGACCGCTCCGCGACCGTGGCCGCGCTGCCCATGCTGATCACCACGCTGCGCGCGAAGGGCTACAAGTTCGTCCAGGTCTCCGATCTCATGGGCAAAACCCGCGCCGAGGTGATGCCGGCTCTGTCGCCCCGGCTGCGCTGGCAGGCCCGCATCGACTGGGTCGCTTTCTTCTTCTTCTCCTTCTTCGCCCACTTCGTTGTCGACGTCTTCTTCATCGGCGACGTCCTCATGAGCGCCCGTCTCCTGCTCATCGGCGTCTTCGCCCTCATCGACCGCCTGCGCCGCCGGCATCTGCCCGCGGGCGTCTATGAGCCCCGCGTGGCGGTGCTGATTCCCGCCTACAACGAGGAAGTCGTCATCGTCCGCACCATCCGCTCGGTGCTCAAATCCGATTACCAGAACATTCGCGTCATCGTCATCGACGACGGCTCGCTGGATCGCACCTTCGACGCCGCCCGCGATGCGTATCCCGAGGAGATCGCCGACGGCCGCCTGGTGGTGCTCACCAAGCCGAATTCAGGCAAGGCCGAGGCGCTGAACGTCGGACTGAATCAGATCGACGAAGAGGTCTACGTCGGCATCGACGCCGACACCGTGATTGCGCCCGATGCCATCAGCAGGCTGGTGCGCTGGTTTGCCGATCCGCGCGTGGGCGCCGTCGCCGGCAACGCGAAAGTCGGCAACCGCGTCAACCTCTGGACGCAGTGGCAGGCCCTCGAATACATCACCAGCCAGAACTTCGAGCGCCGCGCCATGGATCTCTTCAACGTGGTCACCGTCGTCCCCGGGGCCATCGGCGCGTGGCGCACCAGCGCCGTCAAGCAGGGCGGATGCTACCCGGTGAATACCGTCGCCGAAGACGCCGACCTCACCATGAACCTGCTGGAACAGCGCTACAAGGTCATCTACGACGACCATGCGCTGGCCTTTACTGAGGCGCCGGCCAACGCGCGCAGCCTGATGCAACAGCGCTTCCGCTGGTCCTTTGGCATTCTCCAGGCGGTCTTCAAGCATCGCGCCGCGGCCCGCACCAATCGCGCCATGGGCTTCTTCGCGCTGCCAAACATTCTCATCTTCCAGATCCTGTTGCCCCTGGTTTCCCCTTTCATCGACCTCATGTTCGCAGCCGGCGTCGTTCAATATCTGATCGATCGCCACTTCCACCCGGAAACCGCCAGCGCCGCCAGCTTCGAAAAGCTGCTCGCGTACTTCCTCATCTTCATCCTCATCGACTTCATCACCTCCGCCCTGGCCTTCGCTCTCGAGCCGCGCCTGCCCGCCAACAAGGGCGATGGCTGGCTGCTCTTCCACATCTGGCTGCAGCGCTTCAGCTACCGCCAGATCTTCTCCATCGTGCTCTTCCGCACCCTCAAGCGCGCCATCGAGGGGCGGCCGTTCAACTGGGAAAAGATCGAGCGCACCGCGCGGCTTTCGCGCCAGACCGAAGAGATCGCCGCCGAGCGCTGAGCCCTGGGAACCCTTATGGAAAGTGCGCGATCGCGGATTCGGCCGGCTCCCGCCGTAGCCTTGATCCTCGCGCTTGGCTTCGCATATCGCCTCTTCTTTCTCTTTCTTCCTGTCACCGTTGACGACGACGCTCTGGCCTATGCGCAGCTCGCGCGCAACTGGTTTCACCACGGTGTCTACGGATTTCTCCGCGACGGCCACATTGCGCCCACGCTGGTTCGCCTGCCCGGCTATCCGTTCTTCCTGGGAGTGGTCTTTTCCGTCTTCGGCGCGCACCACGAGCGCCCGGTGATGATCGTGCAGGCTCTCATCGACCTGGCTGCGTGCTGGCTGCTTTACGACGTCGTCCGCACCTGGGTATCCCCGCGCGCTGGCTGGGCCGCTCTGCTGCTGGCCGTCTTTTGCCCCTTCACTGCCGCCTATACCGCCAGCGGCATGACCGAGAGCCTCTCGGTTTCCTGTGTCGCGCTCGCCATCTGGTCGCTGGCTCGCGTGGTCCGCGCCGCGCAACGCGGACAACCGGCCAGAGGCGCATTCCTGGCTCTGGTCCTGGCTCTCAGTTACGCAACCCTGCTCCGGCCCGACGGCGCTCTGCTGTCCGTGGTCTTCTGCGCCGCGCTCTACTGGTATGCGCGGCGTTCGCTCGACGCAGGGCGCGCTCTGCGAACGGCAATCGTCGCCGGCATTCTCGCCGCGCTGCCCTTCATTCCCTGGACCATTCGCAACGCCCGCACCTTCCACGTCTTTCAGCCCCTTGTGCCCCGCGACGCCAACAACCCCGGCGAGTTCGTTCCCCACGGATTTCAGCGCTGGCTGAGCACCTGGTCCCTCGATTACGTCGACACCGGCACCATTGCCTGGAACCAGTCGGACTATATCGATCCGACCGACGTCGCCGCGCGCGCCTGCGATACGCCCGCCGAATGCCAGAGCACCCAGGCGCTGATCGCCGAGCATAATCAGGTCGACGCCGTCACCCCGCAGCTCGACGCGCAGTTTGCCGCCCTCGCCGCCCAGCGCGTGCGCGAGCATCCGCTGGATTTCTACTTTGTCTATCCCGCCATCCGCGTCGTCGATATGTGGCTGCGCCCGCGGACCGAGCTCTTCAACATCGGGCCGTGGTGGTGGGCTTTCAGGTACCACCCCATCGCTAACTCGATCGCCATCTTCCTGGGCTTGGTGAACCTCGGCTACGTCTTGCTCGCCATCGTCGGCTTCGCCCAGCGCCGCGTTCCTCTCGCCGGCGCGCTGCTCGCGTATCTTCTGCTGCGCAGCCTGCTGCTCGCCACCCTCGACAGCCCCGAGCAGCGCTACACCATGGAATTTTTCCCGATTCTCTTTGTCGCCGCCGCCTGCGTTTTCGCGCGCGATCGCGCCGCATCGCGCCAGCCAGATCTCGAGGCTCCGCAGACCTCCACGTCAGCCGCCGTGCTCTGAGGCGTCCAGCAGCTTCTCCACCCGCTTCCGTAATTCCTGCGCGTCAAACGGAGCCCGCACCTTGGCGTCATTGTCGAAATAGACATACACGTCACGTTTCGCCCGCTTCGGTGGACGGGCGTCCGACGCATACTCCCCCGGTGGCACACCCGCCGGCCGCTGCAATGCCTCGCGTGGTTCTCGGCCCCGTGCCCACGCCGCGATCCGCTCGGCCCACACATCGAGCGCCGCCCCACTGTAACCGCTGGCGTAGAGCTGCTCCGATCCGTGCAGCCGCAGATAGAGAAAGTCCGCCGTCACATCCAGCAGCCGCGGCCACTCCACCGTGTCCGCGCACACCAGGGCCACGCGATGCCGCCGCAGCAGGCGGACAAATTCCGGCGTCACGAAGCTCGCGTGCCGGATTTCCATCGCATGCCGCAGCGGCCGGCGCTTCTTCGGTTCCAGATAAACGCGCCCCTTCATCCACGGTTCGTGCTCACCGGCCAATTCCGCGGCCGCCTCCGTGTCGCGCGGCAAAAGCGAGAAGAATTCCTCCAGAGGCTCGGGATCGAACCGGAAATTCGGTGGAAATTGCCACAGGAACGGCCCCAGCTTCTCCTCCAGCTTCAGAATTCCCGACGCAAAGAAATTCGCCAGCGCGGTCCTGACCTCGCGCAGTCGCCGCAAATGCGTGATGTAGCGCGATCCCTTGATGGCGAAGACGAATCCCTCCGGCGTTTCCGCGGCCCATTTCTCGTAGCTGGAGGGCCGTTGCAGCGAATAAAAGGTCCCATTGATCTCCATGGTCCCGAACTCGCGGGCTGCAAACTCGAGCTCCCGCCTGTGCGGCAGCTTCTCCGGATAGAAGACTCCGCGCCAGCCCTGGTATGTCCAGCCGGAGATCCCGATGCGAACCATTCCGTGCGCGCTCACGCTCCAATGGACTCCGCCCGGCCCGCTGCGGTTGCATCCGGACACCTGCGGATGATGCGCCGAAGCCGCGCTGCCGATAAAATCGTGTATGCGCTTTCATCCAACTGCCAGGTGTCACGTTTGACTGCATCCGCTGCGGCTCTCACCTTTCAGGAACTCTTGCTTCGCCTCCAGAATTTCTGGGCGGAGCGAGGCTGCGTTCTTGCTCAGCCTTTCGACGTCGAAGTCGGCGCCGGCACCATGTCGCCCGACACATTTCTGCGGGTGCTCGGGCCCGATCCCATCGCCATCGCCTACACGCAGCCCTCGCGCCGCCCCGCCGACGGCCGCTACGGCGAGAATCCGAATCGCCTGTATAAGCACACGCAGCTGCAGGTGATCCTGAAGTCGCCGCCGGCCGACATTCAGGAGGTCTACCTCGACTCGCTCGAGGCCATCGGTATTCGCCTGCGCGAGCACGACATCAAGTTCGAAGAGGATAACTGGGAGTGGCCCGTGGGCGGCGCGTGGGGCGTGGGCTGGCAGGTGATGCTCGACGGCCTCGAAATCACGCAGTTCACCTATTTCCAGCAGTGCGGCGGCATGGATCTCGACCCCATCTCCGGCGAGATCACCTACGGCCTCGAGCGCATCGCGGCCTTTCTGCAGGATGTGAATTCGCTCTACGACGTGGTCTGGGCGCGCGATCCAAAAACCGGCCGCACCGTCACCTATGGCGACATTCGCCTGCAGGAAGAGCTGCAGCTCTCCGTGTACAACTTCGAGGCCGCCGACGTCAGCAGGCTGTGGGAGCACCTGCGCCTCTATGAAGCCGAGTGCCAGGCGCTGCTCGACGAGTTCCGCACCCGCTTCAGCCCCAGAGCGGAGAAGGCCGCCGAGCGCCACGAGAAGATTCACGACCGCCTGGTCCATCAGGAATCCCCGCCGCCTCCCGACGAGGATTTGCGCATCGCCCTCAGGCGATTCCCGGTCCTCGCCGCCTACGAGCTATGCCTCAAGTGCTCGCACCTCTTCAATCTGCTCGATGCGCGCGGCGCCATCTCGGTCACCGAGCGGGTCGCGGTGATGGCGCGCATTCGCACCATGGTCGTCGGCGTGGCGAAGGCTTACGCGGCACAAAAACTGGGATTGGGGGCCGCGTAGCCATGCCTGAGTTGCTTTTCGAAGCAGGACTGGAAGAAGTTCCGGCGCGCATGATCGCCGCCGCCGAAGAGGAGCTGACCCAGCGTATCGTCGCACTGCTGCGCCGCGAGCGTTTGCTGGGCGAGCAGAACGAAGTTCACAGCTACTCCACGCCGCGCCGCCTCGCTGTGCAGGTGAGCGGAGTGCTGGTCCGCCAGCCCGATGCCGCCGAGCAGATGACCGGTCCTTCCTGGAACGTCGCCTTTAAGGATGGCCAGCCCACCGCCGCCGCCCAGGCGTTCGCGAAGAAGGCCGGAGTCGCTGTTGCGGCGCTCGAAAAGATTTCCACGCCAAAGGGCGAATATGTATCCGCCACGATGACGCATAAGGGCCGGGCCGCTGCCGAGGTTCTGGGACCGGCGCTCGCCGCCGAACTGGCCGCTCTACTGGCCGAAGAATATGTACTGGCGGCCGGGCAAGCCGGAGCGCTTTGTGCGCCCGGTGCGCTGGATCCTCGCGCTGCTCGACCACGAGATCCTGCCTGTCGAATTTGCCGGCGTCCGCGCCTCGAACCAGAGTTTCGGGCACCGCATCCTGCACGGCAGCGATCCCGTGATCGTCGATCATCCCGAGGACTACGTGGGCATGCTCGAATCCGCGAAGGTCACCGCCGACGTCGCGCTCCGCCGCCATCGCATTCGCAAGGCGCTGGACCGCGAAGTCCGCGACGTGCCCGGAGCCCGCTGGCGCGAGGATGCGGCGCTCATTGAGACTGTCACCCATCTGACGGAATGGCCTTCCGTCGTGCTCGGCAACTTCGACCGCGAATACCTCGCGCTGCCCGACGAAGTCCTCGTCACCGTGATGCGCGACCACCAGAAATATTTCGCGGTCGAAAACGCCCAGGGCAAACTGGAGCCGTATTTCCTCGCCGTGCTCAACACCCATCCGGAAGAGAGCGGCATCGAGACCATCCGCCACGGCAACGAGCGCGTCCTGCGCGCCCGCTTCAGCGACGCGCGCTTCTTCTGGAACGTCGATCAGAAAATCCGGCTCGAAGATCGCGCGGAGATGCTGAAGTCCGTCACCTTTCACAAGGAGCTGGGCAGCTACTGGGACAAGACCGAGGCGAATCTTCGCGTGGCTGAGTCGCTGGCCGACCTGCTGCAACAGCGCGGTGTGAAACTCGATCGCGAGGCGCTGCTTCACGCCGTCCGCCTCGCCAGAACCGACCTCACCACCGAGCTGGTGAAGGAGTTTACCGAGCTGCAGGGCATCGTCGGCGGCCTGTATGCGCGTGCGCAGGGTCTCGGCGAGACCGTCGCCCAGGCGATCTACTGGCAATACACGCCCGCCGCGGTGGAAGATCCGATTCCGCCCACCGTCGAAGGTCAGGTCCTGGGTCTCGCCGACCGCATCCAGACCATCACGACCATGTTCGGCATTGGATTGGAGCCGACCGGATCGAAGGATCCCTACGCACTGCGCCGCGCGGCGAACGCCGTCGTCAAAATCCTTGCCGAGTCAGGACTGCCGCTGAGCTTTTCCGATCTTGTGCGTGCCT
>DATJQW010000103.1:0-22468 GCA_035505395.1 Acidobacteriaceae bacterium
AATTTGCGCTCGCCCTTAATGGTGAGCACGTTGTTTTCCAGCTGGATGTCGAGGTCGCTCTCCTTTAGTCCCGGCACTTCGAGCTTGAGCACGATCTTGTGCTCGTCCTCATAAATGTCGACCGGGGGAACGAAAGCAGCCGTGGTGATGGCGTCGTTGTCGCCGCGATTGAAATCCTGAAACAAGGAGTTCATGCGGTTCTGCAGTGCAAGCACGTCGCGAAACGGATCCCAGCGAGTGATAGCCATGATTCAAATCCTCCATACGGATGAAATTCTTTTTGAACGTTGGGGCCAGCCCTCCAGGGCGGCCGTCACAACATCTGATGAGACTATAGCACACAAGATGCATAAAATATGAGTGTTTTAATGTCAATTTTGAGTTATCGAGTCACATAAAACAAAATAAACAACTTAATCCAAAGACTCGATCCCCTGAGTCCTCGATCTTCTCCATTATCTGGCTTCGTGGACCCAGCCACGAGTGGCTGACCGGACCCCGAACTCTCGCAGCAAACCTGCCATGGAGCACCCCTGCAGCGGCGCGTTAAGATCTCTGTCTGCCGCTTTTGCGACACGCAAGCCGGCCGAGTCCCAGCCGTTCCAGTTACAGGAGAGACGATGAACGCTCTGCTCCAGGACATTCGTTTTGCCTGCCGCATGCTCCTCAAGTCGCCCGGCTTCGCGGCCATCGCAATCGTCACCCTGGCGCTCGGCATCGGCGCCAATACCGCGCTCTTCTCGGTCGTCAACGGCGTCCTCCTCGATCCGCTGCCGTATCCCCACCCCGGTCAGCTCGCGGCCGTCTATGAGAAGAACGCCGGCCAGGACCGCGCCCCCATCAGCTACCTCAATTTCCTCGACTGGCAGCGGGGCACCCAGACCTTCTCCTCGATCGCCATCTACCGCCACGAGGACTACAACATGACCGGGGTGGCGCAGCCCCAGCGCGTCAACGGATTTATGATCTCGGCGGACTTCTTCTCCACCCTCGGCATCCATCCGATGCTCGGCCGCGACTTCAATCCCGGTGACGACCACCTCGGTGCCGCGCCCGTGGCTCTGCTCAGCAATGGCTTCTGGCATCGCACCTTTGGCGGCTCGCCGGCCATCCTCGGCAAGGCCATCGATCTCAACGGCGACAACTACACCGTCGTTGGCATTCTGCCTGCCGGCTTTTCCTTTTACGGTCCCGCCCGCGACGTCTATATTCCCATCGGCCAGTGGAGCGACTCCTCCTTCTGGGATCGCCGCATCGACATGAGCGCTCACGCCGTCGGCCGTCTCAAGCCCGGCGTCACCTTGGCCCAAGCCCAGGCGGACATGAACGGCGTCGCGCACCACCTCGCCCTCGCCTATCCCGAATCCGACAAGGACGTCGGCATCTCGCTGTTTTCCATGAAGGACGATCTCGTCGGCAACGTGCGGCCATTCCTGGTGGTGCTGCTCGCTGCGGTAGGATTCCTGCTCCTCATCACGTGCGCCAACGTCGCCAGCCTGCTGCTCGCCCGCTCCATGCGTCGCTCGGGAGAGTTCGCGCTGCGCGCTGCGCTCGGCGCGAGCCCCACGCGTCTCATGCGCCAACTGCTCACCGAAAGCCTGTTGCTTGCCGGAACAGGCGGCTTGCTCGGCCTGATCCTTGCCGTCTTTGGCACAAAAACCATCGTCACCCTTCTGCCCGCGGCCCTCCCCCGCGTCACCGAGGTCCACGTCGACACCCGCGTGCTGCTCTTCACCTTCGGCGTTTCGCTGCTGGGCGGCATCGTCTTCGGCCTTGCGCCCGCGCTGAAGGCTTCACGCGTCAACCTCGAAGAAGTGCTGCGCCAGACCAGCCGCGGATCCAGCGCCGCGCGCCATCGCCTGCAAGGAACCTTCGTCGCCGTGGAAGTTGCCCTGGCCCTCGTGCTCCTGGTCGGTGCCGGGCTCATGCTGCGCTCGCTCGCTGCGCTGTGGCGCGTGAACCCCGGCTACAATCCCGACCACGCCATCACCTTTTCCATGTCGTTCCCGGCGAACGAGCAGACCCCCGCGGCCGAAACCCGCGCGCGTCTGCGCCGCTTCGACGCCGCCATGCGCCAGATCCCCGGAGTCGAGGCAGTCTCCGTCACCCTCGGCTCGCGTCCCATGATCCACGACTCCGAGCTGCCCTTCTGGATCGAAGGCCGCGCGAAACCCGCCAACGATAACGACATGCCCCAGGCGATGTTCTACCTCGTCGAGCAGGGATTCCTGCCCGCCATGGGCATCACGCTCGAGCGCGGCCGCTGGGTGACCGACCAGGACAACGAGAACACCCCTACCGTCGTCGACATCGACGTCGTCTTTGCGCGCACATATTTCCCCGATCAAAATCCCGTCGGCCAGCACATCCACATCGCCGAATTCGACAGGGAAGCGGAGATCGTCGGCGTGGTCGGCCACGTGAAGCAGTGGGGCCCGGGCAACGACCCCAGGGCCGCCATCGAAGCGCAGTTCTACTACCCCTACATGCAGCTGCCGCCCAAGCTGATGCCGCTGGTGGCCGATGGGACGGCCGTCGTGCTGCGCACGAGCGACGATCCCCAGGCGTTGATGGGCCCGGTGCGCAAAGCGGTGGGCGAGATCGATCCCGGCGCCGTCGTCTACGCGGTCCAGACCATGCACGGCGTTATCGATGACGCCTTCGCAGCGCGCCGTCTGGCGATGATGCTGCTTGCCGCCTTTGCCGCGCTCGCCCTGGGCCTGGCCTGCGTGGGCATCTATGGCGCCATCTCCTATCTCGTCGGCGAGCGCACCCGCGAGATCGGAGTGCGCATGGCGCTGGGTGCGCAGCGCGGAGACGTGCTGCGCCTCGTCCTCGGCCAGGGCGCACGCATGGCTTTGCTGGGCGTGGCGCTCGGCATCGCCGGCGCGCTCGCGCTCACCCGCCTGATGGCCAGCCAGCTCTACGGCGTCTCGGCGCACGATCCGCTCACCTTCGCCGGAGTGGCCGCGATCCTGATCCTGGTCGCGCTGGCCGCCTGCGCCGCTCCCGCCCGCCGCGCCATGCACGTCGATCCCATCGAAGCTCTGCGCTGCGAGTAACCTCGCCAGGCTCCCGAGGACCTCGCAAACTCGCGCGTCACGAACCGCGGAAATGAGCATCCCCCCGCGCATCTTCCCGTTTTCCCGCCTTTTCCTCTTTCTCCACACACATTTGCAGCGCTTGTGACGGCCATCACAACGCTCGCCCCGCACCGGTGTGACGCCCGGCACAGACTGCTGTCCATCGCGGGACCGACAATCGTCCGTTTTCCAGGTTGCGGCTGCGCAGAGTTCCTGTCCACTCGCGCACGGCGACAGCAACCAAACCAATTCGCCCCAGCGGCGGCAGAACGGAGATCCAACATGAACGCAAGCACCCTCGGTTATCAGGAGGCCGTTGCGGCCCAAAAAGTCGAAGCTCCCGCGCAGTACGTCTTCTTCTTTGGCGCGCGCGTCGCCGAAGGCAACGGCAAGATGCGCGATGTGCTGGGCGGCAAAGGCGCCGGCCTTGCGGAGATGACCAACGCCGGCCTGCCCGTCCCTCCCGGCTTCACCATCCAGACCGAGGCCTGCCGCGAATACATGCGCGGCGCGCTTTCGCCCCAGGTGACCGAGCAGATGGAGATCGCCCTGGCCCGCCTCGAGAAGCTGCAGGGGCAGCGCCTCGGTGCCGGCGAGAACCCGCTGCTGGTCAGCGTGCGTTCGGGCGCGAAATTCTCCATGCCCGGCATGATGGATACCATCCTCAACCTCGGGCTCAACGATCTTTCCGTCGAGGCGCTGGCCAGGAAGTCCAACAATCCGCGCTTCGCCTTCGATTCGTATCGGCGTCTGATACAAATGTTCGGCGACGTCGTCCTCGACATCCCCAAGAACGAGTTCGAGCACATTTTCGACGAAACCAAGAAGAAGTACGGCGCGCAGCAGGATACGGAGCTCAGCCCGGCCGCGCTGAAGGAAGTCATCTCCGGCTACAAGAAGCTGGTATTGCGCCATACCGGCGCCGAGTTCCCGCAGGATCCCGACCGTCAGCTGACCATGGCCCGCGACGCCGTCTTCCGCTCCTGGAACAACGAGCGCGCCAAGACCTACCGCCGCCTGAACCACATCGACGACTGGCTGGGCACCGCGGTCAACGTGCAGGCCATGGTCTTCGGCAACCTCAACGAGTCCAGCGGCACCGGCGTGGGCTTTACCCGCAACCCCGCCAACGGCGAAAAGGAATTCTATGGCGAGTTCCTCATGAACGCGCAGGGCGAGGATGTCGTCGCCGGCATCCGTACTCCGGTGCACATCGCCGAACTCCGCAAGCTGATGCCGCATCTCTACGGCGAGCTGCGCGACCTCACTTCGCGCCTCGAAAAGCACTACCGCGACATGCAGGACTTCGAGTTCACCATCCAGGACGGCCACCTCTATATGCTGCAGACGCGCAACGCCAAGCGCACCGGCCTCGCCGCCGTCCGCATTGCCATCGATATGGTGCGCGAGCAGCTGATCACCGTCGACGAAGCCGTGCTGCGCGTCGAGCCGAATCAGATCTTCGATTTCCTCGTCCCGCGTCTCGATGAGAAGGGAACCGTCGAAGTCCTGGCGACCGGCCTGCCCGCCTCGCCCGGAGCCGCTGTCGGCCAGATCGTCTTCACCGCTGCCGAAGCGGTGAAGCTCCACGAGAAGGGAACCTATAAGTCGATCATCCTTGTCCGCAGCGAAACCTCTCCCGAAGACATCGCGGGCATGAATGTCGCCTCCGGCATCCTCACCTCGCGCGGCGGCATGACTTCCCACGCCGCTCTGGTCACCCGGGGCATGGGCAAGTGCTGCGTCGCGGGCGCGGGCGACGTCACCATCGACGAGAAGAAGAAAGAAATGCGCGTCAAGGGGAAGCTCTTCCACGAGGGCGACTGGATCTCCCTCGACGGAACCACTGGCCGCGTCATCAACGGGAAGCTGGCCACCATCCCCGTCAATCCCGACAATCCCGACCTCGTCCAGTTCATGGGCTGGGTCGATCAGCGCCGCCGCCTGCGCGTGCTGGCCAACGCCGATATTCCGCGCGACGCCAAACAGGCGCAGCTCTTCGGCGCCGAAGGCATCGGCCTCTGCCGCACCGAGCACATGTTCTTTGCCGAAGACCGCCTGCCCCACATGCAGGCCATGATCCTTGCCAGAACCGAAGAAGAGCGCCGCGCCGCGCTGGCCAAACTCCTGCCCATGCAGCGCGCCGACTTCGCCGGCCTCTTCAAGGCCATGGGCAGCCAGCCCGTCGTCATCCGCCTGCTCGATCCGCCGCTCCACGAGTTCCTGCCCAAGCGCGAAGACCTGATGGTGCAGATCGCAAAACTCGAAGCCACCAAACCGCGCTCGCCGAAGCTGAAGGATCTGCACCGCATCCTCGAGCGCGTCGAAGAGCTCCACGAGCTCAATCCCATGCTCGCCTTGCGCGGCTGCCGCCTCGGCATCACCTATCCGGAGATCACCGAGATGCAGGCGCATGCCATCTTCGAGGCCGCCGCGTCGGTCAAAAGAAACGGCACCGACCCACACGTCGAAGTCATGATCCCGCTCACCACCGGCCCCGAGGAGATGAAGAACCAGGCCGCCATCGTCCGCAGCGTCGCCCACGATGTCTTCATTAAGAAAGGCGTCATCGTCGACTACAAGGTCGGAACCATGATCGAGCTGCCTCGCGCCTGCCTGGTCGCCGACAAGGTCGCCGCGGAGGCTGAGTTCTTCAGCTTCGGCACCAACGATCTAACCCAGACCACCTTCGGCATCTCCCGCGACGACGTGAACAAATTCCTGCCCGCCTATCTGAAGCAGGGCATTTACAAACAGGACCCCTTCGCCGTCCTCGATCAGGAGGGGGTGGGCACGCTCATCAAGATGGCCACCAACAAGGGCCGCTCGGCGCGCCGCGATCTCAAGGTTGGCATCTGCGGCGAGCACGGCGGCGAGCCGGAAAGCGTGAAGTTCTGCCACCGCGCCGGCCTCGATTACGTCTCCTGCTCACCCTTCCGTCTGCTCACCGCGCGGCTGGCCGCGGCCCAGGCGGCGATCGAAGAGCAAAAGGTCTTTAACCCGGACCTGCGCTCGGGTAACTCGAAATAGCGGCATTCCTCCCGGCGGGCCTGCGGCAGGCTCGCCAGGAGGAATCTCTTTGCGCTAAGCGCTGTCTTTCAGACTTTCTGCCGCATGTGCAGTTTCTTTGCCGTACTTGCAGTCTTCCCCGCCGCACCTCCATTGGGAAGTGCGGCGGGTTTTCCTCTTTTAGAACAGGGAACAGGGAATAGCGAACAGAGCTCAGGACTCAGCGAACGAACCGCACCGCCAACCTGAAGATGATCACCAGAGCGAGCATTGTGGTCGTCATCGCTGCCCAAACGGCTGAGATCTGCGTCCAGTTCAGCGGCAGCCGGTCGAGGACTTCGATTCCGCCGGCGGCAAAGCTCTTCTTTCTTCGTACGCGAAAAGTGCCGGTCGGAATCAATGGCAGCCAGAAAAGCATCATGAAGACCGTCGTTGTGAATTCTTCATACCCGAAGGCCGGATCAAAGACATAATCCCACTTAAGGAATCGGCAGCGGCCGATCCCGTTGAAACTCAGAAAGAGTCTTCCTGTATCGCGCGCCTGGTCGCGTGTGCGCTCCTGCTCTTCTTCTTCGAATTGCTTCAACGGCTCGTCGCCAGCGAGACCCCGGCGGCTCAGCTCCGCTGACAACGCAACGCCGGCTTCCGGCGTGAGCTCAGCGCGCGCCATGGCCAGGCGCAGCAACTCATCGTCGGTGCGGCTCTCGTATTCTCTGGCAAAATCCTGGAGCTGGAGCGCCATGAGCAGAAATCATACGTCCAGTCTGCGGGCGCAAGAGAGTAAGCGATGCGACGCGACTCTCCTAAACGCTAACCCCTAACCGCTAACCGCTAACTAATCCCTGCACCCTAATCCCTAAACCCTAACCCTTCCACTTGATATTGCAGCCGATGCTGGGCCGCTGCTCCTTCGCGATGGGCCGCCCTGCCACCAGCGCATCCATCGCGGCCCGCAGATCGCTGCCGGTCACCGGAGTGCCGTTTCCCGGCCGGCTCGAGTCCAGCTGCCCGCGGTAGACCAACTTGCGCTGCCCGTCGAAGAGGAAGAAATCCGGCGTGCAGGTCGCGTCGTACGCACGGGCCACCTCCTGCGTCTCGTCGTAGAGATAGGGAAAGACGAACCCCACGTTTTTTGCCTGCCTGGCCAGCCCCGGGGGCGCGTCGTCGGGATAGTTGTCCGCGTCGTTGGAGCTGATGGCAGCGATCCCGATGCCCGACTTCTGGTAGTCGCGCCCCAGCTTCGCCAGCCCCTTTTCCACGTGCTTCACAAACGGGCAGTGCGCACAGATGAACATCACCAGCAGCCCTTTGGCCCCGGCGACCGCGTCATTGTTATGGATGTTCCCGGTGCGAACATCTTTCAGCGAGAACTCGGGCGCCGTGGTGCCCAGCGCCAGCATTGCGGATTCGGTAGCAGCCATGGAAAAACCCTCCCCGTCCAGATTAGAGCAACGGAGCGGAGCGCAGCGCGGGAGGAGGATTTGCACCCACCCCCCCGTTGCATTGACCCGACCGGGCTCCATTTTGCTGGAGTTAGCAGCGCCGCGATCGAACATCGGCCGCTATCCCGCAGGGGGCCGATCACTTGCGAGACGGCCGTGACGCGATCACAAGGCCGCCGCGTTTGACCATGTCGCGGTTGCGATGGCGGCAGCTGATTGCAAGCCGGGCACTTCGCTGACGGCCGCGTGTGATCAGGGGAGGGCTGCGAGCGATCACCTGGGAGCCGCGAGCCGATCAACGGCGGCTGCGAGCGGGTCAGAAGGCGATCCGCCGCATGGGGCAAGCCAGCCAGACTTCTCAAAGAGCGCGATCCCGCCTGGGCGGGACAAGCAGAACGCAGGACGCAAAACGGTGGCACCCTGAAAGGGAAAAGCTCTGCCGCGAGGACAGAGCTTTCCGATTTCAGGGTAGAAGGTGGGCGGAGCCGAGGCAAGGAAAATCAGCGGGTGCGGGAGTACGGAGGTAATGGGCTGGCGTTGGCAGACATCCTGAGCGACCTTTGGCGCCAACCCGGCGAAACCAAAGCAGGGTGTTTCCGCCAGGATTCAAACCGAAATTTGAACGAGTTCGTCGCCGAGCGGCCAGCGTGATGGCATTTCGTCGTAGGTTCTGCCGTTCAGCATCCGGCCTGTCTTGTCCTTGCGAACGCCGCCCCACTGTTTGAAGAAAAACGCGGCGCCGGCATTGCGGCATTGGCGGCGAATGGACTCGACCCACGCCGGGTCCATCTGTCTGGCGCCAGGCCCCGATTCGCCGCCCACGATCACCCAGCTGACGGCGTTCAATGCCAGATTCTCGAGCGGTCCAATCAGCGGCTCGCAGGAGAGAAAGCGAACCTGAGCCGGGACGGACACGAGATCGTCGATTCTGCCGACCACGCGAGCGTCTTCAACACTAACGCCCATCCAGACATTGGAGGGCCATGGCAACAAAGGCGCGAGATCGCGGAGGCGTTGGCTCCGCTTTGTCAGGACCTGGAATGTGTGCTGAGGACAATCCCGCATTGTACGGAAGACGGCACGGATGAACTCGGAGGGAACATCGTCGTGAAAAAGGTCGCTCATCGAATTGACGAAAACAACTCGCGGCTTCTTCCAGATTTTCGGCAGGTCGATCAGGTCTTCGTGCAGCGTCACGCGGAATCCGTTGCGGTACCGGTGAGATCCCATCGCATGCAGTCGCTTTGCCATCCTCTCGGCGTAGCAATGCTTGCATCCCTGTGAGATTTTCGAGCATCCCGTGACGGGATTCCACGTCATTTCCGTCCATTCGATGCTGGAATTCGCGGCCATCTCAAAGCCCCTGACGTTGACGATACTTCCGAAAAATGTCCTCCACAATACCAGCTGCAACGGGCTTTTGCGAGGCGAAATATAAGTAGTAAATGACGGACTTTGTTCTCGTTCTCATTGGCATCGGCTCCGACACGAATTTAAATCCTGCCTTCTCCTTCAGCCGCGCTCGCCATGCTTGCTCGAAACGCTCATTCGAAACCTTCTCTGGGTCCTCAAATAGCTTTCCTTCGCTGCTGTAGGCAGCGTCCTGCCAGGTTTCGTCACCCCACAGGCGGGTGAGTTGGTCCACCTTGTTTTGGATTGCCAGGTCGCGGTTTCGACGCAGCACGTTCCGATTGATGTCCATGATCATGAAGTTCAGAAAAATCTCAATGGACCTCGATTGGCCCGCTGCTTCGATGACCTCCCACTTCAAGTTGATGTTGTAGGGGTCCAGCAGACAAAGAGCGCGCTGATAATTTTCGTACCTGATGCTTGGAAAGACCTTGTCGAGAAGAACGTCATTGCAATCGGCACTATAAATATGTACGTCATTGCGTGGGCCTGCCATATCTTGAAGCTGTTTGGCCCGTGCTGGATCCGCATCGATGAAGTGATACTCCGAAAATGGAGGTACGGTGTTGAGCGCAATCAGCGGGCTGCCCTCCACGATCTCATTCGTGGTCCTAGACAAATGCACTCCCGGCCCCGCGAACGCATCGACGTAGTGCCATCGGAGCCGAGGAACACTCTTGTTTAATATCCTGGAGTAAGCGGACGCATATTCCCTGATGATCGCGAGCTTAACCTCGGACCAAATGCCAATCTCGTCGTACTCTGCGGCCATAACCCGGACTCTATCACCGGGATACGCATAAGTAATTCAGATTCAGCGGGTGTGGGAATCCGCCGTAACATGCAATCCCCTACCACAGCCCCCCCTGCTTGCCCGGCATTGGGATCCCGAAGTGTTCGTAGGCCAGGCGGGTTGCCATGCGGCCGCGGGGGGTGCGGTCGAGGAATCCGATCTGGATCAGAAACGGCTCGCACACCTCTTCGAGAGCGTCCTCCTCTTCGGCCAGCGTCGCGGCGAGCGTGCCCAGCCCCACCGGCCCTCCCTGATACTTCTCGATGATGGCCAGCAGCAGCCGCCGGTCCAGCTCATCGAATCCGTGCGCGTCCACCTCCAGCATGGCCAGCGCCTCGCACGCGGTGGCGCGGTCGATGCGCCCCGGCCCCCGCACCTGCGCGTAGTCCCGCACGCGGCGCAGCAGGCGGTTGGCGATGCGCGGCGTCCCGCGCGAGCGCATGGCAATCTCGGCCGCGCCGTCCTGATCGATCTCGATGCTCAGCACCTCGGCCGAGCGCGAGACGATGTAGCGCAGATCGTCGTCCGAGTAGAAATCGAGGCGCAGCAGGATGCCGAAGCGCGAACGCAGCGGCGAGCTCAGCAGGCCCGGTCTCGTCGTGGCCGCCACAAACGTGAAAGGCTTCAGCTCCATCACGTGCGTGCGCGCCGCGGGCCCCTGCCCGATAACGATGTCCAACTTGTAATCCTCGAGCGCCGTGTACAGCTTCTCCATCAGCACCGGCTGCAGCCGATGGATCTCGTCGAGAAACAGCACCTGGCGCTCGCGAAGATTGGTCAGGATCGCCGTCAGGTCCCCCTGGATCTGCAGCGCCGGCCCCGACGTCTGCTGGAAGGCGACCTCCAGCTCGTTGGCGAGGATCGATGCCAGCGTGGTCTTGCCCAGCCCCGGCGGCCCGGAGAGCAGCACGTGATCGAGCGCCTCGCCGCGGGCGCGCGCCGCCTCCAGCGCGATGGCCAGCTGATTCTTCACCTTCTCCTGGCCGATGAATTCGGCCAGACGCCGGGGGCGAAGCTTCAGCTCAAAAGAGTTTTCGTCTTCGGCGCGGGCGGCGCTGACCAGGCGCTCAGGGTCCTCACGGGTATGCGGCATTTGATTCGGAGTCTAAAAGTTCCGGAGGGCGGAAGCAATCGCGGAAGCGCCGTCGCCCGAACAGACCACGCGTTGCGGCGGATGCGCCGCTGCCGAGCATCTTAATCAGCGGCGATGCAGCGCAGGGACCTCATCATTGCGCCCGCGGGCGAAGCGGCGCTGATTCTGGTGGCGGCAGCCGTGGGCTGGGCGACGCGGCAGCCGCTCATCTTCGCCAGCCTCGGGCCCACCGCCTACGAGCTCATCGAGACGCCCGAGCGGCGCAGCGCGCAGCCTTATTGCGTGTTCGTCGGCCACCTCGTCGGCGTCGGCGCGGGCTTTCTGGCGGTCTGGGCCACCGGCGCGTGGAGCGTCGCCCCGGTCTCCGCGGCGGGGGTGCCGGCGGCGCGCGTGTGGAGCGCGACCCTGGCGGCGGCGCTCACCGTGCTCGGCACGCTGCTGCTGCGCGCAAGCCAGCCCGCGGCCACCTCGACGACGCTGCTGGTGGCATTGGGCCTGCTCCAGTCCCCTCGCGACGCAGGGCTGCTCATGGCCGGTGTCGTGCTCATGACCATCCTCGGCGAGCCGCTGCGCAGGCTGCGGTTGCGCAGCCGCGGGCAGGGCGAAGGCGCGCAGGAACCGCGCTCTGCGCTCAGTGGTGAAAGTTAAGCCCGATCTGGGGTGACGACCGCGTCCCCGTAATCTTCACCGGCACCTGGGTTCCTGCGCCGTCTTTCGCAAAGAAAGGATCGACCGGCCTGAGCAGCCACGATTTCCATCCCGTCACCATCTGCGACACGTGCGCGTCGAGGCGCGCCATGCCGGAAAAGTTCAGCGTCTCGCCATCGAGGCCGTAAACCCCGCTCAGCGCGACCTCGGCCCCCGGAACACGATAGTTCAGCGTGGAGATATCGATCTTGCCGTTGGCCAGCGCAAACGTACCGCGCATCTGCGAGGCGACATCGGCGGCAATCGCCTGCTGCGGATTGCCGTCCTTCATCGCATCGCCCTCCTGCTCGGCCTGCTTCGGCTTGCCCTGCCCGCGCAGGCTCAGCTCATCGACTTTGTTTTGAATTTTGTCGCTGGTGAAATGAATGCCGTCCAGGCTGAAGGTCCCCTTCAGCTGCAGCTTGTCCACCACCGACTCGTCGCCGGGCGGTATATCGAAGCTGGCGTGGATCTCGACCTCTCCGCTCATCAGCGGCTGCGTGGATTTGACCGCCAGCTCCAGCAAATCCTGGATGCGCCCCGGCCCTTCGGTGAACTGCAGGCGGATGTCGCGCCCCTTCTGCCCGGGCACGTGGACCACATCGCCGGCAGCCACAATGTGCGTCTGCGCCAGCCACGCGTCCACCGGCTCCAGACGCGTGTCGCCGTTGGTTCCGTCCACGATGGCGTGAAATTTCGTTTTGAGCGGCATAGGGTGGCCGGCCGTGGAAAGGCTGAAGTCCGGAGTCGTGGTCTCTCCGTCCACCTCGATGTTGTTCAGTCTGCCCGAATAATTTCCCGTCGACGCCAGCATTCCGCCGAGTCCCTTGATGGTGCTCAGATCCGCATGAGTAAACGAATAGCTTCCGTCCACCGGCGTGTCCCCGGGGCTCTCTGCATCGAATGGACCGAAGTCGCCCGTGGAATCGATGTTGCCCAGCGGCCTGGGATTGACCAGCGTGGCATGGAATTTCATCGCGCGGCCCTGGCCAACGCTCCTGAGCGTGAGCTGGTGAATCTCAAACGTGAGCGGCACTTTGGAGGGGTTGTTATTGTCGAACACCAGACGCGCCTGGTCCACGAGGATCTCGCCCACCAGGATCTTGATCCCGCTCTTGCTTCCGCCGCTGCCCTCGGCCCGCTGGCTTTCGAGGTGCGGCATGTTGGCGCGCTCGTTTTTCGGCGGCAGATGAATCTCCAGCCCGCTCACCTGGACCCGGTTGATGTAAAGCGGCGTCTTCAGCAGCTGGTGCCAGTTCATGGCATGGAACGAAAATCGGTCTACCTGGATCAGCGGATCGGTCATCGCCAGATGGTTGGGGTACAACTTCAGGCCGGCGCCCGACACCTCAAATCCCTTGACCGCGGACACCTGAAACTGGGCGAGCTCCACACGGCTGTCGAAGCGCGTACTGAGCGTCTCGATCACTTTACTTTTCAGAATCGGCCCTGCGCGGTGCAGTACGATGTCGCCTGCGATCAGAATCGCAATCAGCAGAAGTCCGAGCAGGGAACCGGTCAGGAGCAGTACTGTACGAAGAGTGTGATGCGGTCGCCCGGTGTCAGGCGATTCGTTCCGGGTTTCGTTCACGTGTCGGGCCTTTCGAGAGATGGCAGTACAAACGACGCAGCGCTGGCTTCTTTGGTTTAGAACCTATTCTGCGCCGCCGGGCTGCCATCGAATCGGTAATTTCGGAGTTGTGCATGCAGCATAGAGCCGTGAAGAACAGTGCGGGTGAGATGCCTGGAATCCTGAGCGCGCCAGCGAGAACGATTCTGCCCCTTCTGGCGGCGATCGCGCTGGCGTTGTCGACTGCACCTGCAGCCGCCGCGCAGCAGGCGCCATCCCCGCAAAACCAGGCGCCTGCCCTTTCACCCGCACCCGCGCCCCATCAGCCCATCGACGACTACATCCATCAGGCGTGGACCACCCTGCGCCGATCCATGAACGAATGCGCTTCTCTGGTGGATCCCAAGGTGAAGACCCGTGCCATCCTCTATCTCCCCGCGGATTTGCCCGAGCCGGCGGCTGTGGCCGCGCTGCCCGCCCAGTGCGGCGTCCGCGTCAAGCGCCTGCCCGTCAGGATCGAGCGCATGGGCCAGAATCTTCCGCCCATCCCGCCAGGCCTCCTCTATCTGCCCAACGCCTACGTCGTGCCCGGCGGCCGCTTCAACGAAATGTATGGATGGGACAGCTACTTCATCCTGCTGGGCCTGCTCCACGACGGACAGGTCGACCTGGCGCGCGGCATCGTCGAAAACTTCTTCTTCGAAATCGAACACTACGGCGGCATCCTCAACGCCAACCGCACCTACTACCTCACGCGCTCGCAGCCGCCGTTTCTTTCTTCGATGATCCGCGCGGTCTGGGATGCGGAAATACGCGCCGGGCGCAAATCCGAAGCCCAGGCCTGGCTCGCGCGCGCCTACGCATACGCCCAGCGCGATCACGCCTTTTGGATGCTTCCTGCCATGCGCGCCGGCGCCACCGGCCTCACGCGCTACTGGGACTTCGGCTCCGGTCCGGTTCCGGAGATGGGCGACGACCCTGCCTACTACCGCGCGGTCATCCGCTGGTTGCTGGCGCATCCCGAAGTGCACACCGAGTATCTGGTCGATGGTCCAGCAAACCCGGCTCGCGCTGACTGGAAACGCCTCGCAGCAGTGAGCTGCGATCCAGAAACATCGCCCCTCTGCTCGCGCGAGCATGTCGGCACGCACTGGCTCACCAGGGGTTTCTACAAGGGCGACCGCGCCATGCGCGAATCGGGCTTCGACACCTCGTTTCGCTTCGGTCCCTTTGGCGGATCGACCGAGGATTACGCGCCCGTCGGCCTCAACGCGCTGCTCTACAAGTACGAAAACGACCTCGCCTGGATGGCCGATCAGCTCGGCTTCACGGGAGATGCGGCGGGCTGGCGGCTCATGGCCCAGGCGCGCCGGGCTGCCATCGACCGCTATTTGTGGGACCTTCAGGGGGGCATGTATTTCGACTACGACTTCGTCACCGGGCAGCGTTCCACTTACAACTACCTGACCACCTTCTATCCGCTCTGGGCCCGCGCGGCCAGCGCCGACCAGGCCCGCCGCGTGGAGGCGAACCTCGGCCTCTTCGAAAAGCAGGGAGGCCCGGCACTGAGCACCACCAACTCCGGCGAGCAATGGGATTTCCCCTACGGTTGGGCGCCGACCACGTGGCTGGCCGCGAAGGGCATGGCGAATTCCGGCGACACCCAGGACGCCGTACGCGTTGCGCGCGCCTTCACCGCGACGGTACGCGATAATTTCGCCTGCGAGGGCACGATCCGCGAGAAGTACAACGTCGTCAACGGCTCTTCAGCCTTCCACGCCACCGCCGGATACAGCCAGAACGTCGTGGGATTTGGCTGGACCAACGCCGTCTATCTCAAACTCGAAGATCTTCTGGGCGCGTCGGGCGCTGAGCGGGCCGCACCAGCCCGCGGATGCGGTTCGCAATGAGCTGAGCCTGGCGGAATCGGAACGCTCCTTCGGAATCATTGAAAAGGCTTTTCTCTCACGGAAAAATTCTGGCCCTGCACCGGTCAATCTCAGGAACCCTGGTAACAGCCACCCCGGTTATTACGGTTTAGGCAACGATTACGCTAAGGCCATAGCACCTCTGCCAACACAGTGGTACGTTGAGCCATCCCCGGAAAAGTCGGGATGAGAGCACGCTTCCATCTCCCGATTGGATCCGACAAATCGCCCGTACGACCGGCGTTTCGATCGACCTGTGCCGATCTGAGAAAGAGGAACACCATGCTTGCTGCCTGCCTTGAATTGCTAATGGGATGCAACCATCGAAACCAAACCCGTCCCTTCACGATCAACAAGAGCTGTTACACGGTGTGCCTGGACTGCGGCCATGAGCTGCCGTACTCCTCGGCCGCGATGCGTCCACTGAAGCGCTCCGAAGTTGCGAAAAGCCGTTATCACGCCGGCGAAGAAATCAGCGCGGCTGCCTGATTCGTGGGCGCGCAAGCGCCCCTTTGTCCGTCAACGCCGGCCAGGTCGATCGCGAATAACCCCAGGGCTGGACCACGCGATCGGCGAACCTGAATCCCTCTCCGTCCGGCGTCCGTCCGCTTGTGTTCCCCCTCCGAAACCTGTAGCTTCGCATCTGACAAGACCATGCCCCACATGCCCTCATCCCAGGAACGCCGCGCCCTCGGGCAGGCCCGCCGCAAGCAGGTCCGCCGCCAGGATCACGCCCACTGGGACCCGAAGCTGCGCAGCCACGATCCGCTGCAGCTCATCGACGAATCGATGCGCGGGCGCATCCCGCAGCTGGTCACGCTCAAATACGAGCGCATGCTCGCCTCGCCCTTCGGCTTCTTCCGCGGCGCCGTCCCGGCCATGGCTGCCGATCTCGCTTTACTGCCCCACACCGGCATCGTGAACCAGATCTGCGGCGACGCCCACGTGCGCAACCTCGGCGCCTATGCCGCGCCCGACGGCCGCCTACTCTTCGACATCAACGATTTCGACGAGACCATTCGCGGCCCCTTCGAGTGGGACCTGAAGCGGCTGGCCACCAGCCTCGTCCTCGCCGGCCGCGAAACCGGCTCTACCGACATGCGCGAAGCGGTGCTGCGCTTCGTCGCCAGCTATCGCAAGCTCATCGCCACCCTCGCCCGCATGCCCGTGATCGATGTGGCCCGCTATCAGGTCCATCGCCTGCAGCGCATCTCCCCGGTTTCCGGCGCGCTGCTCAAAGCGGAACGCGCCACGCCTCTGCACACCCTGGACGCGCTCACCGTGGAAGGGAAAAAAGGACGCGTCTTCCGCAGCGAGCCGCCCGTGCTGCGCCGCCTCACTCCGCAGCAGGCGCGACCGGTTCTGGCTTCGCTCAAGCTGTATCGGGAATGTCTGCTGCCCGAACGCCAACATTTTTTGTCGCAGTACCGCCCCTGCGATGTGGCCTTCAAGGTCGTCGGCACGGGCAGCGTGGGTTTGCGCGATTATCTCGTCTACCTTGAGGGCAACGGCTCGCGCGACCCGCTCTTCCTGCAGATCAAGGAGCAGCCCGGCTCCGCCTACGCTCCGTATCTTCCCGCCGCGGTCGGCCCCACGCATCAGGGACGCCGCGTGGCCGATGGCCAGCGTGCCATGCAGTTCGCCTCCGACCCGTTTCTTGGATGGACCACCATAGCAGGCCGCGAATATCTGGTGCGCCAGCTCAACGATCACAAGGGAAGCATCGAGATCGACGATCTGAAGGGTCAGGGCCTGATCGACTACGCGGAGATGTGCGGCGAACTGCTCGCCCGCGGCCACGCGCGCTCCGGCGATGCCTGCGTTCTCGCCGGATACCTGGGCAGCGGCGCCAAGTTCGCCGCCGCCATCGCCAAATTTGCCTCCGCCTATGCCGACCAGACCGAAGCCGACTGGAAAGAGCTGAAGAAGAAGCGCTGACGCGTTGGCGTGGATGCCGGAATGGGTGCGATTCTGCTTTCCCCGCTCGCCACTCACGCGCTCGCCTGCCCACCCCTGCCCGATTTTGCTATCCTTCCCGCAGTAGACGTTCCGTGAGGAGGTCTGCAATGCGATCGTTTCTCTTCGCTCTGCTTCTGCTGCCGGCCGCGGCAGCCTTCGGGCAAACGGCCCCAACGGCAAATCCCGCGCCGCTGGCCCACCTCAACCGCCAGTTCCAGATCAACACGCTTCCGCAGCTCTCCACGCTGCGGCCCGCGCAAAACCTGCTGGCCCAGAACCGCGTACCGCTGACGCTCTATGCCGCTCCGGCCGGCGCAAAGCCGCAGCAAATTCCGACCCAGTGGCCCAACGCGAAGTTTGAGCTTATCCCCACCGAGTGGCCCAACGCGCGCGTGGTGCTCATTGGCGGACCCGGCGTGAAGCAGGGAACACCGGTGCCATCGAGTGGCGGGACGCTGACCGTCGTCCCCATCTCCGCATCGCCGCAGAACCTGCAAAAGCCCTGACCGTTGGCTGGGCTTCGATTCGGAGTGATGCGACAATCAGGCTCATGCACGAACTGGCTCTCACGTTCATCGGCGACAGCGCGCACACGCCGCCGTCGCACATCCTGGAGGCTGTGCCCGGCGAACTGGCGCACGCGCATCTGCCCGGAGCCACGCACACCATCTACGAGGAACTCTGGCACCTGACCTATTGGCAGCAGGTGATGCTCGATCGAGTCAACGGTTGCGGGACACCGTCTCCCGACCACAACTCCGCCAGCTTTCCGACCACGGAGCAGTCGCGCGCCGAGCCGTGGGCCGATCTTTGCCGCAGATTCCTTGCCGGAGCGAACGAAGCCGCGGCCCTGGTCGACCGCGGGGGCTCATCGAATCTCGACAAGGTGGTGCTCTGTCCGTCACCGGAGAATCCCGCGCGCAGCATGACCGTGCGCGAGCAGCTGGAGAGCTTCGCCGCGCACAATGCCTATCACTTTGGCCGCATCGTGCAGTTGCGCCAGATGCTGGGCAGCTGGCCTCCGCCGTCCGGTGGATTGACGTGGTGAGGTTTGGCCGGGACTGGCCGTCCGGGCGAAGTCCTGGGGGAAGGCGGGCTCCTGCCTCTGCCGGCTACTCCGGCACGCCGCTGGCAAAAAAACTGGGCGTGAAATCAGGGCAGAAGACCTGGCGCGCGAAGATGCCCGAAAGCGTCGCCGCGGAAATCCGCCGCACCGGCCCCGAGCCGGCTCTGCTGCGCTCGCCCATCGCCGGTCTCGAAATGGCGCACATCTTTGTGACCAGCAGGAGTGAATTGGCGGAGCGCCTGGCGCTTTTGCGGCAAGTGCTCGCACCCGACGGCGTCGTGTGGGTTTCCTGGCCGAAGAAAACAGTCCCGAAAAACGTAACGCCGATCCCGAGCGACGTCACCGAAGATGCGGTCCGCGCCGAAGCCCTCCCGCTCGGCTTCGTGGACGTCAAAGTCTGCGCGGTCGACGCCGTGTGGTCCGGCTTGAAGCTGATGATCAGGAAGAGCCAGCGACAATAAGCGAGGTACGCCTATCCCGAACCCGACGCAGAGTGGGAAAACTCAAGGGGCGCCTCCAGTCCGGATTCCTCCTTGTGGAAGGCGCAACCCATCCAGATGGCCCACACCAGCAAAACAGGACAGAACGCAACGAAGAAATAGACATGTGTCCAAACGATCGCAACGTCAAAAGCGCAGAGAACCAGTGGCAGCAGCGCAGACTTCGGGTACTTTTTGAGAGACAGCATCAGCGGAATTGTCAGTATGGTCAGGTCATAGTAGAAGGCGTGGGGATCGACCAGCAGGGATATCGCCACGGCAAAACAAAACGCGTTGAGCCGCTCCATTCCCTGAACCACCACCAGCGACCACGCCAGCAATCCGACGATACCCGCAGCTGCGACAGCGTTGCTGTGCGACGGCAGGATGAGTACCGCAAGTCCTCGAATGGTCGGCGTCAGATGGATCACGCCTGCGTCGCTGATCAGCGCGGTGAATCGAAGCAGTTTCAGGTAGGAGGGGATCAGTGCCGGCCCGACGATCAGGAACGATGCAATCACCAATGCAATGCCGGAGACGGCGGCCCCCTTGAGCAGTCTCCACTTCCTGAGGGCAACGAAAAAGAAGAGCATGGGGAGCGCGAATGGATAGCGGAGAAGGGCCAACCCAATCCAGAGGCCGCAGGCAAACTCATCGTCGGCTTTCCATGTGCGCCAGGCCAGAACCCAGAGCAACAGGAAGAGCCCATGATCCTGGCCGAGCATCAGACCATAGCCGATCGGCCACCAGACAAACGCCAGCAGGACATACCGGGCCCCTGGCGTCAGGTTCCGGATTTCATCCCGCAGCAGCCATCCGGACAGGACAAACAAGCACAAATTGATCGCCGACCATGCGAGGAAAGCCGTGTGGTACGACAGCAGAGTCAGGGGAGCGAAAAGAAGCGCCTCCGGCGCCGGGTGTGCAAAGGTCGCCAGCGAAGCTTTTCCCAGGGCCTTCTCCACTGTCCATTGAGCTGTCAGCGAGTAGAGGCTGTGCGGGTGCCGCAGCAGGAGACTCCCGGCGGCGTAGAAGTTCATGAAGTCGGATTCCCTGGGTGCGACGAGAAGGACCGCGATCCACGCCGCCACTGCTCCCAGAGCAATCAGGATATGCCATCGGAATTTGGTCACAGTCTCGGATGACCTCCGTCTGCCTGGGACTCGCGGACAGCGCCACCCTCATGTTAGCCAAAACCGGAAGCATCCCCTATGGCGCGTTCGGGGCAGGGAACTGGTCGGCGCAACGGTCCGTTCCCCGGCGAGTTCCCCGGGTCAATTTCCGTCCGATCGCCGCGGCCGCTGCTTCGCCGAGACGGACTTGATGATCAGCCGCCGCTCCTGTCTCCGGTCGAACGCCTTCGGCGACAGCTCCAGCGCCTGCGCGATCAGATCGCGGACCGCAGGATCGTCGAGCGTCGCCGGATTTTCGAGCACGATGTGGCGGACTCGATGGCCGTTGCCCTGGAGAAAACATTCCGGATCGCGCAGCCGCGGGCCGTTCATCAGAAAAAACAGGCTCACCCAGCGTGGATACACCGCGATCGAAAAGATGGCATCGCCGGTCCGTTCGGTGGGACTGAACCCAACGGCCAGCGCGTTGTAGTTGTCGTAAGCCAGCTCGATCGCGCCAGGCAACAGGCCGCGCATCTTCCTGAGCGCAGCCCGCGCCTCAGCGGCAATCTCCGGCGTATATTTGTCGAGGAAAGCGCCCAGCTGAGCGGAGGGCGATTCAAGCTGGGCGGCTTTCACAGTCGATTTCTTCATTGCTGACGTGGCGGCGCTTGGCATGGTGGGCGCAATGGTAGCAGGAATCGGGCGCCGACGAGGAGCGGCGGCGGTGGAGGGGCAAGGGTGGTCAAGCGGGATCCTCGGTCAGGTCCAGTCCAAATCAGGATCAGCCTTGGCGGATGTGCCGCGCGGCCCCGGACCGCGTGGGTTACGGACGGCGGAGCTGGCGGTCTCGGCATCGTCCGGCGGCCAGCGGGCGGGCTCGTAGTGCGAGAACTCCATGGAGTGCGGCACTGGGCCACTGTAGCGGAGCATCTCATGCAGCGGGATGGCCGCGCGGATCACGGCGCTTGCGTCGTCGCCCGACGCTTCCTCGATGCGGCCGCGCAAACGGTTGATTTCGGCGATCTTCGCGCCCAGCCTCGACTCCGGCACGGTAAACGCAACCCTCATCACCGGCTCCATCACGGCGGGATTGGCCATTCTCGCGGCGTCTTTGAAGGCCAGCGACGCCGCGATGCGAAAGGCCATCGGATTCGAGTCCATCTCATGGTGGCTGCCGTCGTAGAGGGTCGCTTTGAAGTCCACCACTTCGCAGCCGGCGAGGATGCCGCCGCGCGCGGCTTCGCGAATGCCTTGCTCGATGGGCTGCAAATATTTTTCGGGAACGACGCCGCCCCTGATTTGCTGCATGAACGCAATGCCGGCGCCGGGCTCCTGGGGCTCGAGCCGCAGCTTCACATGTCCGTAGTTGCCGCTGCCACCGGTTTGCCGGATGTATTTACCCACACCCTCCGCAGGCTGCCGGAGCATCTCGACGAGGATGACCTCGGGGAGAGAGAATTCGATGGGGATGTGCCTCTCGCGCTCGATACACCGGCAAGCTGCCAGGAGCTGTTCGAGGCTTTCTCCTCGCAACCGCGTCATGCCGGAAGCGGGATCAACCACAAAGGAAATTGCGCGATCGGCCGCGCTCAGCGCAGCGAGAACGGCGTGGAGATGCCCCCTTTCGCCCGGATCGACGGGCGCGACGGTGAGCGACAGGATTGGGCGGGGCAGAACCATGCAGAGATAAGAATGGCACAAAACAGAAAGCGGCCTTCCGAACGCTGGGCGAACCGCTCTCTCCACAGAACTGCCGTAAGCTGGTGATCATGAGCTCACCTCTGCCCAAAGCCATTCCGGAGATCCCGGTCAGCCACGTCGAAAAGGCCGCTGACTACTACGTCAGCAAACTCGGCTTCCATTTCGACTGGGGCGACGACGAGGGCGGCATCGGGGGCATCTCGCAGGGGGATTGCCGCCTCTTTCTCACGAATGCTCCCTTCCGCCAGCACTATGGCAACGGCGACCGCGTCGTGATCTGGATCAATCTCGAAAGCAAACAGGCAGTCGATGAGTTATACCAGCGCTGGCGTGATGCCGGCGCGACGATGCTCTCCGAGCCGGAGGACAAACCCTGGAACCTGCACGAGTTCCGCGCCGCCGATCTCGACGGCAATCAGCTCCGCGTCTTCTACGACTTTTCCTGGCAGCTGCGGCAGGAAAACTCGGACGTCTGAAACGCAAAAAGCCCGCTCCGAAGAGCGGGCTTTTTGTGTTGTAATCCGGGGTCCCCAGCGAGCCTTGCTCGCTGGGGTGGTCTTATGCCGGCGATCACCTAATCTCCCACACACTTTCGCGTGCAGTACCATCGGCCCGGCGAGGCTTAACTTCCGTGTTCGGGATGGGAACGGGTGGGACCCTCGCGGTATGGTCACCGGCAAACTGAGGCGTTTGGCGGGCGTCTGAGCCCGCCGCCGAAGTCCTGAGCGCTTCGCGCGAAGGACCTCGACGCCTTATATCGAGCGACGCCTGCGGGTAGGTTCTCCCGCGCCGACCGTCCTAACAGTTCCTTCAGGGACGGGTACGGTAAGCTGGCGTCACAACTTGAGGCGTATACAAGGCGTCTGAGCCTTGTGCCGAAATCCTGAGCGCATAGCGCGAAGGATCTGCGGCTCGCCTGAAACCAAAGAACGAAATCGACTGGACTACAAGGCGCGTTGAGCGCCTCTGCGAATTCTGCGCAGAGTTAATTCCATGATTAAGCCGAACGGGCGATTAGTACTGGTCAGCTGCACGCATTACTGCGCTTTCACCTCCAGCCTATCAACCAGGTGGTCTTCCTGGGCCCTTCAGGGAGATCTCATCTTGGGGCGTGCTTCCCGCTTATATGCATT
>DATJQW010000104.1:0-45821 GCA_035505395.1 Acidobacteriaceae bacterium
GAGGAGGATTCAGAGAGCGCGTAGGCGGCGATGGATTCGCCGGAGGCAAGCCTGGGCAGGTACTTCTCTTTTTGCGCGGGGCTGCCGTACCAGACGACGGGGAGGGTTCCGATGCCGGTGTGGGCACTGATGCTCACCGAGAAGCTGGCGCAGACCGCGATGCGGTCGGCGATGAGCGCGGAGGTGACTTTATCGAGGGCGAGGCCGCCGTACTGCTCGGGGATATCGACGGCGAGCAGGCCGAGGCGGCCGGCTTCGAGGAGGAGCTCGCGCGTGGCCTGAAAATTTTTCGATTCGATTTCGGGGACGCGCGGGAGGATGGATTTCTCGGCGAATTCGGCAGTGGTGCGGGCGATTTCCTGTTGCTCGTCGGAGAGGTCTTCGAGGGTGAAGATTTCGCCGGGGGCAGGGGTGGTGAGCAGGAAGCTGCCGCCGGGGGCGAGATGCGGGGTCGTGGAGGTGGCCATGGATGACTCCGAAAGACGAATCGTACGCCGGTTGGACGAAATTTGGGGGAATCAGGTGGTACGGAGGCCGGCAGCGCGGGCGAGCCTGGCCTGGCGGTCGTCAAAGGTCCAAAATCGGGAGGCTTTCAGTTCGAGGGCACAGGCGACATGCAGCGAGTCCAGCGTGCGCGATCCAATGCGCGCACCGTAGCGATCCGCGAGGTCGGAGGCGACCGCAAATGCGGCAGGCGGAAAGTCCACGCGGCGCCATAGTCCGGCCGTATTGTCTGCGGCGAGACTGCGGCGCGCGAGGTCGGCTTGCCTGGCTGCGATCCGGCCACGAAAGCATGCCTGGGAGATGGCATGCGCGATCTCAGCGTAATGGAAGGGTGTGAGCCAGATTTCAGGCCTGGCGTTCATGCGGCGCAGCGCCTCGGAGGAATGCACATCGAGGAGGTAAATCGAAGCGAGAAAGCTGGAGTCGGCGTAGAGCGTCACCAGCGGTTCCGATCCTCGATATATTCATCGACGACATTCAGTACGCGATTGCCGAAGATTTTTTTGAGGCGGGCTTCGAAGTCCGGCCAATGTTTTTCTTCACTTTTTGGCTTATCGATTGGCGTGATCTGCGCCAGGGGCCGATTGCGCTTGCGGAGGCGCAGCGTCTCGCCCGATTCGAGCCAACGCTCGATCTGGCGGGTGTCGCGAAGCTGGCGCATGGTAATTTCACGCATATCGCTAATGTGACACAGAATGTGACACATTAGCAAGGATCCAGTGTCGCGCGAAGAGTTCAGGCAAGGTTTTCGAATATCCCGGCCGCCCCCATGCCGCCGCCGATGCACATGGTGACCAGGCCGTAGCGGGCTTTGCGGCGTGGCATTTCGGCGAGCAGAGTGGCGGTGAGTTTGGCGCCGGTGCAGCCGAGGGGATGACCGAGGGCGACGGCTCCGCCGTTGACGTTGACCTTTTGGGGGTCGAGGCCGAGCTGGCGGATGACGGCGAGCGCCTGGGCGGCGAAGGCTTCGTTGAGCTCGACGAGGTCAATCTGATCGAGGGTGAGGCCGGCGAGCTTCAGCGCTTTGGGAACGGCGAAGACGGGCCCGAGCCCCATCTCTTCGGGATCGCAGCCGGCGGTGGCATAGGCGACGAGGCGGGCGAGCGGGCGCAGTCCGAGCTGGGAGGCGCGTTCGGCGGAGATGAGGACAGCGGCAGCGGCTCCGTCGGAGGTTTGCGAGCTGTTGCCGGCGGTGACGATTCCTCCGGCGTGGAAGACGGCGGGGAGTCTGGCGAGGGCGTCGAGGGTGGTGTCGGCGCGGGGGCCCTCGTCGGCGCGGAACTCGGTGGTGACGTTGTGGGGCTTCGCGCCGTTGGATACGGTATTTGTAACAGAAACTGGCACAATTTCAGCGTCGAAGCGGCCGGATTGCTGGGCGGCGAGGGCTTTCTGGTGGCTCAGGAGCGCGAACTGGTCGGCATCGTCGCGGGTGATGGAGCATTTTTTCGCGACGCGCTCGGCGGTAAGGCCCATGGTGAGATAGGAGCCGGGGCGCTGATCGACGAGGGTGGGGTTGGGGGCGATTTTGTGGCCGCCCATGGGCACCATGGACATGGATTCAGTGCCGCCGGCGAGGATGGCATGGGCGCGGCCGATGCGGATGCGCGCGTCGGCGAGGGCGATGGCCTCGAGCCCGGAGGCGCAGTAGCGATTGACGGTCATGGCGGAAGCGGAGACGGGCAGGCCGGCGCGGAGCGAGGCGACGCGGGCGACGTTCATGCCCTGTTCGGCCTCGGGCATGGCGCAGCCGAGGATGACGTCGTCGATCTCGGCGGGGTCGAGAGCGGGAACGCGGTCGAGCGCGGCGCGCAGGGCCGTGGCGGCGAGGTCGTCGGGGCGGGTATTGCGCAGAGCGCCGCGGGGCGCTTTGCCGGCGGGGGTGCGGAGGGCGGCGACGAGGACGGGGTCAGTCATGGGGATTCAACTCCGATCGAGACGAAAGCTTGACCACAGAGAGCACGGAGAACGCAGAGATTTCTCTGTGGAGGGGTGAGTCAGTTACGCAGCGGTTTGCCGGTTTTGAGGGTGTGAGCGATGCGTTCCTGAGTTTTGCGTTCGCCGCAGAGCGAGAGGAAGTGCTCGCGCTCGAGGTCGAGGAGGTATTGTTCGCTGACCGGCGTGCCGGGGGTGATGGCTCCGCCGCAGAGGATGGTGGCGAGGTGGGTAGCGACGACGACGTCGTGGTCGGAGGCCTGTTCGCCTTCGCGAAGCATGTGGATACCCAGGCGGAGCGCGGCGAGGACCGCGTCGCCGGGCGCGGGGATGTCGGTGCGCGGCAGCGGTGCGGTGTAGCCGGATTCGGCGAGGGCGACGACGCGTTGTTTGGCGTCGTGGAGGAGGCGATCGCGGTGCATGGTGACGGCGTCAGAAGGCAGGAGCAGGGAGAGCGATTGGGCTTCGTACGCCGAGGTGGAGACTTTGGCGAGGGCCAGATTCTCGAAGATCGTGCGCATGGTGTGATGGAGCTCCACTGAATCGCTGCGTGAGGCTGCAGGCGCGGCGGCCGAGGCGAGCGAGAGAGCGCGGAGTGTCATCTCCTTGCAGCCGCCGCCGGCGGGGATGAGGCCGACGCCGGTTTCAACGAGGCCCATATAGAGCTCGAGGTGGGGCTGGCGGAAGGCACCGTGGAGGGAGACTTCGCAGCCGCCGCCGAGGGTGAGGCCAAAGGGCGCGATTCCCACGGGCACGGGGCAGAACTTGATGGCCTGGGTCATCTCCTGAAAGGCGGCGATGTAGCCCTCGATTTCGTCCCATTCCTCATCCTGAGCGGCGAGAAGCAACTGGACGAGGTTGGCGCCGGCGGAGAAATTGGCGGCGTCGTTGGCGATGACGAAGCCGCGGAAGTTGCGGACCGCGTCGGAGGCGGGGTTGAGGTGCTGGCGGAGGAAATTCACGATGTCGCCGCCGAGAGCATTCATCTTGGTGTGGAATTCGATGCAGGCGATGGCGTCGCCAATGTCGATGAGGGAGGCGCCGGGATTTTCGGCGGCCACGCCGTAAGCGCGTTTGGCGCGCGCGAGGGTGATGACGGCGGAAGGCGGCTCGACGGGGACGTAGCCGGCAGTGCGGGGATCGAAGACTTCGGCGCCGGAGCTGCGGTACCAGGTTCTTTCCGAGGTTCTGAGAAGCTTCTGGAGGGATTCAGGAAGGGTTCGGCCCTGGGCGCGGAGTTTTTCCGCGGTGTCGGCGACGCCGGCGGCGTCCCACATCTCAAAAGGCCCGAGCTCCCAGTTGAAGCCGGCGCGCATGGCGCGGTCGACATCGGCGACGGAGTCGGAGATTTCGCCGAGGCGGTTGGCCGCATAGAGCCAGAGGTCGGGGAGGATTTGCCAGTAGAAGGCCGCGGCTTTGTCTTTTTCCGGATTGCCGGAGAGCAGGGCGCGGATGCGCTCGGGGAGGGCCTCGATGGGTTTGACGACGTCGAGGGCGGGAAGCTTCGGTTTCTGCGCGGGGCGGTAGTCGAGGGTGGCGAGGTCCGGGTTTGCAAGGTTCAGGACGAGGCGTTCATCGTCTTTCGCGCCGCGAACTTTCTTATAAAATCCCTGGCCGGATTTGTCGCCGAACCAGTTACGTTTGAGCATTTCTTCGAGGAAGGCGGGGAGATGGACGTCGGAGCGTTCGTCGCGGGTATTGGCGGCGAAGTTGCGGACCACCGAGCCGAGGACGTCAAGGCCGACCATGTCGGCGAGGCGGAAGGTGCCGGTTTTGGGCCAGCCGAGGGGCTTGCCGGTGAGCGCGTCGACTTCCTCGATGGTGAGGCCCTGAGCCTGCATGACGCGCAGGGTGTTGAGCATGGAGAAGGCGCCGATGCGGTTGGCGATGAAGTTGGGGCGGTCGGCGGCGGGGACGACGGTTTTGCCGAGGCGCACTGCGGCGAAATGCGCGACGGCATCGACGGCTGCGGGATCGCTGCCGGGCGTGGCGACGATCTCGAGGAGCTGCATGTAGCGGGGAGGATTGAAGAAGTGCGTGCCGAAGAAGCGCGGGCGGAGATCGGCAGGGAGGGCCTCGGCGATGGAAGCGATGGGCAGGCCGCTGGTATTGGTGGTGAGGATCGCGTGGGGGCCGAGGTGCGGGACGACGCGGGCGAGGAGATCGCGCTTGATCTGGAGGTTTTCAGCGACGGCCTCGATGATCCAGTCGCAGGAAGCGAGTTGGTGGAGATCGTCAGTGAAATTGCCGGTGGCGATGCGGGAGAGGAAGCCAGGCGCGGCGAGGGCGGCGGGTTTGGATTTTCTGAGGGCTTCCAGGGCTTTGGCGGTGAGGGCGTTGTCGAGATCGAAGAGCAGAACGGGAAAGCCCGCGTTGGCGAAGTGGGCGGCGATGCGCGCGCCCATGGTTCCAGCGCCGAGAACGGCGATACGACGGATGGGAAAGGCGGTGGTGGAGGGCGCGGACGCGGCGGCGGAATCGGCGATGACGGTGGCCATAGGCGGTTTCTCCCAAACAGAACAAGCTAACAGCAGGCAGTATCCAGGAGCCAGTGGGGCGGGTGCCGCAGGCAATATGGTAGGCTGCGGAATCGGCGCGCGGGGCCTGTGAAGCGGTGCTGTGGCGGCACTTGCGCGTTCGGAAAGGAGCAATGCGTGATGCGACGTCTTTTGTCTCTGCTGGCGAGTTTTGCCCTTTTGTGCCCGTTAGTGTCGGCCCAGTCGACGTGGGTGCCGGACAAGGCACACAGCGAAGTGGATTTCTCGGTGCTGCACATGGGCCTGACGAGGGTTCACGGGAAGATCGGGAACATCGGGGGATCGATTGCGCTGAACGAGTCCGATATCACGAAGTCCACGGTGAGCGTAACCATCGACGTGAACACGGTGGATACAGGCGTGGCCGCGCGCGACAACGATCTGAAGGGCGCGCACTTTTTCGATGTGAGCCAGTTTCCGACGGCGACGTTTGTGAGCACCAGCGTGACGAAGAGCGGCAGCGGGCTGACGGTGGTGGGGAATCTGACGCTGCACGGGGTGACCAAACCGGTGACGCTGAACGTGGAACAGCCGGTGGGGCCGGTAAACGGGATGGGGCACAAGGAGCACATGGGCTTTTCGGCGACGACGACGCTGAAGCGGACGGATTTCGGGATCGCGCCGAACTTTCCGGCGGCGATGGTGGGCGACGAGATCGCGCTGACGATCGACCTGGATGCGGTGAAGCAGTAGGGGTCGCCGGTTCTGCTGAAGATCGCAGAGGTGAAGGGCGCGGCGGCTTATGATCGCTGCATGGAAGCCCCGCTGCCATTGCCGGCGCTGCTCTCGCAGGCGTATGTGGCGTTTGCGATCGAGTTCGACAACGAATTCGAACACCAGACGCCGCACCGCACCACGAATTTTGGGAGGACGCCAGGATTCGAGCGGGTGCCGTGGCTGGTCTCGATGCCGTTGTGGCTGCGCTTTCTGCGTTATGTTCCGCTCGAAGGAATCACGGCGGGGGAGCTGCAGGCGCAGCTGGCGATTTCGAAGAAAGGGTGGCAGATCTGGCTGGCGCGCCTGGCGAAGTGGTGGGGGTACCTCGCGATCGAGGATGGGGATGCGACGAATCGCGCGGGCCGCGCTGGTCCGGAGGCGGTCGTGCGTCCAACGCCTGGGGGCCGGCGGGCGATCGAGGTGTGGCGAACGCTGATTCCCCTGCTGGAGAGCCGGTGGAGAGAACGATTCGGCGAGAAAGCGGTCGCTGCGATGGAAGACGGGCTGAGAAAGGTTGCGGGCGGGCTTGGTTCCGAGGCGCCTGCTCATTTCGCGATCCTGGAACACGAGGATCGCAGGTCGCGGGCGGCGAGGATGCAATTGCCGGCGCGCGAGCTGCCGCTGCCGGAACTACTGACAAAGGTCCTGTTGGCATTCGAGGCGGAATTCGATGGGAAATCGGCGGCGTCTCTGGCGGTGTGTGCAAACGTGCTGCGCGTGACTCCCGATGAAGGCGTTCGCGTGCGCGATCTGCCGCGACTGACGTGTCTTGCTGAGATGGGAGTGGCTGACGCGCTGCGGCTGCTGGGGCGTCAGGGTGTTGGGGCCGTTGGGAAGGATCCCTCGGGAGGGCGCGCGAAGTTCCTGGTGCTGACGCCAGAGGGAAGGTTCGCGCGCGAGGCGTACCTGCCTTTGACTGCGACCATCGAACGGGAATGGAAGCGGCGCTTCGGCGAGGAGACGGTGGGGCAGCTGAGAACGGCGCTGGAAGGGATCGTATTCGGACGGGATGGAGGTCCGTCGCCGCTGCTGCGCGGGCTGACACCGCATGCCGATGGATGGAGGGCATCGCTGCCGCCACTCACCGGGCTGCCGCACTTCCCGATGGTGTCGCATCGGGGAGGATTTCCGGACGGGAACTGACGATGGAAAGAAATCCTGCACCACGGAGTGCACAGGGGAGACGGAGCAGCAGGGATCCGCTGTCGGCGATCGGCAGAAAGGTCGACGCAGTAAGCCGGACAGCGAAGGAGCGGTTGGACTGGCGCCTGATGAAGCGAATGTGGAGCGGCTGGAGAGCTATGGCGGTCGCGGCGGCGATGGTGCTGGCGGTTGGGGAGAGTGCGCGCGCGCAGGAGCAGGACGCGGCGCGGTATTCGGCGCCGCAGCCTGGGAAGCCGCTGTGCACGCTGAGGATTCACGTGACGGGCTTTCGCAACACGAAGGGCGTTGCGGGTGGAACGGTCTTCGCCTCACCGGCCGGGTGGCCGGAGGACAACGCCAGGGCGCTGGTGCATGGGCCGTTTCCGATTGAGGGAAATCAGGCGATGGAGGTGTTCAATGTGCCTGCGGGGCGGTATGCGGTGGCGGTGATTCACGACGAGAACGAGAATCATAAGCTGGACCGGAATTTTCTCGGGATCCCGAAGGAAGGGTTCGGGTTTGCGAACAATCCGAAGGTGCTGCTGACGGCGCCGTCGTTCAACACGGCGGCCGTCGAGGTGAGCTGCCCGGAGACGCAGATCGAAATTCGGCTGATCTACAAATAGCGGCCGGAATCAGGCTGCGGTGCTGCCCTCGCCGGAACCGGTGGTTGTCGCGGGCGGCGTAGCCGGAGACTCAGGCGACTTGCCGCCGGGGTTGACGAGGTCGCGAAGTTCCTTGCTCGGCTTGAAGTAGGGAACCTTCTTGGCGGGGACTTCCACCTTGGTTCCGGTCTTGGGGTTGCGGCCGATGCGGGGCTTGCGCTGGCGGATGCGGAAGCTGCCGAATCCGCGGATTTCGATCTTGTCGCCGGAGCGAAGCGCGCCGATGACGGAGTCGAAGATAGTCTCCACGATGATTTCGCTGTCGCGTCGCGTGAGGTCGCCGAGTTTGGTTACTTCCTCAACCAGATCCGCTTTCGTCATGGACGGATGCTCCCGAGTCGGAATTGGGTCCCGATAACCATTTTAGATGCAACCGGTTCGGCTTGCATAGGGAGGGGGGATGCGGCCGCAGGAGGCGGCACTTCCCGGTGGAGGGTCGAATCGCGACATCCCGCCTGCGGCTCCGGCTCCGGTCCTGCGACGCGCATGGCATCCTCACCAGACCAGCGGCACCATCCGCCATCGGGTCTTCTGGCAGTATTCGCCGTAGCCGGGCAGCTCTGCGAGGAGAATCTTCTCCTCATTCAAAATGCGGGGCACATAGACGAGAAGAGTCAGGGCAAAGGCGGGCAAGGTGGCATACGAGCCCAGGGCCAGGGGGATAAAGATCCACATCACCGCGCTGAAGGCATACATGGGATGACGGATCAGGCGGTACGGGCCGCTGCTGATCACCTGCTGGCCCTGCTCGACGCGGATGGTGCGCCCGGCGTAGCGGTTGGTCCAGAGCACCCATGCGACCGCGAGCAGGGCCACGAGGACCATCCCCAGCGCGAAACCGTTCAGGGCGAGGGGTTCCGCGCCCATCCACCGCCGCGACCATCCCAGCCGGCGATCCAGGCCGGGCAGGGTGAGCAGTCCAGCAAAGACCAGGTACGCGAACGCCATAATCTGCTTCTGCGCGCGCACCTGCTCCTTCGCCCGCAGGCGCCGCTCGACAAGATGCGGATCGACTCGGAGAAAGAACAGGAAGAGAGCGACAGCGGTGGGGACGAGGACGGCCAGGAAGGCCCATCCCTGCCACCAGCGCACGGTTCCCGCAGGCAGAAAGAGCAGGGCAGCGATCAGCGGCGTCACGGCGGCGAAGCGGAGCCCGACCCGCGCCCGCAGGTGAGGCACAGATGCATCCGTTTTGGGAGGAGTTCCTGAGGAGGGATGGGTTGTGCGTGCCTGGAGCATAGCTGGACTCTCCCTGCCGAGCCGCCCGGACGTTGCCTCCAGCATAGTCCCGATACGTTCGCGCGGAGCGAGAATCCGTCAGAGCTGTGCGAGGAACAGCGGTTCTGTGAGGTCGGCTCTATCGCCAGAGGAAATAGAAGCCCGCGTGGTGATCGAGAATTTTGCCGGGATTGGGAAAGAGGTCTTCGCCGTTGGCAGTGAGGATGTCCCAGAGCGAGCGGTGGTAGACGATGGGCTTGACCACGGTGGGCTCGCCGTGGATGCCGACGGAGCGGGCGGTTTGGAGCAGGGCCACGCGGAAGCCGCCGGCCTCGTCGATGAGGTGAAGAGGCAGCGCTTCCTGGCCGGTCCAGACCTGGCCGGTGGCGAGAGACTGGACCTGGGCGACGGGGAGATTGCGTCCGACGGCGACGTCGTGGACAAACTGGCCGTACATGTTGTCGACCAGGCCCTGAAAGTAGACGCGCTCCTCGGGGGTGAGCTCGCGGGAGGGATCGCCGGCATCTTTGAGGGAGCCGGCGTGGATGACTTCGGGCTTGAGTTTGGCCCACTGCAGCAGGCCGCCGTAGTTGGTCCACTCCATGATGACGCCGATGGAGCCGACCACGCTGGCGTCGTTGGCGTAGATTTTGTCGGCAGCCGAGGCGATGTAGTAGGCGCCGCTGGCGCCTACGCTCTCAATGGAAGCGACGATGGGCTTGCGGTGATGCTCGCGGATGCTGAGGACCTCGTGGTAGATCTCCTGGGAGGGCGCGGCGGCGCCGCCGGGCGAGTCGATGTGGAGGATGATGGCCTTGACGGAGCTGTCCTCGTTGTAGCGGCGCAGCTGGTCGACGACGGTGTCGGCAGAGAGAATTTCGCCGTCGATGTCGACGACGGCGATGTTGCCGCCGAAGGCCGAGAATCCATCGCCGGAAGCCGAGAAGGAGCGGGAAGCGATCACCATGAAGGTGACGACGACGGCGCAGAAGCCGAGAAAGAGGCCGCCGCCGACGAGGAACCAGATCCAGGCGCGGCTGCGCCGCTGGGGGGGCGCGGGCGGATAGGGGTAAGGCTGCGGGGCGCCGGGAATCGGTTCAGCGGGCTCGTTCATATGGGGGGAAGTGTAGCAAGTCAGGAGGCAGGAGTCAGCAGATAGCAGACGGTGATCATAAAATCCGTTGCGCCGGCGGAGAGAGACGGGATTGTCCCGGTCATCCGCAGCAGGGAGGTGACGCGCTGGGGTGAACTCAGGAGAGAGCGAGAGCGAGGACGGTGATGTCGTCTTCCTGGCCGAAGTTCTGGGCGGCGTCGGCGATTTCCGAGGCGCCAAGGCGGGTGAGTTCGAGGAGCTTGTCGAAGCCGAGGAGCTGGCGTTTGGCGCGGGCTTCGGGAACGCCGTCGGAGAGCAGCACGAGGCGCTGGCCGGGGTTGAGATGGCCGGCGATGGTCGAGTAGGTCTGATCGGGCTCAAGGCCGAGGGGCAGAACGCCGGGAGCTTCGATCTCCTGGCCGTCGATGTAGGGGTTGAGATGGCCGGCGTTGGAGAAGCTGAAGTCGCCGTTCGATTCGACGCGGACGCAGCAGGCAGTGGTGAATCCCATATCGCTCTGGGTGAGGAGAACCTGGTTGAGGCGCGAGAGGATCTCGGAGGGATGGCGGGAGCTCTCGCGGTTGAGCGCGCCGAGGATCAGCGAGACGCGCATGGCAGCGAGCAGCCCTTTGCCGCTGACATCGCCGACGATGGCGACGATGGAGCCGTCGGGGCCTGGTGAAACGAGGAAGAAATCGCCGCCGACCTCCGAAGCGGGCCGGTAGGCGGTCTCCACGGCGTAGCCGGGCGTGGCCTGACGGGACCGGGCGAGAAGCAGTCCCTGGAGGGTCTTGACGGCGTGGAGCTCGCTGGCGGCTTTGGCGCGAAAGCGGGCGAGACGGATGGTGCGAACAACGAGAAAAACGAGGAGAGTGATGGAGAAAGCGAAGGAGACGACTTCACTCCAGCCGATGTTGAAGGCGTGGATAGGGGTCTGCTGCGCGGAGATGACGGCGTTTACAGAAACGGCGTGCGCCAGGAAGAGGAGATAGACGGCAAAGCGGTAATAGTCGAAGGAGGCGCTGACGAGGAGGGGAATCGAGAGCAGCAGGGCGTCGAAATTTCGCCTGCGAACGGCGATCCAGAGGGCAAGCAGAGGCAGCCCCATGGTGGCGGGGGCGGTGAGCGCTTCGGAGAAGACGCCGAGGATTGCGCTGACGGAATTGGTGATGGCGTGGGTGGGCGTCCACCAGAGGGTGTTGAACATATCGGCCGCAGGCCAGAGCAGAAGGGCGGCGTAGTAGAGCGTGAACCAGCGGGAGCGGCGAAGTCCGAGGACGATGCGGACGAATTCGATGAGGGCGACGATGCCGACATAGCTTATGCCTTCGCCGGGGAGCAGGGTCCAGAAGGAGGTGGGGACGGCGCGGGTGAGGGTGAGGAGGGTCAGGATCTGGTAGCCGGCCATGCAGGCGAGCGCGATCGCCAGGGCGTGGTATTCGGGCTCATCGCGAACGGTGAGAGCGAGGGCGACGGTGATGAGCAGAACCAGAAGGACGAGGGTGAGGTTGGTGGTGTTGGAAGCGTAGTTGCGGAAGCTCTGCAGGGCGTTGACTGCGGCGACTTCCTTCGCGGGACCGAGATAGACCTGGCTGACGACCGAGAGGCCGGCGGCGGGGAAATCGCCGCGATGGCTGGAATGGCCGGCGCGCGCGCGGATGGCGATGACGAGATCGCCGGAGCCGAGGGCGGAGTCGGGGATGGGAAAGATGAACTGATTCGCGACGGCGTTACGGCCGTCGCCGGTGAACGCCCCCCAGCCGCCGATGCGGGTGCCGTTGACGAAGAACTCGTCGCTGCCGAACATGACGGTGGTCATGAGGGCGAGATTGCGCGCGGCGGGAGGGATGTGGACGTGGGTGCGGTACCAGATGGCGTTGACGTCCTTCATGCCCTGCGCGACAGGCGGCAGGTCGGTGTTGAAGACCTGCCAGCGGCTGTCGTCGAATGCGGGCTGCGCCCACTGGGGGTCGTCGCCCTGATGAGCGAGCCACACGGAGCCGAGCTGGACGGGTGCGCCGAGGGTTGAGGCGTCGATGTTGCGGGGATTGAGCGCAGGGCGGTCCACGCTCTTCTGAGCGTGGGCGGGGGCGAGGGGAAGAATCGCGAGCAGAACCACCAGACCGCGCAGGCTGAACCGGAGGATGCGTCGCGGAGCGATCATGGAAACCTCAGACGGCGGCCAGAGCCGCGGCTTCGTCCTTGTGGAGGGCGGCGTACTTGTTGATGCCGACCATGGTGAAGACCTTCTGAAAATGCGGGGTGAGGCCGAAGATGCCGATGGTTTGGGTGCCCGTTTTGCCGGCTTCGAGGAGCATCTGGATGATGATGGCGATGCCGGACGAGTTGATGTAGTCGACGCCGGTGAAGTCGAGCAGGACGTGGCGGGCCTGGCCGTCGAGGCCGTGCCAGGCGCCGAGGATGGCATCTTTGGAAGCCGAGGAGATGTCGCCGCTGAAGGCGAGGATGGTGGCAGAGCTGCCGGAGGCGGTGGAAGCGGTGCGGGTGGTCACTCGGGTAGCGGCCTGCATTACTCATTCTCCTTATCGAGGCGGATTAAGAGGCGGACGAAGCTCTTGCCGGGAGGGCCCTTATACCATTCAGCTTCGTCGACGAGGCGCTGAATAAGAAACATGCCCATGCCGCGGAGGTCTTCCTCTCCGTGGACCTTGCGGTCGATATCCGGGACGTGCGGAGCGACGCTGACGCCGGCGCCGTCGTCGATGACTTTGACTTCGAGTCCGTCGGCAGAGGTGGAAAGGACGACACCGACTCCGAGGCTGCTGTTGAGATGATTGCCGTGCTCGATGGCGTTGATGCACGCCTCGCCGACGGCGGTCTTGAGGTCTTCGATGCGGTCCTCGCTGAAACCCATGAGGGCAGCCATGCTGGCGGCCGTGCTCATGGCGACTTTCTCGAAGCCGAGTTCCGAAGGAAGACGGACTTGTACAGAGCTTCCGTTCTTCATTTGTGGTTATTCTCCTGCGGCGAGGAATCGAGGTGACAGACGGCGAGAGCGGTCATGTCGTCGGTTTGAGGTGCGTGCTGCGAGAAGGTGGCGAGAGTTTCCCAGAGAGTATCGAGTATTTCCTCGGCGGCGGGTGTGCGGACGGAGGTGAAGGCCTGGATGAGGCGTTCCGGGCCGAATTCCTCCTCGCCGCAGAAAACCTCGGTGAGGCCGTCGGTGTAGAGGAGCAGGCGCGAGCCGGCAGGGAAGTCGAGGGTCTGAGTCTGGTACTGTGCCCCGGGAAGGATACCCAGCGGCGGGGCGGAGGCGGCGATGTTGCGGACCTGGCCGTCGGGAAGGACGAGCGTGGCGGGATTGTGGCCTGCGTTGACGATCTGGAGGCGGCCGGTAGCGGGTTGCAGGCGGAGAAAAAGCGCGGTCATGTAGCGGCGGCGCGCCTCGAGGCCTTCTTCCCAGTGCTGCTGGCCGAGGCGGACAGCGAGATCGGCGAGGGGCAGCGGCTGGCCGGCGAGCGAGCGCAGCGAAGAGCGGAAACTGGTGGCAACGATAGCGGAAGCCAGCCCCTTGCCGGCGACGTCGGCAACGACGAGGAGGTGGGTGCCGTCGGGGAGGGGAATGACGTCGAGGTAATCGCCGCCGACCTCGTAACAGGTGGTGGAGCGGCCGGCGATGGAGTAGCCGGGAATCTCCGGCATGGCTTTGGGGAGCAGAGAGCGCTGCAGGGAGCGGGCGGCTTCGAGATCCTGCTGGACGCGGGCCCACTCGACGTCGCGCTCGTGGAGGGTGGCATTTTCGAGGGCGACGGCAGTTTGCAGGACGAGGCCTTCGACGAAGTCCTGCTCGTAGAGCGAGAGCTCAGCGGAGCCGGCTTTGGAGACGATGAGTTCCGCGAGCGGCTGGTGATCGCGGGAGAAGAGCGGGAAGCGATGGCATCCCTCCCACGGCGGCGCGGGCAGCTCGCCCCAGGAGATGGCGTTGTCGCCGGCTGCGGGAGCGAGGAAGACCGCCCCGTCGAGCTCCAGCTCGCGGACGATGATGCGGGCGGTCTGCAGGAGAACGTCGTGGACCCGAATAGTGGAGTGGACGAGGCGTGCGGCTTCGAGGAGGGCCTGCAGCCTGGCAACCTGCTGCTCCAGGCTGTCCTGCGGCAAAAAAGGAACGGCAGCGTCGATCAATGCATACACCTGGCCCGTCTGCCCCTGGGGGCGCTGGTAAAACTGGAGCGCAACGCTCGGCGGCGGCAGAACCCTGGCAACCTGCCGGAGCCGGAGGTATGGGGAGAGCGCCAGTGTCGCCGATGGGCAGGACAGATTGCAAGCGCAATCAGGACGGCCGGCGGCACGAGCGAAGAGGGGTTGAACGAAAGCGGATGAGCAGACGTGGGGCGGGAACTGGAAGAGAAGCGATTTCGTAGTTCTCGCGAAAGAAGAAATCGGTTACCATGGACGTCAATTCCCAGGACGCTGAAGACTGTTGCCGAAATCCCGACGAGATGCGGGCGGCAGAACCGATCCCTGAGGGCTCCTGCTGCGGAGCCCACGCAGAAAAGCTCGTGCGAGACAAGAATCGGGGAGTCTCAAAGGACTCCGGGGTCTGAACGGCCCGAGATCTTCGCCCTCAGGCGAGGAGCCCGGGATATTTTTCGGAGGCATCAGATGATGAAAGGTTTTATGCGGGCTGGGATGCTTTGTTGCGTCCTCGCTGCGAGTGTGGCTGTGGTGGCCCAGACGGCGACGACGTCGCTGCGGGGCGTGATTACCGACCCGAGCGGAGCAGTGGTTCCGGCTGCGACTGTGACCCTGACGGACCCGGCGACGGGTACGACCTATCACGCAACCTCAAGCTCGGCAGGTTTCTACCTGTTTCCGGTGGTGGAGCCGGCGCACTACCAGCTGACCGTGACGGCGGGCGGGTTCGCGAAGGTGGAGAGCGCGATCACCCTGCTGGTGAGCCAGCCGGCAACGCTGAATTTTGCGCTGACGGTGAGCCAGGCGACGGTGACGGTGCAGGTGAACTCGGCGGCGCAGGAACTGAACCTGACCGACGCGACGGAAGGCAACGCGGTGGGCAACACGGTGATCCAGGCGCTGCCCATGGACCAGCGGAATCCAATTTCGCTGCTGACGCTGCAGCCGGGCGTGCTGTACATCGGCAACGAGGTTTCCGACAGCCGCCAGGGCTCGGTGGCGGGCGGACGGTCCGACCAGGGCAACGTGACGCTGGACGGGCTGGACGACAACGACGAGATTTTCGGGACGGCCTTCACCGGAGTGCTGCGCTCGACACTGGATTCGACGGAAGAATTCCGGGTGGTGACGTCGAACGGGACGGCGGAAGCGGGACGGTCCTCAGGCGCGCAGATCGAGCTGATCACGAAGAGCGGCACGAACCAGCTGCATGGCGCGCTGTACGAGTACTATCGGCCGGACAACGTGGTGGCGAACGCCTTCTTCAACAAGTACAGCGAGCTCCAGAGCGGTGCGCCCAACACGCCGGCGTTCTATCTGGTGAATACGTTCGGCGGGGCCATCGGCGGACCGATCAAGAAGGACAAGCTGTTCTACTTCTTCAACTATGAAGGCAACCGGGTGGGCACGCATGCGGTTGTAGGCGCGACGGTTCCGACGCCGACGTTCATGTCGGGTGGGCTGGCGTACGAGGATGTGAACGGCAACCCGCAGATGCTTTCGGCCACGCAGGTGGCGAAACTGGACCAGTCGTGCACCTCGCAGACATTTAACGGGCAGCCGGTGTGCCCGAACGGGCCGGGGGCGAATGCGGCGGTTCTGTCGTATTTCAAAACTGTGCCGACGAATACGGGCGACGCGCTGGGAGACGGCGGATATAACAGCGGATCGTACTTCTTCACCTCGCCGGCGCCGTCCACGCTGAACACGAGCATTGCGAAGATCGACTACGAGATGAACGCGAGGAACCATTTCTTCGTGCGCGGGAATCTGCAGAAGGACACGACCTCCGGGGCGGAACCGCTGCCCGGGCAGCCGGCCGGTAGCTTCACCGACGACAACACCAAGGGCCTGGCGGCCGGATACACGTGGATGCCGACGGGCAACATCGTCAACGATCTGCGCTACGGCTTTGTCCGCCAGGGGTACCAGATCAACGGTCCGGGACAGGCGAGCTTCGTTGACATCTACGGCCTGACGCAGCCGACGGAATTCTGCGACTGCGGCACGCTGCGGCATGTGCCGGTAAACGAAATCAACGACACCCTGAACTGGACACGAGGGTCGCACAACTTCGCGTTTGGCGTGGACTGGCGCGGGGTCACGGATTATTTCGGAACGGATTCCGGCTCCTTTGCCGGAGCTGAGACCAACCCCCTCTATGCCAATGAGGCCGATCTGCCCGCGCCTGGCCCGGCGAACGGCAATCCCGAGATCAACAGCAGCTTTTATACCGGGTCGTGGGCGACTGCCTACGGCGATCTGATGGGTTCCATCCCGGAGCTGACCGATGTGTACAACTTTAAGATCACATCGGCGACTGCGGGGACGGCGCTGCCGAACGGCGCATTCGTGACGAGGAACTACCTCTCGAACGAATTCGAAGGGTTCGTGCAGGACACGTGGCACATTCGCAACAACGTGAACCTGATTCTCGGAGTACGGTACACGAACCTGCAGACGCCGTATGAGACCAACGGGCAGGAGGTCGCGCCCACTATCAACATGGACAAGTGGTACCGGCAGCGGGAGATTTCGGCGCTGCAGGGTCAAATCTACGAGCCGACGTTCGCCCTGGCTCCGGCCGGCAAGGCCTGGGGCAAGCCCGGATATTATCCCAAGCAGAAAGACAATTTCGCACCGCGCCTCGGGGTGGTGTGGTCGCCGCGCCCGGATACGTCACTGCGGGCCAGCGCGGGAATTTACTTCGACCACTATGGCGAAGCGCTGGTGAACGACTTCGACGAGACGGGCTCGGCGGGTCTGGCCACGGCCATTACCAATAAAGCGGATGTGCTGGGCTTTGAGAACGCGCCCCGCTTCACCGGCGCGACCAGCCTGCCCGACATTCCACTCCCGGCCTCGACACCGGCGCAGACGTTTCCCTACACGCCGCCGGCGGATGGATTCGGCATTTACTGGGGCATCGACAATGTGATGAAGACGCCGTACGCGGAGGCGTTCAATCTGTCGCTTCAGCACCAGTTCCCGGGCGGGTTCGTCTTCGAGCAGGCCTATGTGGGCCGGCTGGGACGGCATCTGCTCCAGCAGATCGATCTCACTGAGCCCACCGACTTCGTCGATCCGCAGGGCGGAGGAGACTATTTCAGCGCGGCCAGAATCCTCTCCAAAGAGGTCGATGCCGCTCCGTTCGGCACGTTTACGACGCCGAATCCCAACCTCTACCTGTGCTCAGGCGGTTGTTATCAGAAGGTCAACAATAACATCCCGGCCATCCCCTACTTCGAACATGTCTTCTCTTATGCGAAGAATGCCGATTACCCTGGGGAGAGCGCGACGCAGGCGATCTTCAACAATCTGTGGTCGACATTCCGCTACTACGGCGGTGAGACCCTCGCACTGGCATTCCTGGATGACTTCGGGTACTTTCCCGGCAGCCCGGGCAATGGGGGCCCGGCCCAGTCGACGTTCTGGGCCGACCAGTTCTCCTCGCTGTATGCGCTGTCGTCGATCGGCAACAGTTCGTACAACGCGCTGCAGTTCACGCTGCGGCATCCGATGACGCACGGGCTGTCGGTGGACTTCGGATACACGTTCTCGAAGTCGATGGATCTGGGTTCGGAGACCGAACGCGGCGATGTCTTCACCAATGGAGATGATGGCTACGTGGACTTCGGCATCCAGAACACCTGGAACCCGAAGCTGAACAAGGCGGTCTCGGACTTTGACACGCACAGCCTGTTTACCGGCGACTGGATTTACGCGCTGCCGGTGGGACGCGGCAAGGCGGCGCTGGGCGGGATCAACCGGGTGGGCGATGCGTTTGTGGGCGGATGGCAGTGGGCGGGGCTGGTGCGCGCCACGAGCGGGCTGCCTTTCTCGCTGCTGTCGCAGGGCTATCCCACCAACTACGAAAATCCGGGCTGGGGCATTGCGCAGGAGCCGATCAAGATGAAAAAGACCTTCGTCGGTGGAGAGCCTTACGTGATGCCTCTGGGGACCATCGCCGCCATCAACAACGGCGTCTTCACCACCAACGGCCCCATCCGGTATCCGTATGCGGGCGAGGCTGGGGAGCGGAACTACTTCCGTGGCGATGGCTACTTCGATCTGGATTCGTCGTTGACGAAGTCGTGGAACATCGCGGACAGGGCCGAGCTGAAATTCGCCGCGGAAGTCTACAACATCACCAACTCGAACAAATTCGACGTCAGCCCGGCGGGTCTGAATCCGCAGCTGACCGGTGGGGCGATGGGGGCGTACAGCACCACGCTGGACACCTACCGGCGCATGCAGTTCGGGCTGCGGATGGACTTCTAACCGAAGAACACAGATTGCTCAACGAGCCGGCCCTCATCATGGGGGCCGGTTTTTTTGTGCAACGAAAGCGGGATGGCAGCGGGATGACTCGGCCAGGATGGGCGGGGTGCGGGCCTAAGCAGAGGGCTGGTTCTTCGGAATCTTCACCACAAACTCGGTGTTGCCGGGCTCCGAAGTGAATTCGATAGAGCCGTGGTATTGAGCCATGACGATGCGGCGGGCGATCTCCAGGCCGAGGCCGGTGCCGACGCCGGAGGGCTTGGTGGTGAAGAAAGGCTGGAAGATCTGCTCGCGATGCTCGGGAGCGATGCCGGATCCCTGGTCGGCGATGCCAACGCACAACTGTTCCTGCTCCGTCCAGGTGCGGATGCGGATTTTCGAGCCCTGAGGAGCGGCGTCGATGGCGTTGTCGAGGAGGTTGGTCCATACCTGGCTCAGTCCGGTGCCGCGGGTGGTGAGTTTGGGGAAGTCGGGAGAAAAGTTCTTCTCGATGAGGAGCTGTTTGTAGCGGAATTTGTGGCCGAGGATGATGAGGGTGCTGCGGATGCTCTCGTGAATGTCGATGAGGTGCTCGCCGCTCTTGTCTTCGTAAGCGTATTTTTTGACGGCGACGACCAGATCGGTCACACGGGAAAGGCTTTCTTCAATGGTGGAGAGCTGCTGCATGGCAGAGATGAGCGCTTCGAGCCAGCTGAGCGCGCGCTGCAGCGCCTCGGCGGGAAAGGCCTGCTGCGCACATTCGATGTCGTGGCGGCGCCAGCCGGCGGCGACCAGGGTGGGCGCGAGCTTCCACGAGTTGGCGACGCCCAGGCCCTCGAGCCAGTTGGCCAGTTCCTCTTCGGCATCGGCCTCCTCGAGACTGCTGGTGGCGGGATTGGCCTTCTGCTGGCTCAGCACCTCGGCCTGCATGTCGCGCAGGCACACCATCTGCTGGTGGGTGAGCGGGGTGTCGCAGAACTTGATGCTGATGTCCTGCAGGCGCATGAGGTTTTCGCGCAGCTGCGTGGCAGAACGCTTCGCTGCAGAGCCGGGATTGTTCAGCTCGTGCATCAGGCCGGCAGCCAGGGTGCCGAGCGAGATCAGCTTTTCGCGATGCAGGGTATTGGCCTGGAAGGAATGGATGCGGTGGGCGGCATTGACCAGCACGCCGCGGCGGACGCTGGGGCAGGTGGCCATGAGGCTCCAGAAGCCCTCCGCGCTGACGCGCAGCATGCGCGTATTGGCGACCGCCACGCACTCGACTCCGCTGAGGGTCGCGCCCAGCAGCAGCGGGGCTTCACCGAAGCTGTCGCCGGGGGCAAAGACCGCCAGGGGAGTTTCGATGCCGTTGGCTTCGCGCCGCGCCGCGCGGATTTCGCCGTCGAGAACGATGCAGAAGGCCGGGGCGCTTTCTCCCTGACGAAAGACGATCGAGCCCTGCGGGGCTTCCACCATGTCCACCGCGCCCAGGCAGGAAAGCTCGTCTTCCTTCAGATCGGCCAGCAGGGGGACTGTGGGGGCAAGTGGAGACAGCTCCTGCAGGGAAAGCTGCCTGCTCGTCACTTCCGCCGATCTGGTTTCCATTCGCTCCAATCCTAAAACTGCGCCAGGTACTGATGCATGAACTGCACCGCGATGGAGCCTTCGCCGACAGCGGAGGCGGCTCGCTTGACCGAACCGTGGCGCACATCGCCGGCGACAAAGACTCCAGGCATAGAGGTTTCGAGGAGATAGGGCTCGCGGTCTTCCTGCCACATGCGCGGCATATGACCTTCAATGCGGAGGTCGCGGCCGGAGAGAACAAAGCCGTTGGAATCGCGCATGATGGTTTCCGGGAGCCATTCGGTCTGCGGGGCTGCGCCGATGAAAAGAAAGACGGAAGAGGCCGGGCGCGTCTCCTCGCCGTGCGGCGAGCGGATGCGCAGGGCTTCAAGGCGCTTCTCTCCCAGGGCTTCCACGATCTCGGAATTCGCCTCCACCGTTATATTCGATGTTCCAGCGATCTGATCGATGAGATATTTCGACATGCTCCTTTCGAGGGAGCCGGAGCGAACCAGGATGGTTACGTGCGACGCGACGTGGGAGAAGTGCATCGCAGCCTGTCCGGCGGAGTTGGCGCCGCCGACGACGTAGACATCTTCGCCCTCGCAGGAGCGCGCCTCGGCCAGAGAGGCGCCGTAATAGACACCGGCGCCGGTGAGGCGCCCGATGCCCGGCGCTTCAATGCGGCGATAACAGACGCCGACGGCAATGAGGGCGACGCGGCAGACCAGCTGCGCGCCGGCACCCAGACATATCTGGCGATACTGGCCGTCGCGCTGGATGCCGGTGGCGCGCTGGGTGACGAATTCGGCCCCGAATTTGCGCGCCTGGTCGTAGGCGTCGCGGGCGAGGCGTTCGCCGGTAACGCCGCGGGGAAAGCCGAGGTAGTTTTCGATGCGGGAACTGCTCCCGGCCTGGCCGCCGGGCGCTTCCGGCTCCAGAACGAGGGTTTTCAGGCCTTCCGAGGCGCCGTAGACGGCGGCGGCGAGGCCGGCCATGCCCGCGCCGGCAACCACCAGGTCGTAGAACTCCTGCTGCGCCTGGGTGCGCAAGCCGACTTTCTCGGCCAGTTCGGAGTCCTGGGGCTGAACCAGCGACGTGCCGTCGGGAAAGAGCACGGCGGGAAGGTGGCTGTCGTCGACGCCGAAACGGCGGAGCAACTCGACGGCCTGGTCGTCGCGCTCGGGATCGAGCCAGACGTAGGGAACCTGGTTGCGGGAGAGGAAATTGCGGATCTGGTAGTCGCGGAGCGACCAGCGGGGCCCGACGACGCGGATGCCCTCGAAGGGCGGCTTGTAGTCCGACTTCCAGTCCGCCAGCAGGTCGTCGAGCACCGGGTAGAGGCGGTCTTCGGGGGGATCCCAGGGCTTGGTCAGGTAGTAGTGGATGCGAGCCGAGTTGATGGCGCGAATGGCGGCCTCAGTGTCGGCATACGCGGTGAGGAGCACGCGCCGCGCTTTGGGATAGACGGTCTGGACCTGCTCGAGCAGCTCGACGCCGGGGATGCCGGGCATGCGCTGATCGGAAACAACCAGCGCCACCGCATCGCCACGGTCGCGGAGCTGCGTACAGGTATCGAGGGCAGCCTGTCCTGAGGCGGCCCGCAGGATGCGATAGTCCTGGCCGTAGTGGCGGCGGAGGTCCTGCACTACCGCTTCCAGCACGCTGGCGTCGTCGTCGACGGCGAGGATGATGGGCCTGGGCATGGGGAAACTCCTGGGGGCCGGGGTCTTCTTAATACGTTACAGGGCATCAGGGATTTGGCGAAGCCGCGTCGGAAAATACGGCTCCGCGACAAGCGGGAAGGCAAAGACGGTATTGACGTTACAAGAGGGGTGACGTACGTCACAGGACTACGGTGCAGGCGCGGGTTACTTTTGTCCTGGATGATGGCGAAAGAACGCAGGTCATCGTTGAAAGTCTTGCGGGGCGGTCGATCCGCACGGCTCCATCATTCTCCCGGGGCCAATCGGAAGTACCGGAAGTGTCCGAAACAGAGACACGGGTCATCCATCAGGGTCTGCCGGGCCGATGACTGTTGCAGCGCAGAGCAGGCCATGCGCGTTGATTCAATTTTGTCTTCGGGAGATTCCTGACGACGCACCCACTGAGGAAGCAGAGAGATGAACAAGCTGATTCTTGCTGATAACCAGGCTATTTTTCGTGCGGGGACGGCCAAAATTCTGGCAATGGAGGACGATTTCCGCATCATTGCACAGTGCGCTGAGGCAGAGCGGCTGTATGGGGCGCTTGAAACTTTTCGTGGCGCCATATTGATATTCGCATCGGCGCTGAAGCTGGACCCTCAGGTTCTGCTTCCGAGGGTTGCCGCTAACGGCAGCCGCAGCATCGTGGTTGCCGAGAATGGCGAGGCGCTGCAGCCGTGGTTCAATGCCGGGGTGCACGGCGCGTTCCATCGTAACGTGACCGGGCCGGCGCTGATCGACTGCGTGCGCCATGTGGGTCAGGGGGAACGGAACGTGCGGGCGCCGGGCCTGGATGGGCCGGCGGTCGACGAGGATGTGGTTGGCTCCCGGGTGCGCGACCGGCTGACTCCGAAGGAGCTGAAGATTGTCGCGCTGATCGTGCAGGGCTGCAAGAACAAGGAAATTGCAATTCGGCTGAATACGACCGAGCAGGTCATCAAGAACTACCTGCGGAGTATCTACGACAAGACGGGCGTATCGGATCGGCTGGAGCTGGCGCTGTTCACGATCCACCACCGCATTTTGGCGGAGGCCGCGCAGGCTATCGGCGACCAGATCCTGCAGGGGCTGTAGTTCCGCTGCCTGGAAATCGTGACGGAAGGGCGCAGACGTATCAGTGTCTGCGCCCTGACGCCTGAACTGGCCGCCGGATTCATCGAAAGGTCAGGAGAGTTTCTCTCCCACAGACTTCGCCTGGGTGAAGAGGTAGAGATAGTCGGGACCACCCGCCTTGGAGTCCGTGCCGGACATGTTGAATCCGCCGAAGGGGTGCGCGCCGACCATGGCGCCGGTGCATTTGCGGTTGAAATAGAGATTGCCGACGTGAAATTCGCGGCGGGCGCGGTCCAGCTTGGCGCGGTCGGTGGAGAAGACGGCGCCGGTGAGGCCGAACTCGGTGTTGTTGGCGATCTCGAGGGCGTGGTCGAAATCGCGCGCGCGAATGACCGCCAGAACCGGCCCGAAGATCTCTTCCTGAGAGATGCGTGCGGTGGGCGCCACATCGGCGATCACGGTGGGTGCGATGTAATAGCCCTTCTCCGGAGTCTCGATGGCACGGCCGCCGGCGACGACGCGGCCTTCCTTTTTGCCGATCTCGATGTAATCGAGGATGGTGCGCATCGCGCCTTCGCTGACCACGGGGCCGAGGTTGCGGTTCTCGGTGGGGTCGCCCACGGTGAGCTGCTCGGCGCGCTCGCGCAGCCGGTCGACGAACGCGCTGTAGATGGGCTCTTCCACGATCACGCGCGAGCAGGCGGAGCACTTCTGGCCGCTGAAGCCAAAGGCCGAGGCGATGACGCCATTCACCGCGGCATCGAAGTCGGCATCGGCGCTGACGACGATCGAATCCTTGCCGCCCATTTCGAGGATGGTGCGCTTGATCCAGACCTGGCCTTTTCGGGTGCTGGCGGCGCGCGCGTGGATGTCGAGCCCAACCTCTTTGGAGCCGGTAAAGGCGATGAAGCGGGTTTTGGGATGCTCGACGACGGCGTTGCCGAAGGTGGCTCCGGAGCCCGGGCAGAAATTCACGACACCCGGGGGCAAGCCGGCCTCTTCGAGGACTTCCACGAAGAGCGCCGCGATTGTGGGCGAGTCGCTGGAGGGCTTGAGGACGACGGTATTGCCGGTGACGACGGCGGCCGCAGTCATGCCGGCCATAATCGCGAAGGGGAAGTTCCACGGCGAGATGACGGCGCCGACGCCGAGGGGGATGTAGAGCAGCTCGTCGCGCTCGCCGGGGTACTGGATGGGCGGCTGAGCGGCGGCCAGGCGCAGAGCTTCGCGGGCATAGAACTCGAGGAAATCGGTGGTTTCGCCTACGTCGGCGTCGGCTTCGGCCCAGTTCTTGCCGACTTCGCAGGTCAGCCACGCGCAGAAATCGAACTTGCGGGAGCGGATCAGCTCGGCAGCACCGAGCAGCAGGGAAGCGCGCTCTTCGGGAGCGGTAAAGCGCCAGGTTTCAAAGGCGCGCGCCGCGGCCTGAACGGCCTGGTCGGCGTGCTCGGCTCCGGCTTTCTGGTGGATGCCAACGATCTGCGCGGGCCGGGCAGGGTTGCGCGATTCGATTTTGCCGCTGGTGCGGACGCGCTCGCCGCCAATGATCAGGGGATACTCGTGGCCGAGGCGGTCTGCGACGCGAGTGAGCGCCTCGCGCATAGCGTGGGCGTTTTCATGGCGCGAGAAATCGATGAAAGGCTCGTTGCGGAAAGCGCCCTGGGGCGCGCGCGGCAGGATCACGGTGGGTGTTTCGACGGTCGCCATAACCCCTCAGTTTAGTCCAAAGGGGCCGGAGCCGCGACGACGGCCGGGCGCAACATGCCCTGGAGAGGCCGCGGCCGAAGCTCAGAAAATTGAAACCGGGCGAAGGGGTCGCCCGTCTGTGGTGCAGATGCTGCACGAAGGCGGAGGCGGCACATGATTCGGCCTTGCACGATTGCTTTGCTGCTGCTTTGGGCTGTGTGGTTTCCCTCGGGACTTGCCCAATCTGCTTCCTCGCAGGCGTCAGTGCTGCTGCCGGCTGGAAGCAAAATCGAACTGGTCGTAACCAGACCGGTGTGGGCAAAGACGGCGAGGCCGGGCGACCCCATTTACGCGCAAACCGACTTTCCGGTGACGGCGGGCGAACAGCTTGCCATTCCAGCGGGGACCTGGGTGGAAGGGACGCTGGAGAGCATCACGCCGCCCACGCGAAGATCGAGCCGCGCGGAACTGGAGATCCTGTTCACGCAGATCGTCTTTGCCAATGGATACGCGGTCTCGCTGCCGGATGTCTGGCCGGTGCCGGCGGCGTCATCGGGAACACCGGTATCGAGCGCGGTGCGTGTAGATGTGGAAGTGAGCACCAGCAACGACCTGCTGCTGGACAACGGCGCGCAGATGGAGATGACTCTGGCGATGCCTGTGGAGCTGGATCCGGGAGCTATCGCCAGCGCGATTCCATTGACGCGAGCGCCCGCGCCCGGCAGCTTCCACAGCGCGACTCTCTGCCGGCCGGTCTCGGCGACGCCCGGTACGCCGGGGACGCCAGACACAGTGATTCCCGGTTCGCCCGGCACCCCGGATACAACCGTCCCCGGCGGACCGGGCATGCCGGATATCACGATTCCGGGCACGCCGCCCACGCCGCCCACCGTAATTCCCGGCACTCCCGGCACTCCAGGCACGCCAGGGAGTGTCTGTCCACCGGCGCCGATCGTCGTTTCCAGTACGCCGGTCGCTGCCGGTTCGGTACCCGCAGGCGCGATGCCTGCGAACACGCACTGAAGTTTGCAGCGCAGGAGAGAGAGGGCCCAATGATCTTCCAATTGACTTCGGCGTTCCTGATCGCTTCCATCTGCGGCGCGCAGGTTCCACAGACACAATCGATGCAGAATCCGGCTCCGGCTGTACCTGCGGCTCCGGCGCCGGGAACGCTGACGGTTCCGGCGGGAACGAAGATTCCGCTGACGCTGTCGACCCCGATTCACAGCAAGTCGACGAAGGTGGGCGATGCGGTGCGCGCAGTGGTGGCCTTTCCGGTGATGGCCGGGAATCAGGTGGCGATTCCCGCCGGCACCTACGTTGAGGGAACTGTGAGCGCCGTGAAAACACGCGGGCCCGGCGTGGAAATCAACTTTACGCAACTGATGTTCGCGAATGGGTACTCGACACCGCTGAGCGCGGCCAGCACCGAGTCGCGGCTGTTCATGCTCCGGACCGAGCCTGAGGAGGCCGGCGAGCTGGCGTATGCCGCTGCGCCGGCTGCGGGCGCAGGTTTGGGTGAAGGACAGGAGGAGCCGCCGCCGCTGCCGCACGTGGGGCCGCCGATGGGGCCGATTATTGGTGCAACCTTCGGGGGCGTGGGGGTGCTGGTGGTGCTGGCGGTGCTTTCGCATCGGCACCACGGGACCGCCGACTACGTGCTGTTTGCCAGCGGATGGCAGTTCGATATGGTGCTGAACGCGCCCGTTACCCTCGATGCGGGACGCGTGGCCGCAGACATGGCGGCTGCGCCGGCGCAGTAAGAACTGGAAATGGCACCGGCAGTAATTAATCCATCTCCTGAGCAACCTGGACAGCTTCTAAGTTGATCTTCAAGTAACCAGGGGCCAGGAGTTCTCCTCACCATGTCTCGTCGTCTTCTCGCGGCCGCAGTGCTGATCGGCGCCGCAGCTACGCTGGCAGCGCAAACGCCCAGCTTCGAGCTGAATCGCGACCCAAACCAGATCTTCAACGACCTTGCTCTCGTGCAGGGCGACTTTAACAATGACGGTAAGCCCGACATCGTTCTGGGCGGCAGCAGCAGCAACAGCGGCGACAACGTCACGCTGATGCTGGGGAACGGTGACGGAACCTTTCAGGCGCCTGTAGCGGTGGGTCCGACGAATAACACCATCTACGACATGGCGGCGGCCGACATGAACCATGACGGCAATCTGGACGTCGTGGCGCTGAGCATCGGAGGAGAATTTGTCGTGTTTTTCGGCAATGGCGAAGGTACCTTCCAGGCTCCGGTGGACGTCGCCACCAGCGCGCCGGCGATCTCGCTGGCAGTGGGATCGTTTTTCGGGGATGGCTATCTGGACGTGGCCGTGGGGGATGAGAACGGCGCCATCGAGCTGTTTAAGAACGAGGGCGGGAAAAACTTCGTTCTCGCCGACACGATCCAGGTGGGGAGCGGGACTTACCCCGGTATCCAGCGCGTGCGCACGGGCAACATCGACGGAAGCGGAATCAGCGACCTGGCGGTGCTGAGCGGGGACGCGGCCTACGTGCTGTGGGGCGGCAACAACGGTACCTTCAAAACCGTCGAGCTGCGGAGCTACACGGCTCCGTCGGACCTGACGGTCGGTGATCTGAACCAGGACGGCATCGACGACATTGTCGTCTCATATACCTGCAACCCAACGCAGACGGGAGCTCCGGAGGGACCGGAGTACGAGCCCTGCGCAGGTTTTGATGCGTTCTTTGGGCAGGGCGAGGAGACGACCTACGCCGAGACGCTGATCAACGACCCGGGCGTTGCGGCCGCGACCACCCCCGTGGCCGTCGACGTGAACGGTGACGGAATCGGCGACATCGTTGGGGCATCCAGCCCGAGCGGCCAGGGCGGGGGTGGTCTGTATGTATGGCTGGGGAATGCAAACGGGAGCTTCTCACAGACACCGGAGGTGTGGACTGCGACTTCGGGAGGTCAGGGAGGTCTGGCTTTCGGCGACTGGAATCGCGACGGCATGATGGATTTCGCGATGGCGCTGCCCGGGGATGCGGAGACGGAGTTTTTCATCAACGGCGGCGATCGCGCGGCGTGTGGAACGTATCAGATCAGTCCCTCGGTGACGGTGTGCCAGCCAGTGAACTTTACCTACACGCCCAGCCCGGTCACCGTGCAGGCCAACAGCTACGACACGACGAAGGTGACGGCGATGCAGGAGTACATCGACAACCAGCTGGAGTACTCCGAAGACGTGAGCAGCTTCGAGACCACCTTTGCCGAGCCGTTGGGGACACATTCGTTTATCACCAAGGGATGGGACGCGGGCGGGCGCAGCTTCCGCTCGGACCGGACGGTGACGGTGTATAACGGAACGCCCTACCCCGCCTGCCCGACGGCGTCCGGGACGGCGACCATCTGCCTGCCGAGCGGAACGACGAGCAGCTCGCCGGTACATATTCTGGCCAACGGGTGGGCCTCGTGGATCACCACCGCAGCGCAGCTTTACATCGACGGCGATCTGGTGGTGAACAACGGCACGACCGGGAGCTCGTACGTGGACACGACGCAGACGCTTTCTTCCGGCTCGCACACGCTGGTCTTCAAGCTGTGGGACGCGGACGGCGACGTTTACACGGCACAGAAGACGATCACGGTGAATTGATACAAGACGGCGGCGTGGAGACTCGCGCCGCTCACTTTGCCGGAGAGCCTTGCGGGGAGGGCGTCTGCTGCGCGGCCTGGGCGATCAGCTGCTCGACCTGAGCTCTGCCCTGATAGCCGGGATTGGCGGCGAGCAGCTCCTTCCAGGCGGAGACGGCAGCCGGGACGTCCATCTTGCCCTGCCATTCGACGATGCCGAGATTGAACAGGGTATTGGGATTGTTGGGCGCGTCAGCCAGAGCACGGTTGAAAGCGGCGATCGCCGCGTCGGCATCGCCCATGTACCAGTAGGCCGTTCCCATGTCGGTGCGCACGGAGACATCGGCGGGCTTCACCTGCAGCGCGCGGCCATAGTAGCCGATGGCCACCTGGTACTGGCGCGCGTCGTAGTAGAGATTGCCGACGCTGATGAGCAGATCCGGGTTATTGGGATCGGACTGAAGCTTTCGCAGGAGCGGCGCCGCGTTCGTGTCCGCCAGGGACTTCAGCTGCGACTCCGGCATCTGAGAAACAGCGGCTGCCGAGGCCTGGGCTACTCCATCGACCGCGGGAGACTGTTGCGCGCGCAGGAGCCAGCCCGCGGCGGTTCCGGCGATGAGGCAGGCGCCCGCCAGAGTCATCGCCTGGAAGATCGTCCAGCGCTTACTCGCTGCCTGACTGGCGCTGTTCATGCTTTCGCGCTCCTTCCGATGTCTGCCGATCGTTCAGGTTGGTCATCACCTGGGCGATGAGCTGCAGGACCGCGGCCTTGCGATCCGCGCTGAGCTGGGGGTTCGTCCGCAGGAGTTTCTGCCAGGCCGCCAGCGCGCCGCGGGCGTCGCCTTTTCCCTGCAGGCGAATCATGCCGAGGTTGAACAGGGAGTTGGCATCCGTCGGACCATCGAGCAGCGCGCGATTCAGCTGCCGGATCGCATCCTCGACTTCGCCCTCACGAAAGAGGCTTCCGGCGAGCTTGTTGCGAGCCGCCACGTTGCCGGGATCGGCGTCCACCGCCCTGCCATACCAGAGGCTCGCATCGTGGTACTGCTGAGCGACGTAATAAATCGCTCCCACCTGAAGCAGCAGCGCTGCATTCTTCGGGTCGCTCCGGAGCTGAGCCAGCAGCGGAGCCGCCTGCTGGTCGGCCATCTGTTTCATCTGCGCGGGGCCCATCGGCTGCGCGGGCGCGGGTGCCGCGGCAACCGCGGGAGTGTCCGAAATCTGAGCGCGTGTGTCAGCTTCGGACACGCGCGGCCCGGTCGTCCAGTAGCCAATGGCGAGGCCGAGGCAAAGCGAAAACACTGCCGCTGCCGCCACGCTCTTGCCGTTGAACGTGTATGCCGGTGTGGGTTTCCCGACGTCCTTGTTCAGCATCGCGGTTCTTTCCCTGTGCTGCCTGGTTCCATGGAACGGCAGCGGGGTGCGGCGGTGCGGCGGCGATGATCACAGAGCCATGTGACGAAGGTCACATCCAGTAAAGCGAACAAGATGATTGCATAAGACTGGCTTAAAGGGGCGATGGAATGCCGCAAAAATTTCCAGGTTTCCCGAAACGGAATATCGGCACGGGAAGAAAAACCATTAAGGGAAATGGCGAGATATTTCTGCTCCGGGGCTATGGCTGTCGCCGGGTTGGGAGCGGAGGCGGGCTCAGTCCCATAAGTCGCAGGAATCATATTCGTTTTATCTGCAGTTCATTATTCGATTTGTTCCAGGCGATTCCAGATCCACGGCAACGGCTTGGTCTGCACGCACGTTCGGCCAGCGGGAACTGGACTCAACCACACAACAGCGCGGCCGTTGACATGGTTCAGCCGGGCAAAAGTGCGTACAGGAGGCTTCATAGAATGAGGCGCAGTCTTCTACTTACCAGCATGTTCCTGGCAGCCGCGAGTTTCGCGACGGCCCAGATTCAGACGCCGACGGGTGACGTACTCGGCGCCCATCTCAACTACGGCCGCGGCTGCGCGGCCTGCCACGCACCGCACAGCGGCGCATACGGAAACGGCAACGCGAAGACCGCGGATGCGAATTCCGGCAACGTCGCTTTGTGGGGCCAGGATGTCGGCAGCCTGTATGGAAAGACCATCCAGTTTGCCGGCCAGACTCTGACCAGCAGCTCGAGCAATGGAATTACCACCCTGGGAACTGCTGAGGTTCTTCCCAGCAGCCTGACCGCGGGAACCCCGGATGTCACGGGAGTCCTGATGTGCCTGAGTTGCCATGACGGCAACTACGCACAGGGCGCCATGATGAAGAACAAGGTCTATGAGGCGCTGCCGGCGACTTACGGAACGTGGAACACCATCCCGACACTGCTCGGAAACGATGGAACCACGACCGGCAACTACCTCAACGACCACCCGGTGGGCCTGAGCGCGGTGATGGGATGCGGCGGCCAGTACAACTGGGACTGCACCATCAGCGCAACCGGCGCGGTACAGATGACGGGAACGGCGTCGTCGAAGTTCATCACCGACTACGGATTCTTCGTCAGCCCGGGCACTTACAACAATCAGCCGATCGTGCTGTGCACCACCTGCCACAACCAGCACGTGATGAACGTGGTGAATGTGACGGCGACTTCGAAGTCGGGACTGCCGCAGGGAACCTACGCGACTATGTTCTTCCTGCGCGGGCCCTACAACCCGTGGGACACCAACAGCAACCAGACGGCGCAGTTCTGCCGCCAGTGCCACGGCGGGGAGTCGAACGAGATGAACGGCAGCACAGCCGGCACCATCTTCTAGCAGCTTGCTGTACATGCATCAGGGGGAGGGGCCAGGAAGTTTCCCTCCCCTTTTTTTCGAAGTGCGGATGATCCCCATGACACGGAAAGTTACGATCAACGGAATCCTGTGGCTGCTGCTGGCGACGGCCGGGGCCCAGGTCGCGTCGCACGCGCCCTCATTGCCCGCGTCCCCGGCGAGCGGCGGCCAGGCGGTGGCGCGAGTGAACGGAGTGGTGCTGACCGCAGACGATCTGCTGCGCGAGGAGTACACGATCTTCCCCTATGCCCGCCAGCACAACGGAATTCCGAAGGAATTTGAGGCGCAGATACGGGATGGCGCCCTGAAGATGATCGTCTTCGAGGAGCTGGTGTATCAGGAGGCGCTGCGGGAGAAGCTGACGGTGCCGCCGGCGAGACTGCAGCGCGCCGAAGCGGAATTTCGCAGGCAGTTTCCCACTCCGGAAGAGTTCACTGCGTTTCTGAACAGCCAGTTCCAGGGGTCGGAGCAGCTGCTGCGCGAGAAGATCCGGCGCTCGCTGCTGATCGACGCATTTCTGAAGGCCCGGATCGACGACCGCAGCACGGTCTCGCCGGCCGAGGCGAGAGCATTCTACGACAGGAATCCGGCCCGCTTCCGGCACCCCGAGACCTACACGTTTCAGACCATCTCGGTGCTGCCTCCTGCAAACGCGACGCCCGAGCAGCTGAAGGAAGGCCGCGCGCGGGCGCAGCAGGCGCTGGTTCAGGCGAGAGCCACGAAGACGGCGGAGCAGTTCGGATTGCTGGCGGAGAAAATCTCCGATGACGATTACCGGGTAGTGATGGGGCAGCACCGGCCGGTTCCCGTGGATCAGCTGGCGCCGCAGGTAGTACGGGCGCTGCGGGCGATGAAGGTGGGCGAGATCAGCGGCGTGATTCAGATCGACGATGCCTGCACCATCGTGCGCCTGGGGCGGCACACGCCGGCGGGGATCGCGAAGTTCGAGGAAGTGAAGGCGCCGCTGGAACAGCAGCTGCACGAGCAGAAGAGAAACCAGATGCGTGCCGCACTGGACCGGGAGCTGCGGCAAAACGCGCGGGTCGAAGAATTCTAAAGGTGCTGAGTCGAGTTCCGTCGTTCGGGGGTGAACAGACCAGGCGGCGATACGAATGCCTGGCGGGAAAAGTGAAGCCGGCGACGCTGAACCGCCGATTCAGGGATGGCAGACCGTGGCAGGTTGGTTGCGAATTGCGTGGATGGCTGAGGCAGTGGGCCTGTTGCTGGCCTTGCCCGCGGCCGCACAGGTGAAGATCGGCGGGCTGAGCACGCACCTGAGCGGGACGATCTCGCCGGGATACTCGGCGGACTGGGGCAACGAGACCGGATCGGACCACAGCTGGATGTTCGGCGGCGCGGGCAATTTCTCGGGTTTCTATTACAACCCCAACTTCTTCTCCTTCGACGCGTCTTTCTATCTCGATCAGTCACGAGCCAATTCCAACTTTCAGTCCATCTCCAACGCCAGCGGGGTCACGGTCAACAGCAATATTTTCGGCGGCAGCCACTTTCCCGGATCGATCAACTACTCCACGGCCTGGAACAGCGAAGGGAACTACAACGTTCCCGGGCTGGCTAATTACGTGACGCACGGCGACAGCAATACCTTCGGGATTAACTGGAGCGAGAATCTGCCGAAGGCTCCGAGTTTCTCCGCCGGACTGCAGAGGGGGAGCAGCAGCTATTCGGTGTATGGGACGAACGAAGAGGGAACCAACGCGTTCGATTCGCTCAACCTGCACAGCGGCTATAAACTGGCGGGCTTCAATCTGGGTGCGTTCTATTCGACCGGAACCGCGCACGCACTGATCCCCGAAGTGATCACCAACGCGCCCGGCACCGAGAGCCACTCCAGCGACGACGCTCTGGGCGTCAACGTGACGCACGTGCTCCCGTTTCAGGGCTCGGTCACGGCCGGCTTCAACCGGTCGGAGTGGAGCAGCGATTATCTCGGCTCCAGCTCCAGCGGGACGGTCGATCTGACCAACGCGGTGGCGATGGTGCACCCCTCGCAAAAAGTGTCGGTCACCGTGACCGTCGATTACTCCGACAACCTGACCGGACAGTTGCTGGGCGCGGTGGTCGCGGCCGGCGGGGTGGTTGCGGGAGCGAATTCGAATGAGTCGTCCAATTCGCTTGACCTGCTGGGGCTGGTCACGTGGCAGCCGCTGCAGCATCTCGAAACCTCCGCATCGGTGGAGCGGCTGAGCCAGAACTTTCTGGGAGAGAACTACGGCGTGACGACGTACGGAGGCAGCGTCACCTATCTGCGGGACGTGCTCGATGGCACCTTCAACGGAGCGCTGACGGTGACGGAGAACGTCAACGACACGAGCGGTGAAAACACGCTGGGGTTTTCCGCCAACGGCAATTACTCCACCGTGCTGATGGGCTGGCATCTGAACGGGTCGTTCGGGTATGCGCAGAACGTGCAGACGCTGCTGGTGACCTACATGAACTCGTACTACAACTACGCGTTCAATGCGCGACGGCGGTGGGGAAGGCTTAGCGCGACCGCTGGCGCGGGCGCATCGCGCACCGCCCTGACTCAGCAAACCGGCGTAGAAAGCAGCAGCGAGAGCTATAACGCCAGCCTGGGCTATGGCATGTGGGTTACAGCCACGGGCAGCTATGCAAAGGCGAGCGGCCAAGCGCTGGCGACGGGCGCGGGGCTGGTAACCGTCCCCATTCCGCCGCCGGTTCTGCCCTCGAGTCTGGTGAGTTTGTACGGAGGCAACAGCTACTCCTTCGGCCTGGCGAGCACGCCGGTGAGGAAGCTGATCCTCTCCGCCTCGTACGCGAAGTCGACCAGCAATATCAGCAGCAACGGGCTCACATCGAACAACCAGAACAACGAGTTCAACACATTCATTCAGTATCAGACGCGCAAGTTGTACTTCACCAGCGGATACGCGCGGCTGGAGCAGGGCTTCAGCGGCTCCGGCGTGCCGCCGGGAGTCGTTTCCACGTTCAGCATCGGAGTGTCGCGGTGGTTCAACGTCTTCTGAGTGGCAGCGGGAGATGGCCGAGCGTCGCGGCTATGGCCGCGGTGGCGCTGCTGGCGCCGTTGTGCCTGGCGCAGAAGTCCGGATCGCGCGGCGGCCCGGCGGAAGCGTGGGAGATGTCGCTGGAGGGCGGACGCACGCTGACGTGGGAACGCAGCTTCAGCTCGCAGGCCGAGGTGAAGCCGAACCGCGGCTTCTGGAACAAGCTGGTGGACATCGTGGCCGGGGCTCCTGACTATCGGTCGCTGGTGCGGCCCTACAGCGTCGCCGTGGATTCGCGCGGACGGATCCTGGTGACCGATCCGGGCGCCGCGGGTGTGCATATCTTCGATTTTGCGCAGCGCAGGTACAAGTTCATCCAGCGCCTCGACCATGATCCGCCGATGCTGACGCCTCAGTGCGTTGCGGTGGATGCCGAGGACAACATCTACGTGACCGATTCGCAGGCCGGCGTGATCTTCGTCTTCGCGCCCAGCGGAAAGTTTCTGCGCGCGATCGGGAGCCTGAAAGGCGGCGAGGGCTACTTCAAGCGGCCCACGGGGATCGCGGTGGACTCCACCGCGCAGCGGATCTACGTCACCGACACACTGCGCGACCGGGTGTACATCCTGGACATGCAGGGAAACATCGTGCAGACGTTTGGCGAGAGAGGCGAGGGCCAGGGCCAATTCAATTACCCGACGGAGCTGCGCCTGCAGGGGCCGAACCTGATGGCGGTCGACGCCATGAACTTCCGGGTGCAGGTCTTCGATCGCTCGGGAGGATTTCAGTACGCGGTGGGAAAGATCGGTGACGGTCCGGGAGCGATGTTCCGGCCGAAGGCGGCCGCGGTCGACTCGGAGGGCGATCTGTATGTCGTCGACGGGTTGTGGGGGATCGTCCAGGTCTTCAACCGCGAGGGCCAGTTGCTCTACTACTTCGGCGCGCCGGGAGCGCATGCCGGCGAATTTCAGCTGCCGACGGGGTTGTTCATCGACAGGAACGACCGCGTGTACGTCGTGGACTCATTCAATCGGCGCGTCCAGGAGTTTCGCTACTCCGGCTTGAAGAGCGCGGCGACGGGAGAAACGAAGTGAGGGTCAGGGCGGCGATCACCGGACTGGCGATTGTGCTGTGGGGCGCGGCCGTGCACGGCCAGGTCTCCGGCGACGCCATGGGCATGCACAGCCTGGGACCGGGGAGCAGGTCTCCGGTCAGCGGGGCGCGGCCGGATGCCTGCGCGTATTGCCATGCGCCGCACTCCGCGCTGAACAACGGATTGTGGAACCAGAAGCTCACCACCCAGAGTTACACGATGTACTCGAGCGACACTGAGGCCAATCGCGGCCGGCAGCCGAGGCTGGGTTCGGTCAGCAATCAATGCCTCAGCTGCCACGACGGCACCGTGGCAGTGGGAGACACGGTGGTGTACGGCCAGGTGACCATGCAGGGATCGATGTACACCCAGGACGTCTTCGGCAGCAACATGCAGCCGTCGCATCCGTTCAGCCTGGTGCTGCCGCTCAAAGACAACATCGATCTGACCGCCTCGCTGGCCGCCAGCGGCAAGACCGCCGACACCACCGGAGCAGTGCGGCTGATCCAGGGAAACGTGGAATGCACCTCGTGCCACGATCCGCACGTTCAGGCCAGGGACCTGGTCTCGCAGAACTTTCTGGTGAAGGACAGCTCCTACGGGAAGTTATGCCTGGCGTGCCACGATCCCACGCGACAGATGGCGGGCCATGCGAATCCGCTGGCCGGATGGGCGACCAGCGCGCATGCGCTTTCCTCAGGGAAGATCTCGCCGCAGGCGCAGGTGGGCAGTTACGCCACGGTGGGCGGCAACGCATGCATCTCGTGCCACACTCCGCACAACGCGAACGGGCCGTCGCGGCTGCTGCGCGGCCTGAACGAACAGGACTGCATCGCCTGCCACAACGGCTCCAATATCTCGCCGATGGCGACCTGGGAAGACGTGTTTGCGGAGTACGCGTCTCCGAAGGTGGGGCATCCGTTCCCCAACTCGACCAATCCGCACGATGCTGCGGAGAGCGTGCTGCTCAACAACAATCGTCATGCGACCTGCGTGGACTGCCATAACGCGCACGGGGCGGAGGCAGTGGGAACCTTTCCGCCGCCTCCGCTGATCCGGGTCTCGCAGCAGGGTGTCGCGGGCATCAGCGCACTGGACGGAACCACGGTGCTGACGCCCGCAGTCAACCAGTATGAGAACTGCCTGCGCTGCCACGGCACCAGCGCCGGCAAGCAGGTGCTGCCGATCTACGGCTACTTCCCGGTGCGCGCGGTGTCGGCGGGCGATCCGCTGAATCTGATCCCGCAGTTTGCGGTGACCGCGACCTCCAGCCATCCGGTGATGCACCCAAGAAGCAGCGCGCTGCCGCAGCCGAGCCTTCGCACCTACATGCTGAAGCTGGACGGTGTGACCCAGGCGCGGCTGATGGGGACGCAGATCTTCTGCACCGACTGCCACAACAGCGACGATAATCGCGAATTCGGGGGAACGGGAGCGAACGGCCCGCACGGCTCCAGATGGACGCACATTCTGGAGCGGCGCTACGAGTTCAGCCAGGCCTCAGCTCCAGGCCAGCTGATCAGCAACCTGTTTCCGAATCCGGACCTGAGCGTCAACGGACCCTACGCGCTGTGCGGCAAATGTCACGACATGGCCAACCAGATCGTGCGGAACACAAGCTGGTCGCAGCACAGCCTGCACATCAACGCAGGCTTCACCTGTTCCGTATGTCACACGGCGCACGGCATGGGGGCGGTGAGCGGCAGCATCAGCGGCGAGCGGCTGGTGAATTTCGATGTAAACGTGGTGGCGCCGAATGCGGGGCTGCCGATTTCGTACAACCGCACCGCAAATACGTGCGTGCTGGTGTGCCACGGAACCGCACACAACGCCGACGGCACGGTGGCGTCGGTGGCGCTGCGCCGGGCGAAGGGAGGGCGGAAGTGACTCAGAAGACGGTTCTGGCGGTGCTTCCATTGACCTCGTTGGATTTGTCGGCATGGCACTGACGGCAAAATTGCGCGGTCTGGTTGGAGAGGGGATTGGTGTCGTTGGGGTTGTAGGGAGCGCGCAGGAAAAACATGGTCGAGTAGGTGCCAGAGGGAAGACCGGAGTTCGAGCCGCTGGTGACTTTGACCACGTTCATCACATGCGGATCGTGGCAGGTGGTACAGACGACCACGGCGGTGTTGTTGTAGTTGCCGAGCTGAACGAAGAAGCCGTAGTTGGAGACGAATTTGCTGGAGTTCGGCCCCTTCATGACGATGGCGCCGTTGATCTCGCTGCAATCCCAGGCAGTGGCGCCGCCGCAGCTCACCTTGGCGTTGAGGCCGACGGGATGCTCGCTGAGGTAGTTGCCGTTGCTGCCGATCAGGGTGGGGATGGCGTTGGCGGTGCCGTAGGTCGTGGGCACTGTCTCATAGACCTTGTTCTTCATCATGGCCGATTCGGCGAAGTTGCCGTCGTGGCAGCTGAGGCAGGTCAGCATGCCGGCGACGTCGGGGGTCGCGGCCGACATGCTGGTGGGCAGAATCTCGACGAAGCTTCCTCCCCCTGTGGCGAGGGTCCGGCCGTAAAGGCTGGAAACATCCTCGCCCCAGAGAGCGGCTACCCCGGAGGAGGGATCGGAGGTCTGGGCCTTGCCGTTGCCGTAAGCGCCGGAGTGGGGCGCGTGGCAGGCCGCGCAGCCGCGGCCGTAGTTGAGATGGGCGCCGAGGACATCGGTAGAAGGGGCAGCGATCTGGGCGGCGGCTGTGCCGGCAGCGGCCAGCAGCGTCAGCATGAGCGGGATGCGGCGGATCATCGAGCGTGTGCTCCTTGTCCTTGCTCTGCTCATCGGTCGGCGCGGGGAAGAACTTCATCGCGGAGGACGAAGTGACCGTTCCTGGAACATTGCGGCGAGTGACATATCTCACAGCCGGGGAGACAGCCGCGCGGTTCTAATGGCCGTGCGGAGGCTAAAGGATTTGGGAGCCTCGATGAACCCCATCATGCCGCAGCAAACAATCCGCACTGATGGCCGGCCGCGGCGCCGTAACCGGCTCACTCGCGCGCGTCGCTGGCCGCTTGCCCGCGGGCCGCGGAGAGGGATATGGATCTGGGCACTGCTGGCGGTGCTGCCCGCGATGCGAGTCTTCGCCGACATTCACCCGGTGCCGCTGGACAAGAACACTGACCCGGCCAAATGCCTCGAGTGCCATGCGGACAAGACAAAGGGCAAATCGGTGCATTCGGCGATGGCGATGGGGTGCCTGAGCTGTCACGAGATCCGAGTGAATAAGGATGTGACGCGCGTGAAGCTGATTACGGCCACGCCGGTTTCGCTTTGCGTCTCGTGCCACGCGGACAAGAAAGCTGCGGATATTCAGGGCACGGTGCACCTGCCGGCGGTGCGCGACTGCCTTGCGTGCCACGATCCGCACAGCAGCGACAACAAGAACCAGCTGCTGAAGCCGGTATCGGGCGGCGAAAAAGATAATTTGTGCCTGAACTGTCACCAGACCGGCCTGAACGTGCCCGCCGGAGGCAGCCGCCATGCTGCGCTGGACATGGGCTGCGACACCTGCCACACCACGCATAAGACGGGCGCGGAACCGACCGCGGAGAACCGCTTCCACCTGACCAAGCCGGCTCCGGCGCTCTGCCTCGACTGCCACGATGCGAAGGATGCCGCGCTGCAAAAGGCGCACAACAACCAGCCGTTCGCCACGGCGAACTGCCTCGAATGCCATGATCCTCACCAGTCGTCGGCGCCGGTGCTGATGGCAAAGTTCATGCATCCGCCGTTTGAGGCAAAGAGCTGCGACACCTGCCACGCTCCGGCAAAGGATGGCAAGGTGGTGCTGACGCAGGCCGACGTGAAGACGCTGTGCGTGACCTGCCACGACGACAAAGGAAAGCTGATTGCCTCGGCCAAAGTGCCGCATCCCGGGGCCATGGGCGACTGCACCGACTGCCACAGCCCGCATGCCGCCAGCCAACCCGGCCTGCCCAAAGGCGACGGGGTGACGATCTGCATCGGATGCCACAGCGACATCGGCGACCTGCAAAAAAAGGCGGTTCACCATCAGCCGGTCTTCGGGCTGGGGTGCGCAACGTGCCACACGCCGCATGGCGGTGACAATGACCATCTGCTGCGCGCCTCGGGCAATGCCCTGTGCCTGGAGTGCCACGGTCCGGATTCAGTGCCGCAGAAGCAGCCCGACGGAACCCTCGCCATTTTCAACGGCACCATCCGGCTGCCGGCCGACTATTACCAGAAGAATCGAGTTCCGATCCTGCCGCTGCGCTTCGGGCTGGGGCATCCGGTGGATTATCACCCCGTTTCCGACGTGATGGACCCGACTAACCAGAGCAGAGTGAAGACGCGGCTGAGCTGTCTTTCCTGCCATCAGCCCCATGCATCGGCACAGGCGGATCTGCTGGTGAACGATCAGGCCAACAACATGGCGTTCTGCGATAACTGCCACAAGAACCGGCTCAACATGAACGAGACAACGTCCCCGGGTAAGTAGCTGGAGGCTCCAGATGATCGCGTTCCATCGACATTCGAAATATGGCCGCAGGCCGGCCGCGCTGCTGTTGCTGCTCGCCCTGGTCATGATCTCTCCATGGCCGGCGAAGGCCGACAAAAAGAAGAAAGCTCAGCCTGCGGCAACCGAAGCCGGCCCGCGGAAGTTCGGATTCGATCCCACCAAACTGGTGTGGCCGAGCCCTCCCAATATCGCGCGAGTTCGCTGGCTGGATTACTTTGCCGGGCAAAAGATCGACTACTCCACGGCCGGCGCGGCCAAGCCCAGGGCGACGTGGATGGATCGCCTGGCCGGCGGTCAGTCGGACACCGAAAAGGTCAACCTGAAAACCTATCCCTTCCAGCTGATCGGGCCCTACGGCATCGCCTTCGATTCGAAAGGGCAGGTGTATGTGGCCGACCAGAAAGTGGGCGCGGTATTCATCTTCAATCCGCAGACCCACGAAACGCAGCTCATCCGCAATGGCTTTGAAGCCCACTTCGGCTGGATCAACGGCCTCGCCATCGACGACGACGACCGGCTGTTCGTTTCGGACGGCAAGATGCGCCGGGTGCTGATCTTCAACGCGAAGCACGATATCGATGGACAGATTACTGAGGGCCTGGTGGATCCGGTGGGCCTGGCCATCGATGTGAACAATCGGTTCCTGTATGTCGTGGACACCCAGCAGGACCAGGTGCTGGTCTACGACGCGGACACCCTGAAGCTGCTGCGGCGCATGGGAACCGGAGGCAAGAACCACTACCTGACAACCCCGGGCGATTTTGCCGCCCCGCAGGACGTGGCCGTGGATAAGGACGGGAACGTCTACGTGACCGACACCCTGAACGATCGGGTGGAGATCTTCGACGCCGACGGGACCTTTATCAGCACCTTCGGGAAGGCCGGCGACGGGCCGGGATTCTTTGTCCGGCCGAAAGGGATTGCGGTCGACAGCGACGGACACATCTGGGTTGCAGACGAGATGCAGGACCGGTTGCAGGTTTTCAATCGCGAAGGCCAGCTGCTGACCTACATCGGCATGGGACACGGCGAGCTCCCCGGCCAGTTCAAGGCGCTGGTGGGTGTGGCCATCGACAAACAAAACCGGGTCTTCACCACGGAGCAATACCCAGGCCGTCTACAGGAGTTTCGTTACGTGACGGACGAGGAAGCGGCAGCGGAGAAGGCGCAACAGGAAGAAGAACGGCAAAAGGCGGCCGAGCGGCGGCAGAAAGGGGCTGAGGCCGCGCCACAGAACAAACCTGTGGAATCCTCACCGCAGAAGGCGCCGGCCGCGGCGGCTGTGCCGAGCAACGCCACAGCGCCAACGCCGCAATCCTGAGGTCCATCCGCTTCTCCAGATTGTTTTTCCATCGGGCAGCACTCCTTTCGCCAGCCCCAGAGAGCCCTGCGTCAGCCTCTTGTCCGCCGCGTGCTGTCTGCGAGCCGATCCCCACCCGCAACAGGGGCCTGGGACGCCCATGCCCCAAAAGACGCATTGGGTAGCCGCCGTCCCTGCGATATATAGAATGCGCACGCTCCTGTGTGCATATCCCCGGACGTTTTCACATTGGGCAGGGTAGTTGGAGGATGGATCGATGAGGCGTCAGCCCTCGCAGGGGTCTGAGGTCGCGGTATGACGCGCCGAACCAGGGCTCTGGTATGCGTGGTGCTGGCCGGCGCTGCGGCGAGCCTGTGGGCGGTCCACGCGCAGCCGGGGCGGCGGTGGATGGAGCTGGTGGTCTACCTCGTCGCCATCCTCATCGCAGCGAACATGAAGGTTCCGATGCCGAAGAGCAACGGGACCATGTCCGTCGATTTCCCCTTCATCCTGCTGGGCATTGTGCAGCTGGCGCCGGGGCAGGCCGTGCTGCTGGCAGTGGCCAGCGTGATTGCGCAGTGCCGGCTGAAGGTGGTGAAAGCCTTCACCCTGGTGCAGATCCTCTTCAACATCGCCAACGTAACCACGGCGACGGCGCTGGCCTGCCTGACGTATGCGGCATCGCTGAAGCTGGTGCACGGCGAAGTGGCGCCGGCGCTGACCCTGGCCGTGACCGTCTACTTCCTGGCGAACACCATTCCGCTGGCCCTGGTGCTGGGCTGGGAATCGGGCACCTCGCCGCTGCAGCAGTGGCGCGGCGAGTTCCCCTGGTACTTCCCGTTCTACCTGGTGGGTGCGATGCTGGCCGCGCTGGCCAACTTCATCGGCGACCACTACGGCTGGCTGACCTCGATGCTGCTCATCCCCATGGTTTACACGATCTACCGCGCCTACCGGGCGCAGATCGAGATCCTGCGCGACCGGGAGCAGCACATTGTGGAGACCGAGGCGCTGCAGATGCGCACCATCGAGGGCCTGGCGATGGCCGTCGAGGCGAAGGACAAGAACACGCACCGGCACCTGATGCGGGTGCGCGTGTATGTCTCCGAGCTGGGCCGGCTGATGGGCCTGGACGACTCAACCATGAAGGCGCTGGTGACCGCGTCGTATCTGCACGACATCGGAAAGCTGGCGGTGCCCGAGTACATCATCAACAAACCGGGCAGGCTGACGCCGGAAGAGTTCGAAAAGATGAAGATCCACCCGGTGGTGGGCGCGGAGCTGCTGGAGCGGGTGCGTTTTCCATATCCGGTGGCGCCCATCGTGCGCGCGCATCATGAAGCCTGGGACGGGAGCGGGTATCCGGACGGGCTGAAGGCCGGCGAGATCCCCATCGGAGCGCGCATTCTGACGGCAGTAGACTGCCTGGATGCCCTGGCCTCGGAGCGGCCGTACCGGCGCGCAATGCCGCTGGATGAGGCGATGGCGTTTTTGAAAGACAAAGCCGGAATCCAGTTTGATCCCGAGGTAATAGAGCTGCTGGCCGAGCATTATCCGCGGCTGGAGCAGATGGCGCGCGAGGCGACCGAAGACAAGCCGCTGAACACGGATTTGTTCATCAGCCGCGGCGAGGCTCCAGGAGCCGGATATGAGCCGGAGCGGAGTCCGCAGGGCGCAGGCGAAAACGGCCGCCTGACCATCGCCGCCGCGGCAGCAGGGCTGCGCGAACTGCGGCGCGGGCTGGAGCGTGCGCGCGGGGTGCGCGAAAGCAGCGCCATGCTGGCGCACTGCGTGCAGGCGCAGATTCCGTTTGACTGCATCGCCGTGTATACGCGAAGCGGTACGGCGATCGAAGCGCAGTACATGAACGGCTGGTGCGAATGCGCATTCTCGTCACGGGCCATTCCCCTGGGCGAGGGCCTGTCGGGCTGGGTGGCGGAAAATGCGCGGTGCATCGTGAACGGCAATCCAACGGTCGAGCCGAACTTCGTGCCCGATGCGGGCCTGTTTACGCCGGAGAGCTCCGCGCTGGCGGTGCCGCTGGTCCGGGCCAACGGCGTGGCGTTCGGCGTGGTTGCGCTGTATTCGCGCGAGCCGGCGGCGTTCTCAAAAGATCATCGGCAAATGCTCGAGGGACTGGTGGCCGAGTTCGCCCCGGCGCTGGAAGACGCGATGCGCGCGGGCGAAGCGGCGGCGGGAAGCCACGTGTGCCTGGACGCAGCGGCTGGTTCTGTCCTGAAGAGCGCGCGGGCGTCGTGAAAACACTCTCCAGTCTGCTGCGGTCGCTGGCGCGAGCCCTGGCGCTGGTGCTGCTGGTGATGATCGGGTCGACGCTGCTGGTGCGGCGGGCGCCAGGCTACCTGAGCGACGCGCGGGAGATGGACGCGCGCTACGGCAGCACGGTGCGCGCGGAGCTGGCGCACGAGAGCGCGCGAAGCTCGCTGCCGCAGATGCTGGCGCGCGAGGCGAAGGGCTGGCTGCATGGAGACGCGGGGGTGTCGCGGCAGTTCGGAGTGCCGGTGCGCGAGCTGATCCAGCCGCGGCTGGCGGTGACGGGCGCTCTGCTGCTGCGTTCGCTGCTGCTGGGGTGGGCGCTGGCGATCACCGCGGCGCTGGCGGCGAGCACGCGGAGGAGATCGGGAGTTGTGTGGCAGGCGCCGGCGTCGCTGCTGCTGGCGATTCCCACGGCGGCCATGGCGACGCTGTGCCTGCTGGCAGGGAGCGGCGGACCGGTGCTGGTGATGGCGCTGCTGATCGCGGCGCGCGACTTCAAGTTTCTTTGCCGCATCCTGCGGCAGGCGTGGCTGGAACCACATCTGCTGCAGGCTCGCGCCCAGGGCATCCGCATGCGGCGGCTGCTGGCCGTGCAGGTGGCGCCGGCGATCGCGGCCCAGCTGGCCGCGCTGGCGGGATTGTCGCTGGTGACCGCGCTGAGCGCGCTGGTCCCGGTGGAGGTGCTCTTCGACGTGCCGGGGCTCGGCCAGCTGGCGTGGAATGCGGCCATGAATCGCGATCTGCCGGTACTGCTGGCGGTGACGCTGTTGATGGCGCTGGCGGTGACGTCGTCGGGCATGCTGGGCGGGCAGCCGGGCGAATGGGAGCGCGCATGAGGATTCGCCTGTTGCCTGTCTGGCTGCTGATCGCGCTGACGCTGGGAGCGCTGGCGATGGTCGCGCGGCCGGGCGCGAGCTATGCGTATCAGGATCGCGAGCACACGCTGGCCGGGGCATCGCTGCAGCATCCGGCAGGAACCGATGAGCTGGGGCGGGACCGGCTGGTGCGGGTTTCCGCGGCGCTGCTGCTCAGTCTGGCCGGAGCGCTGGCGGCCTCGGTGCTGACCACGGGGGCTGCTGCCGCCATCGGAACGCTGGCGGCGTTTGCGCCGCGCGGCGTGGCATGGCTGACGATGCTGGTGTGCGACGCGTTTCTGTCGCTGCCGTGGCTCTTCCTGCTGATGATGGTGCGGTCGGCGCTGCCGCTGCAGGCATCGCCGGCACATTCGGCGGCGATTACGTTTCTGGTGCTGGCGGCGCTGGGATGGCCGGCGTGCGCGCGCGCGGTGTATCGCGGCGGAGTGGGTCTGAAGCGCGCGGGCTGGATTCTGCAGGCGCGGGCGTCGGGGTTGCGCGGCAGGCAGCTGATCCGCCAGGTCGTGCCGAATCTGGTGCCCCTGCTGCTGCCGCAGTTCCTGATCTGCGTGCCGGCCTTTGTGATTGCGGAGGCCAATCTGGGCGCGCTCGGGCTGGGCATCGGCGAACCGCTGCCTTCGTGGGGCGGCATGCTGCTGGAGCTGGATAATTCCGCGCTGCTGTTCCGGACGGAGTGGGTGTATTTTCCCCTCGCGCTGCTGATTCTGGTTCTGCTGCTGCTCGAAGCGATCCCGGTGGAGGCATGAAGATGCGCAGCGCACGAGCGATGGCTGGACTTCTGCTGGCGATGCTGGCGGCGACGGGTGCGAGAAACTGCGTGGCGCAGGCTGCCACGCGGTTGCCGGGCGAGCTGGCGTGGACGATCGGGTACGATCCGAAGACCTTCGACCCCGCCAAAGTGGACGACATCGATTCGGAGACCGTGCGCTATCTCACCGCCGGCGTGCTGCTCCGCTTCAATCGGCTGACACAGAAGGTCGAGCCGGAGCTGGCGGAGAGCTGGAGCGTTTCCGTCGACGGAAAGACGATTACGTTCCGGCTGCGCACCGGGCTGAGATTTTCCGACGGCAGCGCGCTGACGGCGCGCGACGCTGCGTGGTCGATCGAGCGAGTATTGCATATGGGGGACGCGGCTCCAGCGTCCGCCGAGTTTGTCGCGCCCTCGGGCGTGCGTGTGGAGGCTCCGGATGCGCAAACGGTGATCGTGCAGCTGCCGCAGCGCGTGGTCGGCATCGGCAAGGTCTTCGACGAAATTGCCATCGAGCCGGCCAATCGGCCGAGTGAGGGACGCGTGACCTCCGGTCCGTTCTTTGTGGCCGAGTATCAGCGCTCCCAGTACGTGCGGCTGCGGAGGAATCCCTACTACGAGTTGCGGGATGCGAACGGCGCCGCGTTGCCCCGCGCCAGCGGCGTGCTGCTGGATATTGTGGAGAACCCCGAAGAGCAGATCCGGCTGTTCCTGCGGGGAGAAATCGATGCCATCGGCCAGCTGCCGCCGCAGTACTACGAGATGCTGCAGCAGAGAGATCCCGGAGCGGTGCGGGATCTGGGGCCGTCATTGAACACCGAGCAGATGTGGTTCAACCAGGCGCCGGGTGCGCCGCTGCCCGCGTGGGAAAAGGCCTGGTTCCGGAGCCAGGCGTTTCGCGTGGCGGTGTCGCAGGCCATTCATCGCGACGATATCGCGCGCGTGGTGTATCTGGGGCATGCGACGCCGGCGTACAGTTTCATCTCTCCGGCGAACAGCGTTTGGTATAACCGCAGCCTGACGGCGCCGCGCAGCGACGTGGCCGCGGCGCGCGCGGGATTGCTGCGCGCCGGCTTCCGCATGCAGGGCACGCAGCTGGTGGATGCGGGCGGACATCCGGTGAAGTTTTCCATTCTCACCAACGCGGGCAACGATGAGCGCCTGAAAATGGCCACGCTGATCCAGCAGGACCTGGCAGCGGTGGGGATGCAGGTGAACGTGGTGACGCTGGACTTTCCGGCGCTGATCGAGCGGCTGATGCACACGCAGGACTACGAGGCGTGCCTGCTCGGCCTCGAGAACGTCGACGCCGACCCTGACGAGATGATGAATATCTGGCTGAGCTCGTCGCCCAACCATCAGTGGGATCCCTCGGAGAAGACGCCGGCGACGCCGTGGGAAGCGGAGATCGACAAAGAGATGAAGCTGCAGGCGACGAGCCGGAGCGACGCGGTGCGCAAGGCGGCCGTGGATCGCGTGCAGCAGATTGTGGCCG